>NZ_JBHWBZ010000037.1:0-39042 GCF_042735475.1 Kitasatospora sp. NPDC059577 | reverse complement strand
GGGTTGCGCGGCACCGCGACGCGCCCCCGCCCGCGGGGCCGCGCTCGCCCGCGATACACCCCCGCCGGGCCAACCACGCGGGCCCCCCCCCCCGCCCGGTCCTCCGGATGACCACGGCCGGAGAATGCATCAATCGGGCTGATCCGGGGGCCCGGGCCACGAACCTAGTCTCACGGCCATGAACCGATCTCGCCGTATCGCGGCCGTCGCGGCCCTCGTTCTCGCCCTTCCCCTCCCGATCGCCGGGGCCGCTACGGCCTCGCCGTCGCCCGCCGCCGTGGCTGTCGCCGTGACCCCTGCGGCCTTCCACGGCGAGCTGCCCCGCCCGACCGGGCCGTACGCGGTCGGCGAGGAGGTGCTGCACCTGACCGACCAGGACCGCACCGACCCCTGGGTGCCCACGGCCGGGCCGCGGCAGCTGGCGGTGTCGATGTTCTACCCGGCCCGGCACGACACCGGCGTCCCCGCGCCGTACATGACCCTCGGCGAGGCACAGGGCTTCGTGGCGACGCGGGTCCCGCCGGGCACCGGACTCCGGCCGCAGGACGTCGCGAACACCACGACCTACGCCTACAGCGGGGCCCGGGCCGCCGGCGGGAAGTTCCCGCTGGTCGTCCTCTCGCCCGGCTTCGAGAACCCCCGCGCCACCCTGACCGGCCTGGCCACCGACCTGGCCAGTCACGGCTACGTCGTGGCCCTGGTCGGCCACACCTACGAGGACTCGGGGGAGACGCTCGCCGACGGCACCACCCCGGGCTGCACGCTGTGCGAGGGCGGCGCCCCGGACACCCTCCCCGACAGCAGGGCGAAGGACGTGTCGTTCGTCCTGGACCGGCTGACCGGGCACGACCCCGCCTGGCGGCTGTCCCACCTCATCGACCGCGACCGCATCGGCATGGCCGGACACTCCATCGGCGGCGCCTCGACACTGAACGCGATGGCCGAGGACCGGCGGATCCGGGCCGGGGTCAACATGGACGGAGCGTTCTTCCCGCCGGTCCCGGCCGACGCGCTGCAGGGCCGTTCGTTCCTCCTGCTCGGCAAGCAGAGCAACCACACAGCCGACGGCGGGGACCCGTCCTGGGGCAAGGCCTGGGCGGGATGGAAGGGCTACAAGCCCTGGCTGGCCGTCGCGGGTGCCAACCACGCCAGCTTCACGGACGTCCCGGTCCTGGCCGCCGAGATCGGTCTGCCGTTCCCCCCGGGGACGACCACCTCGCCGGAGCGCGGCATGCAGCTCACCCGGGAGTACGTCGGGGCCTTCTTCGACCGCACCCTGAAGGGTGTCCACCAGCCCCTCCTCGACGGCCCGTCGCCGGCGAACCCGGAGGTGCTCTTCCAGCACCCGTGACCGGTGGGTCCTGATTCGCGGGCCCGGCCGTCCTGCGCGAACGGTTCGTCCACCGCCGGGGAGTCCCGCCCCGCTTCTGCCGCCGGGCCATCAGCCGCGTACCGAACCCTTCCGGCACAACGGAGTTGGGGGCGGGGTGAACCGTGCTCCGCCCCTGATCACTACGCTGAGGAGCAGTGGCCGACGATGTCCGAGGCGCACCCTCCGGAGAGGGTGTCCGGATCGAATGGTCCGGAGACACGTTGATCATGCAGGCGTCTCCTTCCGATATTCATCAGCTCAACGCGGCCAGGTGTGCAGGCAGTTCGAGCAGCATGCACCTGACGGCTACCTCCCCAGCGAGCGGAGCGAGATCGTCAGCCCGGACGTCTCGAAGGGGCGCGAGCCCGACCTGACGTACCTGCCGCTGGAGGTCCTCTCCGAGCCCGGCAACAAGGCCCCCGCCGCCGAAGCCCTGATCGCCGTCGAGATCGTCTCGCCGTCCAATCCGGGCAATGACTGGATGGACAAGCTGCACGACTACGCCGCGATGCGCATCCCGCTCCACCTGATCGTGGACCCGCGCCAGCAGACGGTGGCGCTGTTCTCGGAGCCGAACCGCGACCGCTACCACACCCGCAGTGACCGGAAGTTCGGCGATGCGATCGGCATTCCGGAGCCCTTCGGCTTCACCCTGAGCCTGTCGGAGCTCCTCCCGTACAAGGACTGACCTCCGGTGGCGGGCTCTACTGCACCTCGCCGTACCAGCGGCAGTGCACGACGGGCTCGACGCAGAGGACCGCCGCACCGGCGACCGCGCCGACCAGCAGGGCCGGAACGCCACCACCGTTGAGGACCGCGCCGCAGCACGCCGCGACGACGGCGAGGGGCCGCAGCAGGGTCAGCGGGCCTAGGCCGATGACCATCGCCAGGGTGCCGGCGCGGAACGGCAGGGTGAAGTAGGCCGCCAGTGAGAGCAGGACGGCTGCCGCGTAGACGGCCAGGGGGAGCAGGTAACCGAAGCCTCCGGCGGTCAGGACCCCGAAGGTCCGTGCCCGGTCGGCGGCCGTCACCAGCACCAGGCCCGCCACCACGGCCGGAGCCGTCAACAAGGCGGCCCCGACGGCGAATCCCCGCCCGGCGGCCCGGACGTTGCCCCGGTGTTTGCGGATGCGGGCGTCGCGGCCGGCGTAGGCGCGGAAGCCGCTGAAGGCCGCGTCGACCAGGCCCAGCAGCAGGAGCAACACGGCGGGTGTCATCGGGCGGCCCCGACCAGGTGCTCGGGCCCGACCAGCCGTCGGGCCCGGCGTCCGAGCGCCTGCCGCAGTGGCGCCTCCAGCTCCGGCCGCACCCCGATCACCGGCCGCAGGGTGGTGCAGAACGGGTTGGACAGCCCGCGCGGCTCGTACACCAGCGCCCGCATGCCGGGCACCGCCGCCGCCCGCAGCAGCACCTCGTCGGGGTGGGCCCGTTGTGCGGAGACCACGCCGTCGTGGCGGCCGAGCGGGTGGCGCATCCGGGCGCGGTGGAAGACCCAGGCACCGATGGGCGCCAGGCCGGTGGCGGCGATGTCGAAGTGGCAGAAGGCGAGGGCGGGCGACGCGGCCTGTGCCCGGAAGAACTCTCCGAGGGCGTCCGCGCCGAAGTGGTGCAGCACTCCGGTGGAGACGTAGACCGTGGCGGCTTCCGGCAGTTCGAAGGCGTTGCCGTGGACGAAGCGGCAGTCGAGTCCCTCCGCCCGGGCGAGCCGGTCGGCCTCGCCGACGAGTGCGGCGTTGAGGTCCACGCCGACGAGTTCGACGTCGGGGCCGAGGGCGCCGGTCGCGGCGAGCCAGCGGACCAGGTAGCCGAGGCCGCAGCCGATGTCGACCAGGCGGTACGGCCCGGGCCGCCCGCCGTCCGCCGCCCGGATCGCGGTGAACAGCGGGCCGAGCAGGTGGACGAGGCGGTCGCCGATGCGCAGTTCCTCGCTGAGCCGCTGGAGTTCGGTGTGCACGCTGACGAGCAGCCGGTCGACGGCGACGGGGTCGAGTGCGCCGTCCCGGTCGGCGGGCAGTCCGGCGACGATCCGGGCCGCCCGTTCGTCCCCGCCCTCCCGTAGTTGCCGGACGACGTCCTCGCGCAGGACCGGGAGCCGCCGGCCGTCACGCGGGTCCACGGCCGTGATCAGGTCCGATATTTCGAGTTGGCGCACGCGCAGCACCTTAGGGGTCGCCACCGGCCGGGCGTAATGCCGGTGAGCGGGGGAGAGGTGGCGTGATAGACCAGTGAGCACTATGAACATCACTGTCTTCTGCTCCGCGTACTCACTCGACGACCGCTACTCCGCCCCGGCCGCGGAGTTCGCCCGGCTCCTCGGGGAGGGCGGGCACACCCTGGTGTGGGGCGGCTCGAACGCCGGGCTGATGGGCCTGCTCGCCGACGAGGTGAAGGCCGCGGGCGGCACGTTGGTCGGGATCATGGTCGAGATGCTGAAGCACAAGGGGTACGTCGGCGCCGACGAGCTGGTCATGACCCGTGACCTCGCGGAGCGCAAGGCCGAGCTGGTGGGCCGGGCGGACGCGATCGTCGTGCTGGTGGGCGGGCTCGGGACGATGGACGAGGTCACCGAGGTGCTGGAGCTCAAGAAGCACGGGATGTTCGAGAAGCCGGTGGTCGTCCTGGACACCGAGGGCTTCTACGCGGGCCTGCGGACCCAGCTGGAGCGGATGGACGCCGAGGGCTTCCTGCCCCGGCCGCTGTCGGAGCTGATGACCTTCGCCGACACGCCCGCCGAGGTTTTTGCGCAGCTCAAGGCCTGAGAGGATCGGACCCATGGCTGCACATCTGATCACCGGTGCCGGTTCGGGCATCGGCGCCGTCCTGGCGGGCAGGCTCGCCGAGCGCGGGGACGACCTCTGGCTGCTGGCCCGCGACGCCCGCCGGGCCGCGGAGCTGCGGGAGCGCTTCCCCGGGGCGAACACCCTGGTCGGCGACCTCGGCGACCCGGCGAAGCTGTCCTGGGCCTTCGGGCACCAGGCGCTGCCCGTCGAGCTGGACTCGCTGCTGCACGTCGCGGGGGTGGTCGAGCTGGGCACGGTGGGCGAGCTGCCGGTGAAGGCGTGGCAGGAGACGCTGAACGTCAACCTGGTCGCCCCCGCCGAGCTGACCCGCCTGCTGATGCCGTCCCTGCGCCTGGCCAGGGGCCACGTCGTCTTCGTGAACTCCGGTGCCGGCCTGAACGCCCACGCCGAGTGGTCGGCGTACGCGGCGAGCAAGCACGGCCTGAAGGCGCTCGCCGACTCGCTGCGCCAGGAGGAGCACGCGGGCGGCGTCCGGGTCACCTCGGTCTACCCGGGCCGCACCGCCACGGCGATGCAGGCCAAGGTGCACCAGCAGGAGGGCAAGGAGTACGAGGCCGGCCGCTGGATCGACCCCGAGTCCGTCGCCCGGGCGGTCCTGGCCGCCCTGGACGCCTCCCGGGACGCGGAGATCACCGACATCAGCGTCCGCCCGGGCCGCTGAGACCGGGCGCGGAACCGGGCACCGGCGCCGCGCACTAGGCTCGGACGGGTGAGCACCCCACACCCCTTCCCCGACCTGCGCGGCGCCGCCACCGGTGTCGGATCGCTGCCCGGTACCGACGCCCGGGAGGCCGCCAAGACCTCCACCGGGGCGCTGGAGCACCTGCCGTTCCTGCCGGAGCTGCCCGCGCGCGGGCCGGGCGCCGACATGATCGGGCGCGGCGCCGGCTTCCTCGTCGAGCTGTTCGCGCAGACCGAGCCGAGCGGCTGGCGGTTCACCGACCGCCCCGGCCGGGACACCCGGCGGGCCCACTCGTGGCTCGGCGAGGACCTGGACGCCCTGGAGGAGTTCACCCAGGGCTACCGGGGCGCGCTGAAGGTCCAGGCCGTGGGCCCGTGGACGCTGGCGGCGAGCGTCGAGCTGAAGCACGGCGAGAAGGCGCTCGCCGACCACGGCGCCTGCCGGGACGTCGCCGGCTCGCTCACCGAGGGCCTGCGCCGCCACCTCGCCGACGTCCGCAGGCGGGTCCCGGGTGCGGACGTCGTGCTGCAGCTGGACGAGCCCTCGCTGCCCGCGGTGCTGGCCGGATCGGTGAGGACCGCGAGCGGTTTCCAGCGGCTGCGGGCCGTGGACCGGCAGGTCGCCGAGGAGGTGCTGCGGGAGGTGATCCGCGGCCTGGACGCGCCCGTGGTGGTGCACAGTTGCGCGCCGGACGTCCCGATCCCGCTGCTGCGCCGGGCCGGTGTGGCCGGCGTCTCCCTCGACTTCTCCCTCCTCACCGAGCGCTCGGACGACGACCTGGGCGAGGCCGTGGATGCGGGCACGATGATCCTCGCGGGTGTCGTCCCCTCCACTGACCTGGGGATGTCCGACCCGGCCGGTAGTGTCCAGGGTGTCAGGACCTTGTGGCGCAGGCTCGGGTTCGCCCCGGAGTTGCTGGGCCGCCGCGTGCTGGTGACGCCGACCTGCGGGCTGGCCGGGGCCTCCCCGGCGTACGCGCGCAGGGCGCTGTCGCAGAGCGTGCGGGCGGCGCAGAGCCTGGTGGACAACCCGGAATGAGAACGTAGGAGGGCTTGCGGTGACGGCTGTCGAGGGCTGGGAGGACGTACCGGCGGAGGTGCGCCGGCGGCACGCCGAGCTGGCGCAGGAGATCACCGACCACCGCGCCCGGTACTACGAGCAGGACGCGCCGGTCGTCAGCGACTCCGAGTTCGACGCCCTGATGCGCGAGCTGGAGGCGCTGGAGGCCGGGCACCCGGGCCTGGTCACGCCCGACTCCCCGACGCAGAAGGTCGGCGGCGCCCCCACCGAGCTGTTCGCCGAGGTCGAGCACCGCGAGCGCCTCCTCAGCCTCGACAACGCGATGGACGACGAGGAGCTCGCTGCCTGGGCGGAGCGCGTCGCCGGCGAGCTGGACGGCATCGACTACCACTACCTGTGCGAGCTCAAGGTGGACGGCCTGGCCGTCAACCTCACCTACGAGAACGGCCAGTTGGTGCAGGCGGCGACGCGCGGCGACGGCCGGGTGGGCGAGGACATCACCGCCAACGTCCGCACCATCAAGGAGATCCCGCACCGGCTCGACGGCGAGGACGTCCCCGAGCTGGTGGAGATCCGCGGCGAGGTCTACTTCCCGACCGAGGCCTTCGAGGCGCTCAACGCCTCCTTCGTGGAGGAGAACGAGCGCCGCCGCCGGGAGAACGAGGAGCGCGCCGCCGAGGGCAAGCGGCCCCGGGCGATGATCCGGCTGTTCATGAACCCGCGCAACGCCGCCGCCGGTTCGCTGCGCCAGAAGGACCCGCTGGTCACCGCCTCCCGTCCGCTGCACATGGTGGTGCACGGCATCGGCGCCCGGGTCGGCTTCGACATCGACAACCAGTCGCACGCCTACGAGTTGCTGCGCGGCTGGGGCCTGCCGACGGCCCGGCACAACCGGGTCGTGGGCACGCTGGACGAGGTGCGGGCGTTCATCGGGCAGTTCGGCGAGCAGCGGCACTCGGTCGAGCACGAGATCGACGGCGTGGTCGTGAAGGTGGACGAGATCGCCCTGCAGGGCCGGCTCGGGGCCACCTCGAAGTCGCCGCGCTGGGCGATCGCCTGGAAGTACCCGCCGGAGGAGGTCACCGGCAAGCTGGCGCAGATCCGCGTCGGCATCGGCCGCACCGGCCGGGCCACCCCGTTCGCGGTGCTGGCCGAACCGGTGAAGGTGGCGGGCTCGATGGTGCAGTACGCGACGCTGCACAACCAGCAGGTCGTCAAGGCCAAGGGCGTGCTGCTGGGCGACACCATCGTGCTGCGCAAGGCCGGTGACGTCATCCCGGAGATCCTCGGCCCGGTCGAGAGCCTGCGGGACGGCACCGAGCGGGAGTTCGTGATGCCCTCGCACTGCCACGAGTGCGGGGCCGAGCTGCGCCCGATGGCCGAGGGCGACATCGATCTGCGCTGCCCCAACGCCCAGTTCTGCCCGGCCCAGATCCGGGAGCGGATCGCCTTCCTGGGCGGCCGTTCCTCGCTGGACGTCGAGGGCCTGGGCTACGTCGCGGCCACCGCGCTGACGCAGCCGCTGGAGCCGACTGAGGCGCCCGTGCGGGACGAGGGCGACGTCTTCGGGCTGACGATGGAGCAGCTGCTGCCGATCCAGGTGCTGGTGCGCGACCAGAAGACCGGCATGCCCAAGCTGGACGACCGCACCGGCAAGGAGAAGAAGGCCACCTTCTTCGCCAACCAGAAGGGCGAGCCCAAGAAGACCGCCGCAATCCTGCTGGAGAACCTGGAGAAGGTGAAGGAGCGTCCGCTGTGGCGGTTCCTCAACGGTCTCTCGATCCGGCACGTGGGGCCGGTCGCGGCGCAGGAGCTGGCCCGGGAGTTCCGTGACCTGGACCGGATCTTCTCGGCCACCGAGGAGGAGCTGGCCGCGGTCGAGGGCGTCGGGCCGATCATCGCCCGGTCGGTGGTCGAGTGGTACCAGGAGCAGTGGCACCGCGACATCCTGGAGAAGTGGCGTGCCGCGGGCGTCCGCTTCACCGAGGAGTTCGCGGACGAGGAGGAGGCGGAGCGCCCGCTGGAGGGGCTGACCGTCGTGGTGACGGGCACGCTGGCCGGCCACACCCGGGACGGTGCCAAGGAGGCGCTGACCTCGCGCGGAGCGAAGGTGACCGGTTCGGTTTCGAAGAAGACCGATTTTGTGGTCGCCGGTGACAACCCAGGATCCAAGTACGACAAGGCCGTTCAGCTTGGACTGCCGGTCCTGGACGACGCGGGCTTCGCCGTCCTGCTGGCCGACGGGCCGGCCGCCGCCCGGGCCCACCTGGGGCTTCCGGAGCCGGAGGAGGCCGCGCAGCCGCAGGAGGCGCCCGTCGAGGGCTGATCCGGAACCGACCCGAGCGCCGGGCGGCCGAATCGGTGTTGTTATCGTCCTGATGCAACGTCATCGGGTGTCGTCCGGTGAGAGCGGGCATTGTGTCACCGTGCGACACCCGAGCGTGGTGGCGCGTTTCCGGTTGTCCGAAAGTCTGCCCACCGGGTCGACCCCGGCATACCCTGGAGCGCAACAGAGTGTCAGCAGGGGTGGGGGCACCGGCTGAGCCGGTGCTCCTCGGGGTCGCTCCATGCCCGGCAGCTGTCGGTACCGGCACGGTGCCTCACCGTAAGGCGGCCTGACGGGGCGGGCCCGACGGAGGACAGGGCTTATGGATCGTACGACCGGCGGCGCGCCCACACGCCCGCCGCAGGGGGTGGCGGGTGCGGTCCTGCTGCTCGGCGTGCTGCTGGCCGGAGCCGCGCCGCTCATCCCGCTGGCCGTCCTGGTCTACCGGTACGAACCCGAGCTGCTGCCGCTGTTCGCGGTGCCCCTGGCCGTGCTGGTGGCGGCCTGGCGGATCGCCCGGGACCGCGCCCGCGACCAGCTGACCGACCCGCTGACGGACCTGCCCAACCGTCAGGCCTTATTGCTGGCCGCCCAGGAGGCGATCGCGGAGTGCGACCAGGGCTACAGCGTCGGTCTCATCCTGCTTGACCTCGACCGCTTCCGATCACTCAACGACACACTCGGTCATACGGCCGGTGACCGGTTGCTGGTTCACATCGCCCGCCGACTGCACCGCGCGCTGCGCTCCGGCGGCCCGGCCGGCAGCCCCACCCGGGAGTCCATCGACGACGTCTTCGCCGGCCTGCCCCGGCACTACCGGCGCGGCCGCCCGATGGTGGCCCGGATGGGCGGCGACGAGTTCGCCGTCCTGCTGCCCGGCATCAACTGCCCGGACAGCCTGGAACGGGTCGCCAATGCGCTGATCGCCGAACTCGCCGCCCCGATCCGGCTGGACGGTCTGCTGCTCGTCCTGGAGGCCAGCGCCGGCGTCTGCGTCTACCCCCAGCACGCCCAGGACGCCGAGTCGCTGCTGCGCCGGGCCGACGTCGCGATGGGCCACGCCCAGAGCGGCCGCAGCGGCGTCGCCCAGTACGACGAGACCCAGGACGCCGACACCCCGTACCGCATCGGCCTCCTCGGTGACCTGCGGCGGGCCCTGGAGACCGGCGAGGTCCAGCTGCACTACCAGCCCAAGGTGGCCTTCGACGGCCGGGTGGTCGGCCTGGAGGCGTTGCTGCGCTGGGACCGCCCCGGCCAGGGCCGGGTCTCGCCGGACGAGTTCGTCGGGCTCGCCGAGTCCAGCGGCCTGATGCCCCGGCTCACCGACTACGTGCTGGAGGCGGCGGTCGGCCAGCTGGCGTACTGGCGCGACCAGGGGCTGCAGGTGCAGGTCGCGGTCAACGTCTCGCCCCGCGACGTGCTCAACCCCGGCTTCGCCCAGCGCGTCGCCGGCCACCTCGTGCGCCACCAGGTGCCGGCCCACGCGCTCCAGTTGGAGATCACCGAGCGGCTGCTGCTGGACGACTCCCGGCGGGCCGCCGACACCCTCGCCGAGCTGCGCGGCTACGGCGTCGGGATGTCCCTGGACGACTTCGGCACCGGGCACTCCTCGCTGGTGCGGCTGCGCAGCCTGCCGGTCGGCGAGCTGAAGATCGACCGCTCCTTCGTCTCCCGGATGGTCGCCGACGACCACGACGCGGCGGTGGTCCGCTGCTCCGTGGAGCTCGCCCACTCGCTGGGCCTGACCGTGGTCGCCGAGGGCGTCGAGGACGACGAGACCTGGGAGCGGCTGCACTGCATGGGCGTGGACGCCGTCCAGGGCTGGCTGGTGTCGGCCGCGCTGCCCGCCGAGCAGGCCACCGCCTGGCTCCGGGTGCACCGCACCGGCGCCCCGCCGGTGGAGCGGCTGGGCGCGCCGCCCCCGCTGCGGGCCGGCTTCCAGCAGGTCCAGGGCGGCAAGCCGATCGTCCAACCCGCCATTCCGCCGACGCTCCCGCCCGTCCTGCCGCCCGTACTGCCCCCGGTGCTGCCGCCGGTGGTCCAGGCGGTGCAGGCCGCGCAGATGGAGATCAAGGCGCCGGGCACGCAGAGTTGGGCCCGCTTCCGGCCGCAGTGACGCGCCCGGCGGCGGGGACGTCCGCCCGGCGGTGACGGGCACCTCGGCAAACGCGTTGGCCGGTGGCCGGTCCGGGCCCCATAGGATGGGGTCCAAAGACCATGAGGACGGAGCGCCGGACCCGGCTGCTCCTGCCCGGGCCCGGCACCGCCCGCAAGGCACCGCCGGGCCTCACCAGAACTCACCCTGAGGATCGCTGCATGCCTGGCATCACGCGCGAGGAGGTCGCCCACCTCGCCCGGCTGTCGCGTCTTGAGCTGAAGCCCGAAGAGCTGGACCACTTCGCCGAGCAGCTCGACGTGATCATCGGCGCGGTCGCCCGCGTTTCCGAGGTCGCCGGACAGGACGTCCCGCCGACCTCCCACCCGCTGCCGCTGACCAACGTCATGCGCGCGGACGAGGTGCGGCCCTCGCTCACCGCGGAGCAGGCGCTGTCCGGCGCCCCCGCCGCCGAGGACCAGCGTTTCCGTGTGCCGCAGATCCTCGGGGAGGACTGACCGAGATGACCGAGCCGATTCGTACTCCCATCATCAAGTGGGGCGCCGCCGAGACCGCGGGCGCCATCGCCAAGGGCGAGGTGTCGGCCGTCGAGGTCGCGCAGGCGCACCTGGACCGCATCGACGCCGTCGACAAGAAGGTCAACGCCTTCCTGCACGTCGACACCGAGGGCGCGCTGGCCGCCGCCAGGGCCGTCGACGAGAAGCGCGCCAAGGGCGAGGAGCTGGGCCCGCTGGCCGGCGTCCCGCTCGCGCTGAAGGACGTCTTCACCACCAAGGGCGTCCCGACCACCTGCGGTTCCAAGATGCTCGAAGGCTGGATCCCGCCGTACGACGCCACCCTGACCACGCGTCTCAAGGACGCCGGCGTCGTCATCCTCGGCAAGACCAACATGGACGAGTTCGCGATGGGCTCCTCCACCGAGAACTCCGCCTACGGCCCGACCGGCAACCCGTGGGACCTCACCCGCATCCCCGGCGGCTCCGGCGGCGGTTCGGCCGCCGCGCTGGCCGCCTTCGAGGCCCCGCTGGCGATCGGCACCGACACCGGCGGCTCGATCCGCCAGCCCGGCGCCGTCACCGGCACCGTCGGCGTCAAGCCGACCTACGGCTCGGTGTCCCGCTACGGCCTGGTCGCCTTCTCCAGCAGCCTGGACCAGGGCGGCCCGTGCGCCCGCAGCGTGCTGGACGCGGCGCTGCTGCACGAGGCCATCGCCGGCCACGACCCGCTGGACTCCACCTCGATCGACGCGCCGGTCCCGGCCGTGGTCGAGGCCGCGCGGATGCGCGACGTCCGCGGCATGCGGATCGGCGTCGTCAAGGAGTTCTCCGGCGAGGGCTACCAGAGCGGCGTGATGCAGCGCTTCGAGGAGTCGGTGGAGCTGCTGCGCGAGCTGGGCGCCGAGGTCGTCGAGGTCTCCTGCCCGTCGTTCACCCTGGCGCTGCCGGCGTACTACCTGATCGCGCCCAGCGAGTGCTCCTCCAACCTGGCCCGCTTCGACGCGATGCGCTACGGCCTGCGGGTCGGCGACGACGGCAGCCGCTCGGCCGAGGAGGTCACCGCGCTGACCCGCGAGGCCGGCTTCGGCGACGAGGTCAAGCGCCGCATCATCCTGGGCACCTACGCCCTGTCCTCGGGCTACTACGACGCCTACTACGGCTCGGCCCAGAAGGTCCGCACGCTCATCTCGCGCGACTTCGACGCCGCCTTCGCCGGCGTGGACGTGCTGGTCTCGCCGACCACGCCGACCACCGCCTTCCCGATCGGCGAGCGCGCCGACGACCCGATGGCGATGTACCTGGCCGACCTGTGCACGATTCCGTCGAACCTGGCGGGCAACGCGGCCATGTCGCTGCCGGTCGGCCTGGCCCCGGAGGACAATCTCCCGGTCGGCCTGCAGATCATCGCACCCGCGATGGCGGACGACCGCCTGTACCGCGTGGGCGGCGCCGTCGAGGCCGCACTCAACGACAAGTGGGGGCACACCCTGCTGGAGGAGGCACCGGCACTGTGAGCAAGATCGAGAAGGCGAAGTCCCCCGGCTCCCTGAAGGGCTTCAAGCACTCCAAGCCCGGCCTGTGGCTGTCCATCGGCACCAGCGCCTTCGGCGCCATCTCCATCGCCAAGGACGTCCGCAGGGCGCGCGACGAGAGCGACACCCTCAAGCTGGTCAACGCCCTGGTCGGCGCCGCCGCGCTGGTCACCGGCACCGCCCTGCTGGTGCGCGAACTGCGCCGGCTGGGCTCCGACGACGTGCTGCTGGGCTGAGCTGAGCGCCCAGGCCCGGCCCCGCGCCAGCGGCGGCCGGGCCCGTACCTCCGAAGTCTTTTGAGTGAAGGGACGCTGTGAGCGTCATGACCCTGGTCTCCTACGAGGACGCTCTGGCGTCGTACGACCCGGTGATGGGCCTTGAGGTCCACGTCGAGCTCGGTACCAAGACCAAGATGTTCTGCGGCTGCTCGACCGAACTGGGCGCCGAGCCGAACAGTCAGACCTGCCCGACCTGCCTGGGCCTGCCCGGTTCGCTGCCGGTGGTCAACGCGGTCGGCGTCGAGTCGGCCGTCAAGATCGGCCTGGCGCTGAACTGCGAGATCGCCGAGTGGTGCCGGTTCGCGCGGAAGAACTACTTCTACCCGGACATGCCCAAGAACTTCCAGACCTCGCAGTACGACGAGCCGATCGCCTTCAACGGCTACCTCGACGTGCAGCTGGAGGACGGTTCGACCTTCCGCGTGGAGATCGAGCGCGCCCACATGGAGGAGGACACCGGCAAGTCCAGCCACGTCGGTGGCGCGACCGGCCGCATCCACGGCGCCACCCACTCGCTGCTCGACTACAACCGGGCCGGCATCCCGCTGATCGAGATCGTCACCAAGCCGATCGAGGGCGCCGGAGACCGCGCGCCAGAGGTCGCCAAGGCGTACGTCGCCGAGCTGCGCGAGGTCATCCGCTCGCTCGGCGTCTCCGAGGCCCGGATGGACAAGGGCCAGATGCGCTGCGACGTCAACCTGTCGCTGCGCCCGAACGGCACCTCGACGTTCGGCACCCGCTCGGAGACCAAGAACGTCAACTCGCTGCGCAGCGTGGAGCGGGCCGCCCGGTTCGAGATCCAGCGGCACGCGACCGTCCTGACCGACGGCGGCACCATCGTCCAGGAGACCCGCCACTTCCACGAGGACAACGGCACCACCACCTCGGGCCGGATCAAGGACAACGCCGAGGACTACCGCTACTTCCCCGAGCCGGACCTGGTGCCGGTGGCCCCCTCCCGCGAGTGGGTCGAGGAACTGCGCGCCGCCCTGCCCGAGCTGCCGCGGGTGCGCCGCGCCCGGCTGCAGGCCGAGTGGGGCCTGTCCGACAAGGACATGCAGTCGGTGCTGAACGCGGGCGCGGTCGCCCCGATCCAGGAGACCATCGCGGCCGGTGCCCCGGCCGACCAGGCCCGCAAGTGGTGGATGGGCGAGCTGGCCCGTCGCGCCAACGAGACCGGCACCGAGCTGAGCGAGCAGCCGATCACCCCGGTGCAGGTCGCCCGGGTCGCCGCGCTGGTCGCCGAGGGCAAGCTGAACGACAAGCTGGCCCGCCAGGTCATCGAGGGCGTGCTGGCCGGCGAGGGCGAGCCGGACGAGATCGTCGAGAAGCGCGGCCTGGCCGTGGTCTCGGACGACTCCGCGCTGGGCGCCGCCGTCGACCAGGCCATCGCCGAGAACGAGGGCATCGCCGCCAAGATCCGCGACGGCAAGGTCCAGGCCGTGGGCGCGCTGGTCGGCGCGGTCATGAAGGCCACCCGCGGCCAGGCCGACGCCGCCCGCGTGAAGGACCTGATCCTGGAGCGGCTGGGCGTGGAAGGTCAGTAGGCACGGGAAGTCGAGGGCGCCTAGGCCGTTAGGCCTGCCTTCCTAAGGCATCTAAGGCGTCTAAGGCCCTCTAAGTAAGGTCTAAGGCCCGGTCTCACCTCTGTATTGGGGTGAGGTCGGGCCTTAAACCTTTTCCTGGCCCAGAACTAAGGCATCCGGGCCCCGGAAGATCGGGCACGCTCCCGATGCCGCACCCCCCACTGGGAGAGGAAGCTCTTACCTGTCAGCGAAACGCAGTGAGAAACCCGCAGGGGGAACCAAGTGATCGAGTACCAGACCTTCCAGCAACAGGCCCACGAGCTCGTGGCCCGCGCCGAGCACGAGCGCCTGGTGCGCGAGGCCAAGGAGGCCCGCCGTCTGCGGCAGCGCCCGGTGGCCGCCCGCTTCTCGCGGCGCCCCGTGCGTCGGCCCGAATGCTGACGGTGCGGCACCAGGACGGTGCCGACGGAGTTCCGGAGGGGGAGACGCTGCGAGTGAGCGTCTCCCCCTCCGGGCGTTCGCCGGGGGAGATATCCCCTCGGCCGGCTCCCACCGGCTATGGCATGCTCGCCTCCATGCAGCAGATATCGGTCAGCCCCGTCTTCGTCGGCCGTGGCAGCGAGATCACCGAACTGACCGACGCGCTGCGCCGGGCGGGCACCGGCAGCCCGCAGGCCGTCCTCATCGGCGGCGAGGCCGGCGTCGGCAAGACCCGGCTGCTGGAGGAGTTCCTGCAGCGCGCCGCCGACCGCGGCGCGGTCACCTCGCTCGGCAGCTGTCTGGAAGTCGGCGCCGAAGGCCTGCCCTACGCGCCGCTGGCCGCCGCGCTGCGCCGGCTGCACCGCTCGCTGGGCACCGAGTTCGAGGCCGCCGCAGCCGGCAGCGAGGGCCACCTCGCCCGACTGCTCTCCGAATTCGGAGAAGCGGACGGCGAACCCAACGACGAGTACGGCCGGGCCCGGCTGTTCGAGCACACCGCAAGGCTGTTCGAACGGCTCGGCGCGGAGCGTACCCTCGTCCTCGCCGTCGAGGACCTGCACTGGTCCGACCGCTCCACCCGCGAACTGCTCGCCTTCCTGGTGCGCACCCTGCACCGCTCCCGGGTGCTGCTGATCGCCACCTACCGCAGCGACGACCTGCACCGCCGGCACCCGCTGCGCCCCTTCCTCGCCGAGCTCGAACGGCTGCGCACCGTCCAGCGGCTGGAGCTGGCGCGGTTCGACCGCCGCGAGGTGGCCGCCCAGCTGGCCGGCATCCTCGGCACCGCCGCCCCCGACCGCCAGCTGGTGGACCGGATCCACCGCCGCTCGGAGGGCAACCCGTTCTTCGTCGAGGAACTGGCCACCGCCTTCCACGACGGCTGCGGCGCCGGACTGACCGACTCGCTCCGGGACATCCTGCTGGTGCGGGTCGAGGGCCTGGAGGAGGAGACCCAGCGGGTGGTGCGGATCGCCGCCGAGGGCGGCTCGCACGTCGAACACGCCCTGCTGGCGGCCGTCCTGGACGACGACGAGGAGGCGCTGATCGAGGCGCTGCGCTCGGCCGTCGGCGCCAACATCCTGCGCCCGGACAGCGAGGGCGAGGGCTACCGGTTCCGGCACGCGCTGGTCCGCGAGGCGGTCTCGGACGACCTGCTGCCCGGCGAACGCCACCGGATCAACCGCAAGTTCGCGCTCGCCGTGGAGGCCCAGCCGCAACTGCTCTCCTCCGACGCGCTGCCGGCCCGGCTGGCCAACTACTGGTACCACGCGCACGACCCGGCCCGGGCCCTGCCGACCGCCCTGGACGCCGCCCGCGCGGCCCGCCGCCGCAACGCCTTCGCCGAGCAGCTGGGCATGCTGGAACGGGCCCTGGAACTGTGGGACATGGTCTCCGAGGACGTGCTGGCGCACACCCTGCGCCCGTACGACTGGGCCGAGACCTACCCGCCCGGCTCCTGCGACCACAACACCGCCGACGAGGAGTGCAGCCGGATCCAGCTGGAGGACGTGCTCGCCGAGGCGGTGGTCGCGGCCCGGCGCTGCGGCGACCGCGAGCGCGGCCTGAGCCTGGCCAAGCGCGGGCTGCGGCTGGTCGACGAGACGGTGCACCCGGTGCGCGCGGCCTGGTTCCGGATCAACCGGGCCCGGATGCTGGGCAGCCTGCGCCGCTCCGGCGACGAGGAGGAGATCGGCCACGCGCTGCGGCTGGTCGAGCAGTTGCCGCCGTCCGCCGTCCAGGCCGAGGTGCTCGCGCTCGGCGCCGGCTCGGCGATGCTCAAGAAGCCCGGCGTCGAGCACCTCGAACTCGCCGAGCGCGCGATCCGGATCGCCGAGGAGGTCGGCGCGCACTCGGTCGAGGTGCACGCCCGGATGACCCTCGCCGGCCTGCGCTACGACGTGCACGGCGACGCCGAGGGCGGGCTGACCGAACTCGCCGGGGCGGTCGAGCGGGCCCGCCGGCTGGGCGTTCCCGACCTGCTGCTGCGCGGCATCAACAACCTGGCCAGCATGCAGCGCGGGCTGGGCCGGGCCGAGGCCGCCGTACGGCTGGCCCGCGAGGGCCTGGAGTTCGCGGACGGCAACGGCCTGCTGCGCAACATCGGCACGATCCTGACCGGCAACCTGGTCGAGGCGCTGACCGACCTCGGGCGGGTCCGGGAGGCCGCCGAGGTGCTCGCCGCCTGCGAACTGACCAGCCTGAGCGGCACCCACGCCGAGTTCCTGGACCGGATGCGCGGCGAACTCGCCCTGCTGCAGGGCGACCTGCCCACCGCGGCGACCATGCTGGCGCAGGCCCGGTCGGCCAACCGGGTCGGGCAGGTCCAGCACAGCGTGCCGATCAGCCGGCTGGCGGTGCGGCTCGCCGCGCTCGGCGGCCGGCCGCTGGAGGCCCGCGCCGAACTGCTCGCCGCGCTGGCGGAGGGCGGCCGACTCGGCCACGAGTCCGACGTCTACCCGCTGCTCACCGAGGCCGCCGGGGTGGAGGCCGACACCCGGGGCCTGCCGGAGGCCGAGGCGGGCCGGGCCGGGGCGCTGGCCGCGATCGCCGCGGCGGCCGACGGGCTGCGGCCCAGGGCGCCGCTGCACCACGGCTGGGCCCGGCTGCTGGAGGCCGAACTGGCCCGCGCCGCGGGCGCCGACGACCCCGGGCAGTGGACCGCCGCCGTCGAGGCGCTGCGGCCGACCGGCCTGCCCTACCCGCTGGCGCTGGCCCTGCTGCGGGCCGGCGAGGCCGAGGTGCAGGCGGGCCGGCGCGAGGCCGGGGCCGAACTGCTGCGCGAGGCGGCCGAACTGGCGGCCGTACGGGACGACCGCATGCTGGGGGCGCAGGTCGCGGGCCTCGCCGAGCGGGCCGGGCTGAGCCTCGCCCCCGCCGAGCGCGCGGCGGCGGTGCCGGCCCAGGCGGTCTCCGTCGGGGACTCCTTCAACCTCACCCCCCGTGAGCGGGACGTGCTCCGGTTGCTCGCGCGGGGCTGGACCAACCGGCAGATCGCCGAGGAGCTGTACATCTCCCCGAAGACCGCGAGCGTGCACGTCTCCAACATCCTGGGCAAGCTCGCGGTCGGCGGCCGGGGCGAGGCCGCCGCACTGGCGCACCGGTTGCGGCTGTTCCCGGACGACCTGGCCCCGTCCGGCCGCTGAGACGGCGCCCCTGAGCCGGGCCGGACCGCCGCCGGGCGGGCCGGTCCCGGCGGGCCGGGCGCCGCCGCGTGCTCCCGTGCGCGCCGCGTGTGCCCCCGCCCGCGCGCCGCCGCCAACCGGGCCGATCCGTCGGAATCCGGAGCGAGCCCCCACTCCCGCACCATTACTCTAAGTTGAGTGTGCGTGTCATTGAGTGACGGAATTGGTGTAGGGTCCGTTTCGGGAGCATCGGTACGGTGCGGCGACCGACCGGCCGCCCACCCCCTGGGCCGCCGTCCTGACGGGGTGCCAGGTCGCCGCGTACGGCCGAGAGGTGCGCGGCCGGTGGCCCGTGGCCGGGGCGCGAGGCCCCGGGCCGGAGGGGGAGAGGCCGAGTGAGCTCCACCGATACGGTGCTGCCCGGAGCCGGACGCCCGGGTGCACCACCCGCCGACACGTCCGCCGTCGACACCATGCCCGCGCCCGTCGAGCGCGGCCCGCTGCGCCGGCTCCTGGAGAGCCGCGCCCTGCCGGGACTCGCCCTGGGGGCACTCTGCCTGGCCTACGCCATGGGTGCCGCCGCAGGCTGGGGATCCCCCCAACTGTCCATCTTCATGGGGGATTTCGGACTGGCCGCCGCGGCCCTCGCGGCCTCGCTGTCCTGCCTGGTGTACGGCTGCACGGTCGGCGGGCACGCCCGCCCGGCCTGGCTGCTGTTCGGTCTCTCCTCGCTCATGGTCACCCTCGGCAACGGCACCTGGGGCTGGTACGAGCTGGTCGTGCGCACCCCGCTGCCCCGGGACTCGCTCGCCGACTACGCCTTCCTGCTGTTCGCGCCGCTCGCCATCACCGGCGTCCTGGTGCTCGCCCAGCGCCCGCGCTCCGCGGCCGGCTGGCTGTGCCTGCTGCTCGACGGCTGGCTGATCGCCGGCTCGCTGTTCACCCTCAGCTGGAGCCTGGCGCTCGGCCGGATCGCGGCCGGCGAGGACGGATCCCCGCTGCGGCTGGCGCTCAACCTGGGCTACCCGGTGCTGGACATCCTGCTGGTCAGCCTGGTGGTCGGACTGCGCTTCGGCGGCCGGGACGGCAACCGGGCGGCGGTGCACACCGCGATGCTGGCGCTCGCCGTCACCGTGCTGTGCGACGCCCTGTTCACCTCCCCGGGGCTGCGCAGCAGCTACCACTCCGGCGAACTGCTGGACGCCGGCTGGTTCTCCGGCAGCCTGCTGCTGGCCTGGGCGCCGTGGTCGACGCGCTGGCGCCGCCCGCTGCGCGAACACCCCTCGGCCGGCGGTCTGCCGCGCCGCCGGGTGGCCACCACCTTCAGCGCGCTCACCCCGTACGCGGCCGCCGCCGTCTGCACCGCCGGAATCCTCTACAACGCCCTCGGCGGGCGCGCACTGGACCGCGTGGTGGCCGCGGCCGCGTGCACCGTCGGGCTGGCACTGATCCTCAGGCAAGGCGTGATGCTGCTCGACAACCTGTCGCTGGCCCAGGAACTCGCCCACAAGGAGGCGCACTTCCGCTCCCTGGTGCAGGGGTCCAGCGACGTCATCATGATCGCCGGCGCGAACGGCGTGCTCTCCTACGTCTCCCCGGCCGCGCTCGGCGTGTACGGGCGGGACCCGGAGGAACTGGTCGGCGGGAACCTGCTGGACCTGGTCCACGCCGAGGACGTCGACCGGGTGCTCTCCGAGGTCCGCCGCTACCTCGCACGGGTCCGGCTCACCACCCACCGCACCCCGGGCACCGCCGAGCCCTCCGCCCGGGTGGAGTGCCGGATCAGCTCCGGCGGCGGCGAGTGGCTGCACGTCGAGTCCACGGTCAGCCGGCACCGCGACGGGCTGCTGCTCAACAGCCGGGACGTCACCGAACGCGTCATGCTCCAGGCCCAGTTGCAGCACAACGCCTTCCACGACCCGCTCACCGACCTGCCCAACCGGGCGCTGTTCGCCCAGCGGCTGCGGGCCGCCCTCGGCGCCCGCGGCCAGCAGGGCGGGACCGGCGCCGGGATCGCCGTGCTCTTCCTCGACCTGGACGGCTTCAAGGCGGTCAACGACTCCGCCGGACACCAGGTCGGCGACGAGCTGCTGGTGCAGGCCGCCCGCCGGCTGCAGGGCGCCGTCCGCTGCGGCGACACCGTCGCCCGGTTCGGCGGCGACGAGTTCGCGGCGCTGGTCTGCGGGCCGCTCGGCCGCCTCCAGGTCCAGGAACTGGCCGACCGGCTGCGCGTCGCGCTCTCCGAGCCGTACTGGATCGGCGGCGCCGAACTCGGCGTCGCCGCCAGCATCGGCATCGCCTTCGGCACCCCCGAACGCGGCCCCGCCGCCGACCCCAGGACCGCCGCCGACGAGCTGATGCGCAACGCCGACCTCGCGATGTACCGCGCGAAGTCCGAGGGCAAGGGCCGGGTGGTGCTCTACACCCCCGCGATGCGGGCCGACCTGGAGCGCCGCACCGAGCTGGAGGAACGACTCAGACTGGCCGTCCGCGAAGGCGGCTTCACCCTGCTCCACCAGCCCGTGGTGGACCTCGCCGACGGCGCGGTGACCGGCATCGAGGCGCAGCCCCGCTGGCGCTCCGCGGGCGGCCTGCTGCTCACCCCGGCCGAGTTCCTGCGCTCCGCCGAGCACGGCGACTCGGCCACCCGGTTCTCCCGCTGGCTGGTCCAGGAGGCCGCCGCCGCGGCCGCCGCCCGGCGCGGCCGGCCCGGCCGGGGCCACGGAGCGCCGGAGCCCGTCCCGGTGGCCGTGCGGCTCTGCGCCGAGCGGCTCTGCTCGCCCGGCCTGTACGAGACGGTGGCCGCCGCGCTGCGCGACAGCGGGCTGCCGCCCGGCGAGCTGGTGATCGAGGTGTCCCGGATGGGGCCGGACTCGCTCGCCGACGAGCTCGGCCGGCGGCTGGCCGCGCTGCGCCGGCTCGGCGTCTCCACCTGGCTGGCCGGATACGGCGCCGGCGGCGGCTCGCTCGGCGCCCTCGCCCGGCTGCCCCTGGACGGTCTCAAGCTGGACCGCACGCTGGTCCGGGACCTCGGCGAGTCCTCGCTCGCCCGCACGCTCGCCGGGCACGCCCTGCGGCTCGGCCGCGACCTCGGGATGGCCACCGCCGCCGAGGGGGTGGACCTGCCCCGCCAGGTCACCGTGCTGCAGGAGCTGGGCTGCGGGCAGGCCCAGGGCTCGGCCTTCGCCCCGCCGCTGGACGAGCCCCGGCTGCGCCGCGCGCTGGCCCGCCGCGGCTACCCGCTGCCGAAGCCCCCCGCCCCGCTCCCCACCCGGCGCGGGTACCTGGCCGCCGACACCCGGGCGAGTGGCCGGACGGACGCCGGGCCGGGACGTGTCGCACATCACCACGGCGGCTCTGACCTGCCCGAACACCGGGCCGTCGGTGGTCCGGCAGGCGGTCCGCATGGCGAGACGGTCATCCCACCTGCTTGACACGCCACCCCGGACGGGAGGATGGTCGTTGCCATGCGCACCCGAATTCTCGTACTTGGCGGGCGCGTCGGCTGACAGGGCTCGCACGCCCTGCTCGTGACAGACCGACGCGCCACCCCTCGCATGCCCTTGGGCACGAGGGGTTTTTTGTTGCACTGACGCTGTTCCACCCCCGCAAGACCCCTGGCCTCGGCCGCCCGAGAACGTCGCTCCGACGGATCGAGCGGGAGGATTGAGGCAGAGCCGGCGATCGACCCGGACCGGGACCCCACCCTCGCAGCACCGGGGCCCGCAGCCGGGTCGGCAAGAACCGAGAAGAGACAGGCAGATGACCGAGCACGCCGCATCCCCCCGCCGCGGGGACAACCCGGCCGCCAACGCTCCCGCTCCCCAGCACGTCGTCGAGACCATGACCGGCGCCCAGTCGCTCATCCGCTCCCTGGAGGCCGTGGGCGCGGACACCGTCTTCGGCATCCCGGGCGGGGCCATCCTTCCCGCGTACGACCCGCTGATGGACTCGGCCAAGGTGCGCCACATCCTGGTCCGTCACGAGCAGGGCGCCGGCCACGCCGCCACCGGGTACGCCCAGGCCACCGGCAAGGTCGGGGTCTGCATGGCCACCTCCGGGCCGGGCGCGACCAACCTGGTCACCCCGATCGCCGACGCCTACATGGACTCCGTGCCGATGGTCGCGATCACCGGCCAGGTCTCCTCCAAGGCGATCGGCACCGACGCCTTCCAGGAGGCGGACATCTGCGGCATCACGATGCCCATCACCAAGCACAACTACCTGGTCACCGACCCCGCCGAGATCCCCCGGGTGATCGCCGAGGCCTTCCACATCGCCGCCACCGGCCGCCCCGGCCCGGTCCTGGTCGACATCGCCAAGGACGCGCTGCAGGCGACCACCACCTTCCGCTGGCCGGTCGAGGCCGCCCTGCCCGGCTACCGACCGGTCACCAAGCCGCACGCCAAGCAGATCCGCGAGGCCGCGAAGATGCTGGTCGGCGCGAAGCGCCCGGTGCTGTACGTCGGCGGCGGCGTGATCAAGGCGCAGGCCACCGCCGAGCTGCGGATCCTCGCCGAGCTGACCGGCGCGCCCGTGGTCACCACCCTGATGGCGCTCGGCGCCTTCCCGGACAGCCACCCGCAGCACCTGGGCATGCCCGGCATGCACGGCTCCGTCCCCGCCGTCACCGCCCTGCAGAAGTCCGACCTGCTGTTCACCCTCGGCGCCCGCTTCGACGACCGCGTCACCGGCAAGCTGGACAGCTTCGCCCCGTACGCCAAGATCGTCCACGCCGACATCGACCCGGCCGAGATCGGCAAGAACCGCCCGGCGGACGTGCCGATCGTCGGCGACGCCCGCGAGGTGCTCGCCGACCTGATCGTCGCCGTCCAGGCCGAGTTCGACGCCGGCCACAAGGGCGACTACGCCGAGTGGTGGGAGAAGCTCGACGAGTGGAAGAAGACCTACCCGATCGGCTACGAGCCGGCCCCGAACGGCCAGCTCTCGCCGCAGCAGGTCATCGAGCGGATCGGGAAGCTGGTCGGCCCCGAGGCGATCTACGCCGCGGGCGTGGGCCAGCACCAGATGTGGAGCTCGCAGTTCATCCGGTTCGAGAAGCCCGGCACCTGGCTGAACTCCGGCGGTGCCGGGACCATGGGCTACGCCGTCCCCGCCGCGATGGGCGCCAAGGCCGGCCGCCCGCAGACCCCGGTCTGGGCCATCGACGGCGACGGCTGCTTCCAGATGACCAACCAGGAACTGGTCACCTGCGCCCTGAACGACATCCCGATCAAGGTCGCGGTCATCAACAACGGCTCGCTGGGCATGGTCCGGCAGTGGCAGACGCTGTTCTACAACCAGCGCTACTCCAACACCGTGCTGCACGCCGGCCCGGGCCACGACGGCATCGAGCCGCCCGCCCAGGGCACCCGGATCCCCGACTTCGTCCTGCTGTCCGAGGCGATGGGCTGCGTGGGCCTGCGCTGCGAGCGCCCCGAGGACCTCGACGCGGTCATCAAGCAGGCGATGGAGATCAACGACCGTCCGGTCGTCATCGACTTCATCGTCCACCAGGACGCCATGGTCTGGCCGATGGTCGCGGCCGGGACCAGCAACGACGAGATCCAGTTCGCCAAGGGCGTCCGCCCCGACTTCGGCGACGACTCCGACTGACCCCACCACCAGAGCGACTGAGGAACCACATGTCCAAGCACACCCTCTCCGTCCTGGTCGAGAACAAGCCCGGCGTGCTCGCCCGCATCGCCTCGCTGTTCTCCCGTCGGGGCTTCAACATCGACTCCCTCGCCGTCGGCCCGACCGAGCACCCGGACGTGTCCCGGATGACGATCGTGGTCAACGTCGAGGACCTCCCGCTGGAACAGGTCACCAAGCAGCTCAACAAGCTCGTGAACGTGATAAAGATCGTCGAACTCGACCAGGCCGCTGCGATCCAGCGGGAACTGGTCCTGGTGAAGGTCCGCGCCGACAACGAGACCCGGTCGCAGATCGTCGAGATCGTCCAGCTGTTCCGTGCCAAGACCGTCGACGTGTCGCCCGAAGCGGTGACCATCGAGGCCACCGGCAGTTCGGACAAGCTGGAGGCCATGCTCCGGATGCTGGAGCCTTACGGCATCAAGGAGTTGGTCCAGTCCGGCCTGGTCGCGATCGGCCGCGGCGCCCGTTCCATCACGGACCGGTCGCTGCGCGCACTCGACCGCAGCGCCTGACCGGCGCGGGACGGCGACCCGCCCGTCTCAAACCCTGAAGCAAAGACCCCACAACCGCCGGGACCGCATACGGTGAATACCGCGTACCCCGGCACCATGATGCAAGGAGATGTGCCCCCGTGGCCGAGCTGTTCTACGAAGACGACGCCGACCTGTCCATCATCCAGGGCCGCAAGGTCGCGGTCATCGGCTACGGCAGCCAGGGCCACGCCCACGCGCTGTCCCTGCGCGACTCCGGCGCCGACGTCCGGGTCGGCCTGAAGCCGGAGTCCACGTCCCGCGCCAAGGCGGAGGAGGCCGGCCTGCGCGTCGTCACCCCGGCCGAGGCCGCGGCCGAGGCCGACGTCATCATGATCCTGGTCCCGGACCCGATCCAGGCCGACGTCTACGCGGCCGACATCGCCCCGCACCTGAAGTCCGGCGACGCCCTGTTCTTCGGCCACGGCCTGAACATCCGCTTCGGCTTCATCAAGCCCCCGGCGGACGTCGACGTCTGCATGGTCGCCCCGAAGGGCCCGGGCCACCTGGTCCGCCGCCAGTACGAGGAGGGCCGCGGCGTCCCGGCGATCGTCGCCGTCGAGCAGGACGCCACCGGCAAGGCCTTCGACCTGGCGCTGTCGTACGCGAAGGGCCTGGGCGCCACCAAGGCCGGCGTCATCAAGACCACCTTCACCGAGGAGACCGAGACCGACCTGTTCGGTGAGCAGGCCGTCCTCTGCGGTGGCACCGCCGCCCTGGTGAAGGCCGGGTTCGAGACCCTGGTCGAGGCCGGCTACCAGCCGGAGATCGCCTACTTCGAGTGCCTGCACGAGCTGAAGCTCATCGTCGACCTGATGTACGAGGGCGGCCTGGAGAAGATGCGCTGGTCGGTCTCCGAGACTGCCGAGTGGGGCGACTACGTCACCGGCCCGCGCATCATCACCGCCGACACCAAGGCCGAGATGAAGAAGGTCCTCGCCGAGATCCAGGACGGCACCTTCGCCAACACCTGGATCGCCGAGTACAAGGCGGGCCTGCCGAAGTACAACGAGTACAAGAAGGCCGACGAGGACCACCTGCTGGAGACCACCGGCAAGAAGCTGCGTTCGCTGATGAGCTGGGTCAACGAGAAGGCCTGAGCCTGCGCGGGCCGTTCGCGCGGCCCGGTTCCGCAACTGCCTTGTACAAGTAGGCTGCTCCCGTCCGGGTGATTTCGCCGGACGGGAGCAGCCTGGCAGCCAGCCCGTCGATACACTCCGAGTGCGCGTCAGGCCCACAGCGTCGTGCGTCTACCTACGCGGCATGCCACCTTCCCCCGCCCTTCCACGCCACCTACGTGCCGGGGGAACCGCAGAGTTAAGGACACACTGTCGTGAGCACTGTGACATCCAAGACCGCCGTCGTTCTGATCGCCGAAGAGCTGTCGCCCGCCACCGTCGACGCCCTCGGACCCGACTTCGAGATCCGCCACTGCAACGGCGCCGACCGCACCGAGCTGCTCACCGCGATCGCCGACGTCGACGCGATCCTGATCCGCTCCGCCACCAAGGTCGACGCCGAGGCGCTGGCCGCCGCCCGCAAGCTCAAGGTGGTCGCCCGGGCCGGCGTCGGTCTGGACAACGTGGACGTCGCCGCGGCCACCAAGGCCGGTGTGATGGTCGTCAACGCGCCGACCTCCAACATCGTCACCGCCGCCGAACTCGCCTGCGGCCTCCTGATCTCCGTCGCCCGCAACATCGCGCCGGCCAACGCCGCGCTCAAGCAGGGCGAGTGGAAGCGCAACAAGTACACCGGCGTCGAGCTGAGCGAGAAGACCCTCGGCGTCGTCGGCCTCGGCCGGATCGGCGTCCTGGTCGCCCAGCGGATGTCCGCGTTCGGGATGAAGATCGTCGCGTACGACCCCTACATCCAGGCCGCCCGCGCCGCCCAGATGGGCGTCAAGCTGGTCACCCTGGAGGAGCTGCTGGAGGTCTCGGACTTCATCACCGTTCACCTCCCCAAGACCCCCGAGACGATCGGCCTGATCGGCGACGAGGCGCTGCACAAGGTCAAGCCGACCGTGCGCATCGTGAACGCCGCCCGCGGCGGCATCGTGGACGAGGAGGCGCTCGCGAGCGCGCTGCGCGACGGCCGGGTGGCCGGCGCGGGCCTCGACGTGTACGCCAAGGAGCCGTGCACCGACTCCCCGCTGTTCGCCTTCGACAACGTGGTCGCCACCCCGCACCTGGGCGCCTCCACCGACGAGGCGCAGGAGAAGGCGGGCATCGCGGTCGCCAGGTCGGTGCGCCTCGCGCTCGCCGGCGAGCTCGTACCGGACGCCGTGAACGTCCAGGGCGGCGTGATCGCCGAGGACGTCCGTCCGGGCCTGCCGCTGGCCGAGAAGCTCGGCCGGATCTTCACCGCGCTGGCCGGCGAGGTCGCCGTCCGGCTCGACGTCGAGGTCCGCGGCGAGATCACCCAGCACGACGTGAAGGTGCTCGAACTGTCCGCGCTGAAGGGCGTGTTCGAGGACGTGGTGGCGGAGACGGTGTCCTACGTCAACGCCCCGCTGTTCGCCCAGGAGCGCGGTGTCGAGGTCCGTCTGACGACCTCCAGCGAGAGCCCCGAGCACCGCAACGTGATCACCGTGCGCGGCACCCTCGCCGACGGCGAGGAGATCGCCATCTCCGGCACGCTGGCCGGCCCCAAGCAGACCCAGAAGATCGTCGGCGTGGACGCCTTCGACGTGGACGTGGCGCTCACCGACCACATGGCCTTCTTCAAGTACGAGGACCGCCCCGGCGTGGTCGGCGTGCTCGGCCGCCACCTCGGCGACGCCGGCATCAACATCGCCGGCATGCAGGTCGCCCGCGACGGCGGCGGCGCGCTGGCCTCCCTCACCGTGGACAGCGAGATCCCGCAGGACGTGCTGTCGGCGATCGCCGCCGAGATCGGCGCCCGCTTCGCGCGCTCGGTCGACCTGGGCTGATCCTCCGGGCCCTGCTGCACGTTCCCGGGTGGCTCCCGTCTCAGATACTAGGAAATCCGAGTATTCGTGCAGACACGGCCGGAGCCGGGTCGTACCGTGGAAGAGCCATACGGTGTGCCGCCCCTGTAGCCAGGGCGCGCGGCCCGTGTGCGCGTGCGCCCTCACGGGCAGGCGACCCCTGCTCCCGCGCGTTCCATCCCGTCGCCACCGCCACCCTCCCCGGGACGCGCGGCGCCTCCGTCTCCCACCCCCGCGCTCGCCCTCGGCAGCGCCGCTTCCAAGGAGCCAGGTATGCCCCCCACCGCCGACCGCCACGCCGCCACCGCGACCGCCACGACCCCCGTCCGCGCCCCGCGCCGCCGTCGGGCCGCCGAGCGCACCCCCTTCGCGGCCGCCGCCCTGCAGCGCTCGCTGGACCGCCGGGACAACGGCGGCGTGACCGGCCACCACTGACCGGCCACCACTGACCGGCCACCACTGGGCGGCACCGCGAGTGGCGTTCATCGGCCGACTGGGCCGAACGGGCTGATGGCGCGTCACTCCGTAGAGTGCAACCTCGTTCCATTCGAGGGAAGTTGCTCGCCCGGGCCGGCGCGATCATCCTAATTTGGGGCCCCCGGAAGGGTGATCGACGTCTGCGCGGGCGGGCGTCAGCGGCACCGAGTGCGGATCAGTCCCCCCTGCCGGGGGAGAGGGCCCAGTGCGTCTGCCACCCGTCCGCCGACCCTTCGTCCGGATCGGCCTCACCCTGACCCTGCTGGCCGGGAGCGCCGTCCTCGCCGCCACCCCGGCGGCGGGCGGACCACCGACCGCCGGACCACCGACCGCCGGACCACCGTCCGCGGGACCACCGGGGGCCGGTCGAACGGCCTCCGTCCTGCTCGAACTCGGCACCGAGGCGGCCGGCCCCGCCTGGCGGCGCGCCGCCGACGGGGCCCGGCGGGAGCAGCGCCCCCCGGAGGCCGTCCGCCAGGAGGCCGCGCGGGCCGGCGCCGCCCAGCGGGCCCGCGCGGGCGACGCGCTCGACCGGCTCGCCGGCGCCGTTCACCGGGCCGCGCCCGCCGTCCGCGAGCTCTACCGCACCCGCACCCTGCTCACCGGCCTCGCCGTCGAGGCGCCCGCCGACCGGCTGCCCGCGCTGCGGGCGCTGCCCGGCGTCCGGGCCGTCCACCCGATCGTCGCCAAGCGGCGCGACAACGCCCACTCCGTCCCGCTGACCGGCGCCCCGCAGGTCTGGGCCGGCGGCTCCGCACCCGCCGGCAACACCGGGAAGGGCGTGCGGATCGGGATCATCGACAGCGGCATCGACTACACCCACGCCGACTTCGGCGGTCCCGGCACCGAGGAGGCCTTCCGTTCGGTCGAGCGCGGCAAGCCCGCGCCGCCCGCGCTGTTCCCCAACGCCAAGGTGATCGGCGGCAAGGACCTGGTCGGCGACGACTACGACCCGGACCCGGCCTCCCCGCACCACCAGTCGGTCCCGCACCCCGGCGACAACCCGCTCGACTGCGTGCGCAACGGGCACGGCACCCACGTCGCCGGCACCGCGGCCGGGTACGGCGTCACCGCCGACGGCCGGCCGTACACCGGCCCGTACGGGCCCGGACTCGACCCGGCCGCGTTCAGGATCGGCCCCGGCGCCGCCCCCGGCGCCCAGCTGTACGCGATCCGGGTGTTCGGCTGCGACGGCTCCACCGACCGGCTCACCGAGGCCCTCGACCTGGCCGCCGACCCGAACGGCGACGGCGACCTGGCCGACCGGCTCGACGTCGTCAACCTCTCGCTCGGCAGCCGCTTCGGCAGCGCCGACGACACCGACGCCCTGGCCGTCGACCGGCTCGCCGCGTTGGGCACCGTCGTGGTCGCGGCCGCGGGCAACGAGGGCGACGTCTACGGCATCGGCGGCAGCCCCGGCACCGCCGCCCGGGCGATCACCGTCGCCGCCTCCGTCCACGGGCACGCCGACGTGGACGGCATCACCGTGCTCGCCCCCGCCACCCTGGCCGGCATCGTCCCGGCGCACTGGAGCGAGCGCTACCAGGGCTGGTCCGGCACCGAGGTGAGCGGTGAACTCGCCCTGCCCGCCGACCAGTCGGACGGCTGCGCCGACTTCGACGAGGCCGACCGGCAGCGGCTGGCCGGGAAGATCGCCGTGCTCGCCTGGACGACCAGGGACGCCGACCGGGCCTGCAACTCCGGCCCGCGCGCCGACCACGCCGCCGACGCGGGCGCGATCGGCGCGCTGTACGCCGCCGACACCGACCACCTCGCCGAGATCGCCGGCGACGACCGCGTCCCGGTCGCCCTGCTGGCCCGCGCCGACGGCGAACGCCTGCGGCAGGCAGCGGCCGCCGGGCCGGTGCGGGTCCGGCTCGCCGCCCCCGGCAACCCCCTGCACGGCTCCGTCGGACAGGACCAGCCGGCCCGGACCGACACCCTCACCGACTTCACCTCGCGCGGCATCGGCGTGCCCGGCGTGGTCAAACCCGACCTGGCGGCGCCCGGCGAGACCATCTGGTCCGCCCTGGTCGGCAGCGGCACCGGGGGCCAGCGCGAGAACGGCACCTCCATGGCCAGCCCGCACGTCGCCGGGCTCGCCGCGCTGGTCCGCGCCGCACACCCGGACTGGCCGGTCGAGCAGGTCAAGGCCGCGCTGATGAACACCACCACGGACACCTACGTCGGCGACGACCACGGCGGGCCGGTCTACGGGCCCGAGCGCACCGGGGCCGGGCGGGTCCGGGTCGACCAGGCGGTCCGCACGCCCGTCGTCGCCTACGCCGCGGGGGAGGGCGCCGAGGAGGGCGGCGTCGGCGTCTCGTTCGGACCGGTCGAAGTCGGCGGGCCGACGGCGCTCACCCGGGAGATCGAGGTCCGCAACCACTCCGACCGGCCGCTGGGCTACCGCACCGGCTACGCGGCGGCCACCGAACTGCCCGGGGCCTCCTTCCGGGTGAGCCCGGACCGGGTCGACGTCCCGGCCGGCGGCACCGCGCGGGTGCGGGTGACGCTCTCCGTCCCCGGGCGGCTGGGCCGCGCGCCCGACCCCACCATCGACACCACGCAGGGCGGCAGGGCGCGCAGCTACCGCGGCGAACTCTCCGGGCGGGTGCTGCTGACACCGGTCGCGGACGCCCTGCCGCAGCTGCGGGTCCCGGTGCTCGCCGCCCCGCGGCCGACGAGCGACCTCGCGGTGACGGCCACCGCCCGCACCGCGCGGGACGGCACCTTCGTCACGCTCGGCGGCAGCTCGGCGCCCGGCGCGGCACCCGGACTGGTCACCGCCCTCGCCCTCGGCGGCGAAGGCGCCCGCTGGGCCGACTGCCCGCCCGGCAGCGCCGCCACTCCCGGGCCGGGCGCGGCCACCCCCGGGCCGGGCGCGGGCATCCGGCCCGACGGTGCGGGGGAGGGCACCGACCCCGCGCAGGACCTCTGCGTCGAGCACCCCGCCGAACGGGCCGCGAACCTGCGCGCGGCCGGCGCCGCCGTCGACGCCGACACGCTCTACGTGGGCGCGCAGTCGTGGGCCGCCTCGGCCACCCCGGTCGGGCTGTACGGCGTGCGGGTCGCGCTGGACACCGACGGGGACGGCAGCACCGACGTCATCCTCAAGGCCGACCGGCTGCGCGGCAGCGACGTCCTGGTCTCCCGCGCCCTCGACGCCCGCACCGGGGACGAACTCGACGTCCAGCCGCTCAACGCCCGCTGGGGCGACACCGACACCGCGCTGCTGGACAGCGACGTGGTCGTGCTGCCCGTCCGGCTGAGCGCCCTGCCCGGCGTCGGCCCCGGCCACAGCACCGTCCACTACGGCGTCTGGACCGGCGTCGCCGCCTCCGGCACACCGGACCCGGCCGAGGCCTACGCCGCCATCGGCCTGCGCGGCACCCGGCCGACCGTCCCGCTGGACGTCCTGCACCCGGCCCTCACCGCCCGGGTCGGCCTCACCGGCCCCCCGGCGGTCATGGCGCCCGTCGGCCCGGGCGGCTTCCTCGCCGTGCACCGCACGGCGGGCGGCGGCTCCGGGCTCCTGCTGCTGCACCACCTCAACCGGGGTGAGCGGCGGGCGCAGGTGCTGACCCTGCCCTGACCGGGCGGGCCGGGACCACCCGGGGGCGGTTCGCCGACAGCGGTCGGCGGGCCGCCCCCTACGCGTCCCGGGCGTCCCCGGACTCCCCGGACTCCCCGGATTCCCCGGATTCCCCGGACTCCCCGGTGTCCCCGGTGTCCCCGGTGTCCCCTGTGTCGCTGACGCCGCCGGTGCCGCCGGTGCCGCCGGTGTCCCCGGTCGCCAGGGCGGTGCGTCGGTCGCGGCGGGGCGTGCGGGTGGGGCGGCGGGACAGTCGGCTGAAGACGGCGACCAGGGCGAGGGCGCCGGCCGTGGCCGAGCTGACGGTGAGCCCCTCGGTGAGGCCCGGTGGGCGGAACGAGCAGGCGATCCGGGAGGCGCCGGGGCCGAGCGGCACCCCGATCATGCCCAGGACCGGCGTGGGGACGGCGGGCAGGCCGCCGTCGACGGCGCAGGTCCAGCCCTCGGTGGCCGGGACGGAGAGCAGCGCGATGCCGGTGGAGCCCGTCGGGAGGGTCGCCGCCAGGGTGTGCCCGTTCGCCTCGACCCGGGTCGCGCCGGTCGCGGTGAGCCGGGCGACGGCGGCGTCCAGGGCGCCGGTGCGCAGACAGCCGATCGGCCGGGCGGGGACCTGGCTGACGGTGTCGGACCGCAGCGTCACCCGGACCACCCCGTCCGCCGGGACGGTCCCCAGCCGGTGGATCGCCACGGCCGTGGTCGGCTGCTCGCCGTCGCTGCGGTAGCTGGTGCCGAGGCCGCTGACCGTGCCCCGGTACCAGACGCCGTGGAAGAACGCCGTCGAGCCGGGCGTGCAGGCGGCGGTGAGGACGGTGCCCCCGCCGCCGGACGGCACCGACCAGCCGCTGGTGCCGTGCAGGGTGGGCGCCGGACCGCCGTCCGGAACGGGCAGCGGGGCGTCGTACACCTGGCTGCCGAGCAGCGACTCCTGCCGGGACCACACCGAGGAGGTCTCCGGCCGGGCGCCCGGCGGCATGACGGTCACCGGCGGCGGCGCGGCCGCCCGGACGGAGGTGAAGCCGAACGGCGGCGGTCCGTCGTCCAGGTGCGCGCGGACGGCGAACAGGGCCTGCCCGACCGGGTCGGTGACGCTCTCGGTCTGCCGCCCACCGGCCGTCCAGCCCGCACCGAGGTCGTGCATCAGCAGCGCGGCGGCGGTCGGCAGGTAGCTGCTGAAGTAGCCGCCGCCCTGGCCGCCCAGCAGCAGCGGATCGTTGGGGGTGAAGGCGTGCGGGCCGGGGTCGCTGCGGCCGCGCGGCCAGTCGTCGGCGGCGCGGACCGCCGCGTGCCCGGCCCGCACGGCCGCCGGGGGGACGCTGCCGGAAGGCGCCGCGCCGAGCGCCGCGTACCCGGACCAGACGGCGTTGCCGAGCACCGTGCCGCCGATCACCCAGGTGGCGACGGTGTTCGCCCGCCGGTCGGTGTGCCGGCGGTCCAGGACCCACAGCGCGGCGAGGAGGACGGCACCGCCGGCGGTCAGCAGCACCCAGGTGGCGGGGCGGACCGAGTGCCGGCCCGCCGCCAGCCCGGCGATCACCGCGACCACGGCGGCGCCGCCCAGCAGGGTCGGCGGGTCCGGCCGGTGCGCCAGCGACACCCAGCCGGCCAGCACCAGCAGGCCGCTGAGCACGAAGGCGACCCGGTACGGTCCGCCGGCCGGGATCGCCAGACCGTGCCAGACCAGGACGGTCGGGGTCCAGACGAAACCGAGCCCCACCACCACCAGCGCCGCGCACCACACCGCCCGCACCCGCGGCCGCACCCGCCGGTTGAACGGCAGCCCGCACACCAGCAGCAGCCCCAGCAGGCCGATCGCCACGTCCGGCAGACCCCGCCCGCCGTGGGTGGCGGGCAGCAACTGGGCGAGGTGCCCGCCCAGGCCGGACGGGCCGAGCGGCTCGACCGGCGACTCCGGCTGGGCCTCCCGCGCGGCCCGGACCGCGACGAACAGCACCGGGGAGGCGAGCAGCACTCCGGCGGCGGCCATGGTGACCGCCCGGCCGGTGGCCCTGACCCCCTGACGGAACGGCCGGGAGGTGGCGAACAGCCGTACGGCGAACAGGAGTCCGGCGGCCAGGGTGGCCAGCGCGGCGGTGTACAGGTTGCCCGCCCAGGCCAGGGCGACGCACAGCGTCCCGGTCACCCAGCGCCGCTCGTGCAGGCACCAGTCGGCGGCGAGGCCGAGCAGCGGCAGCGAGACCAGGCCCCAGAGCCACATCGGCGCGGCCCCGCCGACGTCCAGCACCCAGGCGCACAGCCCGTACCCGACGGCGGCGAGCGCCCGAAGCCGGTGGGGGCCGGGGTGGAGGCGGCCGAGCAGGCGGGCCATCGCCGCGGTGCCGAGGCCGATGGTGGCGAGGGTGACGAGGAGGACGGCGAGCTCGCCCCGGTCGCGGGGGAGGAACGCGGTGAGCCAGGAGAACGGGTTCATCAGGTAGGCGAAGAAGTCCGCCAGGAACGGGACGCCGTAGCCGCTGTTCCAGTTGAACAGCAGGTCCCCGGTGGCCTGCCCGTGCAGCAGGTCCCACAGGTGGGCGTGGTACGGCACCGCGATCGCGTCCGCCCCGGCCGGCCACGTCCCGCGCAGCCCCGCCGCCAGCGCGTACCCGCCCGTCGCCAGGCCGGCCGCGCCCCCGCAGACCAGCAACTCCCGCCGCCGCTCGGCCCTCACCCGCACGCCCCGTTCTGCCAGTGACCCCGGACCAGTGACCCGGACCTCGCCACCCTAAGCGCGCCCCCGGCGCGGGAAACGACGTACGCGCTCCTTCGAAGGAGTGGCGTCCGGGAGGGCCTTGCCGAGTAGCCTGGGAAGGCCGTCAGGATGCCCGTATGGGAGGAACCATGAGCATCGAGCAGTACCCCGACTGGCTTCGCCCGCCGGTTGGCGGATACACCGCCGAAGACTTGGACCGGCTGCCGGATCTCCCGCCGCACACCGAGCTGATCGACGGGAGCCTGATCTTCGTGAGCCCGCAGACCATCTTCCATATGTCGACGCTCCGCGTCCTGGAGTGGGCGCTGGTGAGGGCCGTTCCGCCCGGATGGGCCGTGTGGCGAGAGATGACGATCATGCTCAACCGGCGCAACAGGCTGGAGCCGGATCTCCTGGTTGTCGACAAGCGGGTCAACAGCGGCCCCAGGGGGCGGAAGGGAACCTCTTGCCAGCCGGAGGACGTGCTACTGGCGGTGGAGGTTGTGTCCGAGGAGTCGCAGGAGCGTGACCGGGATACCAAGCCCCGGAAATACGCTGCGGCCGGTATCGCCCATTTCTGGAGGGTGGAAGATGACGACGACGGCCGTCCGGTCGTCTACGTGTACGAGCTGGACCCGGCCACCAGGGCGTATGGCCTGACCGGGATCTACCACAAGCAGTTGAAGGTGGACCGGCCGTTCCCGGTTGAGATCGACCTGACCGATGCGTCCGAATAGTGGACGCCAGGTGTCAACCCCTGGGACGGCGGAGTAGGGTCCGAGCATGTCTCGCACCATTCGTCTCGCAGTTGTCCCGGGTGACGGCATCGGCCAGGAAGTGGTGGCCGAAGGCCTCAAGGTCCTGGGCGCCGTGCTTCCCGCCGATGTGAAGCTGGAGACCACCGAGTACGACCTCGGGGCCCGGCGCTACCACCGGACGGGGGAGACGCTGCCGGACGACGTGCTGGCGGAGCTGAAGTCGCACGACGCGATCCTGCTGGGCGCCATCGGTGACCCGAGCGTTCCGTCGGGGGTGCTGGAGCGCGGGCTGCTGCTCAAGCTGCGGTTCGCCTTCGACCACCACATCAACCTGCGTCCGGGCCGCCTCTTCCCCGGGGTGAAGTCCCCGCTGGCCGGCGAGCCGGACATCGACTTCGTCGTCGTCCGCGAGGGCACCGAGGGCCCGTACGTCGGCAACGGCGGCACGCTGCGCACCGGGACGCCGCAGGAGGTCGCCACCGAGGTCAGCCTGAACACCGCGTACGGCATCGAGCGCGTGGTGCGCGACGCCTACCGCCGGGCCCAGGCGCGGCCGCGCAAGAAGCTCACCCTGGTGCACAAGAACAACGTGCTGGTGCACGCCGGGCACCTGTGGACGCGGATCTTCGCCGCGGTCGGCGAGGAGTTCCCCGAGGTCACCACCGACTACCTGCACGTCGACGCGGCGACCATCTTCTTCGTCACCCAGCCCGAGCGCTTCGACGTGATCGTCACCGACAACCTGTTCGGCGACATCCTGACCGACCTGGCCGCGGCCGTCACCGGCGGCATCGGCCTGGCCGCGAGCGGCAACATCAACCCGAGCGGCGAGTTCCCGTCGATGTTCGAGCCGGTGCACGGCTCGGCGCCGGACATCGCCGGCCAGGGCAAGGCCGACCCGACCGCCACCGTGCTGTCCGTCGCCATGCTGCTGGAGCACCTCGGCTTCGCCGCCGAGGCCGCCCGGGTCGAGGCCGCCGTCGCGGCGGACCTGGCCGAGCGCTCCCGCACCCGCAGCACCTCCCAGGTCGGCGACGCGCTCGCCGGGCGAGTATCCGGCTAGCGGGCCGGATCCGACAGCGGGGTTCCGGCTAGCGGGCCGGATCCGAAGAGCGGAGTTCCGGCCGACGGGCCGGACCCACAAGGTGTCCGGCCAGCTGGGCCGGACCGCATAACCGCAGCTTGCAGCTCTCAAAGGAGCCGGCGGCTGTTCGGCACGGCCCTCTGGATGCGAGTATCGACAGTGGGCCGTGTCGCTGTGCGTTCGTTCCGGCGTTCGATCGCCGGAACGTCCTTGCGGCGGTGGGGCCCGGACCAACCCCACGGTGAAGGAAACAGCCATGAGCACGCCCACCCAGGCGCCCATCACGTTCGACCTCAAGCCCTCCGCCCACCCGCTGCCCGCAGCGGAGCGCGAGGCCCGGCTGACCAACCCCGGCTTCGGCCGTGTCTTCACCGACCACATGGTCACCGTCCGCTGGACCGAGGGCGTGGGGTGGCACGACGCCCAGCTGGCGCCGTACGCGCCGCTGGAGATCGACCCGGCGAACATGACCCTGCACTACGGCCAGGCGATCTTCGAGGGCCTGAAGGCCTACCGCCAGGCCGACGGCTCCATCGCCACCTTCCGCCCGGAGGCCAACGCCGCCCGCTTCCAGGCCTCGGCCCGCCGTCTGGCGATGCCGGAGCTGCCGGTCGAGACCTTCGTCGAGGCCGTGGAGCTGCTGGTCCGGCAGGAGCAGGAGTGGGTCCCGAACGAGCCGGAGCAGAGCCTCTACCTGCGTCCGTTCATGTTCGCCACCGAGGTCGGCCTGGGTGTCCGACCGGCCAACTCCTACCTCTTCATGATCATCGCCTCGCCGGCCGGTGCCTACTTCCAGGGCGGCATCAAGCCGGTCTCGGTCTGGCTGTCCAAGGAGTACGTCCGGGCCGCGCCCGGCGGCACCGGCGCCGCCAAGTGCGCGGGCAACTACGCCGCCTCGCTGGTCGCCCAGGCCCAGGCCGCCGAGAAGGGCTGCGACCAGGTCGTCTGGCTCGACGCCGCCGAGCACCGGTGGGTCGAGGAGATGGGCGGCATGAACCTGTACTTCGTCTTCGGCGAGGGCAAGGACGCGAAGATCGTCACCCCGGAGCTGTCCGGCGCCCTGCTGCCCGGTATCACCCGCGACTCGCTGCTCCAGCTCGCCTCCGACCTCGGCTACGCCGTCGAGGAGCGGAAGATCTCCACCGACGAGTGGCAGCAGGCCAACGCCGACGGCACCCTCACCGAGGTCTTCGCCTGCGGCACCGCCGCCGTCATCACCCCGGTCGGTTCGGTGAAGTCCGCCGCCGCCGACTGGACCGTCGGCACCGGCGAGCCGGGCCCGATCACCATGGAGCTGCGCAAGGCGCTGCTGTCGATCCAGGGCGGCCAGAACGCCGACACCCACGGCTGGCTGCACAAGATCGTCTGATTCCGGAACGCCCGCACCGGCTCCGGCCTGCCGTGTTTCGCATCGCGAGACGGGCGGGCCGGATCCCGGGAGCTGTGCCAGACTGCCAGCGTGTCCTCGCTTTCGCTGATTATCGGCAGCAGGCGCGCCGGTCCGCAGTGACCGCTCCCGCAGGACCCGATGCGGAGCGACCACGAGCGTCCAGACCCGCGCGCAGACCTCTCGCACCCGCGAGGGGTCTTTTGCTTTGTGGGCACCGCCCCGCCGAGCACCGCCACCCGGACCGGCCGAGGCCCCCACGAAGGGCCCGGGGACACCGGGGCCGCGCGCGAGATCCTGGACAGTGGAGCCGGGACCACAAAATCCGGCCAGAGCAGTACGAACCTCCCCGAACGGAGAACCAGGGGTCATGACCGAGGTCAGCCGTACCGACGACAGTTTCCACGTGTTCGACACCACGCTGCGCGACGGCGCCCAGCGCGAGGGCATCAACCTGACGGTGGCGGACAAGCTGGCCATCGCCCGGCACCTGGACGAGTTCGGGGTCGGCTTCATCGAGGGCGGCTGGCCCGGGGCCAACCCCCGCGACACCGAGTTCTTCGCCCGGGCCGCCGCCGAGCTGGAGCTGGAGCACGCGCAGCTGGTCGCCTTCGGAGCCACCCGCCGGGCCGGCGGCCGGGCCGCGGACGACCCGCAGCTGGCCGCGCTGGTCGGCTCCGGTGCCCCCGTGATCACCCTGGTCGCCAAGGCGCACGACCGGCACGTGGAACTGGCGCTGCGCACCACCCTGGACGAGAACCTGGAGATGATCCGGGACAGCGTCGAGTTCCTGCGCTCCCGGGACCGCCGGGTGTTCATCGACTGCGAGCACTTCTTCGACGGCTACCGGGCGAACCGGGAGTACGCCCTCGCCGTGGTCCGCACCGCGCACGAGGCCGGCGCGGACGTGGTGGTGCTCTGCGACACCAACGGCGGGATGCTGCCGGCCGGTGTCCGGGACACCGTCGCCGACGTCCTGGCGGCGACCGGCGCCCGGCTCGGCATCCACGCCCAGGACGACACCGGTTGCGCGGTGGCCAACACCCTGGCCGCGGTGGACGCCGGCGCCACCCACGTCCAGTGCACGGCCAACGGCTACGGCGAGCGGGTCGGCAACGCCAATCTGTTCCCGGTGGTCGGCGCCCTGGAGATCAAGTACGACCGCCGGGTGCTGCCCGCGGGCCGGCTGCCCGAGATGACCCGGATCTCGCACGCGATCGCCGAGCTGGTGAACCTGGCGCCCTCCACCCACCAGCCGTACGTCGGCTACTCGGCCTTCGCCCACAAGGCGGGACTGCACGCCTCCGCGATCAAGGTCGATCCGGACCTGTACCAGCACATCGACCCCGAGCGGGTCGGCAACACCATGCGGATGCTGGTCTCCGACATGGCCGGCCGGGCCTCCGTCGAACTCAAGGGCAAGGAACTCGGCTACGACCTGTCCACCGACCGGGACCTGGCGGGCCGGGTGGTCGCCAAGGTGAAGGAGCAGGAGAACCTCGGCTACACCTACGAGTCCGCCGACGCCTCCTTCGAGCTGCTGCTGCGCGACGAGGTGCGCGGCAGCCGGGAGCGCTTCTACACCCTGGAGTCCTGGCGGACCATCAGCGAGCAGGGCCCGAACGGGGTTTCCGGCAACGAGGCAACCGTCAAGCTCTGGGCCAAGGGCGAGCGCCGTACCGCCGTCGGCGAGGGCAACGGCCCGGTGGACGCGCTGGACCAGGCCCTGCGCACCGCGCTGGAGGGCATCTACCCGCCGCTGGCCACCTTCGAGCTGGTGGACTACAAGGTCCGCATCCTGGAGGGCCAGCACGGCACCGGGTCCAAGACGCGGGTGCTGGTCGAGTCGACCGACGGCACGTCGACCTGGTCCACCGTCGGCGTCGCGGACAACGTGGTCGCCGCCTCCTGGCTGGCGCTGGAGGACGCGTACACCTACGGCCTGGTCCGCGCCGGGCTGGAGCCCACCGAGTAACCGGCCGGGGGCAGGGCCGTGGCCCGTCGGACTCCGCGCGGGGTCCGACGGGCCACGTGTGCCTGGGTCACCGCAGTCGGGCGAGCAGGGCGTGTTCGACGAGCGTGATGAGGGCGCTCTTGGCGCTGTCGCGGCGGCGCGCGTCCAAGGTGACGACCGGGGTGTCGGCGCCGAGCTGGAGGGCCTCGCG
>NZ_JBHWBZ010000036.1:63623-83724 GCF_042735475.1 Kitasatospora sp. NPDC059577 | reverse complement strand
GAGAGGTAGGCGGTGGTGAGGTTGCCGGTGGTGAACCAGCGGTCGAGGCCGTGGCGGTGGCCGGGGCGGATGCCGCCCATGGCGTCGATGGCGGTGAGGAAGAGGTCGATGACGGCGTGGTCGGTGTCGGTGAGGGTGGCGGGGATGTCGAAGACGCCGAGGGCTTCGAGGAGTTCGCCGGTGTCGGCCTCGGATCCGGGGCGGGGGTGGGCGAGGAGGGCGGTGTGGCAGTCGTCGAGGCGGCGGGTGGCCTCGGTGGCGGGGATGCCGAGCGCGGCGCAGACCGCCTGGGCGGCGCGCAGGGGGTGGCCGGTGCGGCGGGCGAGGGTGGCGTAGGCGGTGGCGGGGGTGGAGGCGGTGTCGAGGAGGTGCCGGGCGGTGTGGGCGAGTCGCATGGTGGGGGCCTCCGTTCAGACGGCGTGGGCGGCGGGCGCGTGGGCGGGCGTGGGCGCGGGCACGGGTGTGGGCGCGGGGGCGGGGGCGATCAGGGCCCAGACGAACTTGCCGATGCCGCCGGAGCGGGGGCAGCAACCCCAGCGTTCGGCCAGCGCGTTGACGAGGAACAGCCCGCGTCCGCACTCCGCGTCGGCGGTGGCGGGGGCGGTGGGGAGGGAGGGGCGGCCGGTGCCGGCGTCGTGGACTTCGATGCGGAGGCGGTCGCGGATGACGGCGAAGCGGACCTCGATCAGGCGGTCGTCGGGCGCGTCGGAGTGCTGGACGGCGTTGGCGAAGAGTTCGCCGAGGAGGAGTTCGGCGGTGTCGGCGTAGCGCTCGCCGGAGGGCAGGCCGGCGAGGTAGGCGCGGAGGAAGAGACGGGCCAGCGGCGTGGAGGCGGTGCGGGAGTCGAGCCGGGCAGAGAACATGCGGGGGCGGCGGGAAACGGGCATGGCGAAGTACCTCAAGGGTGGTTGCAGGTAAACGAAGTGCGCTGGCTTGTCGGACGGCCGGACGCGGCATCGTGGTCCTGGGCGAGGAACTGGACCAGGAACGCAAGTCGGACGCTGCGGATGGAGTGGAAAGCCCCCCTACGAGCGAACCAGGAGTCTTTGGCTACCAGCGGGAGCGGACGGTGTGGGATGGTGGCCCGGCTGTCCGGACCGGTGGGGCGGGCGCCGGCGATCCAGGCTGGAGTGGTCCGGCGCCGTGCACTCGGCGGCCCGGGAGCCGGCCCGTCCGGGCCGGCACATGCAGCGGCTTGTGCCCTGGCTGTGGTGTCGGCGAGATCATGAAGGGTTTCTCACGTTGGGGTCTGGTGCGATGGGCGTCACGCTGGGCGTGGTGGTGCTGACGATGGGAAACCGGCCTGCGGAACTGACGGCGTTGCTGGACTCGGTGCGGGCCCAGGACGGTGGCGGCAGCGGAGTGCGGACCGTGGTGCTCGGGCAGGGCGTCAAGCTGCCCGAACTGCCGGACCTCGTGGACGCCGTGGAACTGCCGGAGAACCTCGGCATCCCCGGGGGCCGCAACGCCGGCGTCGAGCGGCTGCGCGAGCTGGGAGGCACTGACGTGCTGGTCGTCCTGGACGACGACGGTCTGCTGCCCCGGGCCGACACCTTCCGGCTGGTCCGAGAAGCCTTCGAGCAGGACCCAGGGCTCGGGATCGTGTCCTTTCGCATCGCGGACGAGAGCGGGTTCACCCAGCGCCGGCACGTCCCCCGCCTCGGTGCCAGTGACCCGATGCAGTCCGGGCCGGTCACCACGTTCCTGGGCGGCGGCCATGCCATCCGGATGAGTGTGATCGACCAGGTCGGGCTGTTCCCCGATGCGTTCTTCTACGCCCACGAGGAGACCGACTTCGCCTGGCGCGCCCTGGACGCGGGCTGGCGCATCGACTACCGCGCCGACATGGTGCTGCAGCACCCCCGCACCGATCCGGCCCGGCACGCCACCTATTTCCGGATGACGGCCCGCAACCGGGTCTGGCTGGCCAAGCGCCACCTTCCCGCGGTCCTCGTGCCCGTCTACCTCACCTCCTGGGCCCTGTACACGGTGCTGCGCCGACCGCCGCTGTCGGGTCTCAAGGCGTGGTGGTCCGGCTTCTTCGAGGGTGTCCGCACGCCCTGTCCTCCGCGTCGGCCGATGCGGTGGAGCACGGTGTGGCTGATGGCGAAGCTGGGCCGACCGCCGGTGTTCTGACAGACGGCTCCGCACGGTCCGGTCCGGATCGGGGAAGGCGTCGGCCGCCGAGTTCCGGGTCCGAGCACCGGCCGGGTCGACCAGGAGCGGGTAGAGGAGCCAGCCGTGCTGGACTCCGCCCAGGACGGTCGGCTCGGCTCCGTGCGAGGCGAGCCGGGCAAGGATGCGGTTACCGGCCAGGACACCGCCATCGGTGACGACCGTGTTGGCCCGAATCGGCTCGTGCAGGCGTGGGGCGACGAACAGGTCAGTCATGAGGCATCGACCTCTTCCGGAGTGCGGGCATGTGCAGTCAGTGAACATCCGCACACGCTCTGGCGGTACGGTGGTGGGCTGCCGATCCCGTTCAATCTGTTCAAGATCATTCCTGGGAGAGCGAGTTGACTGCTCGTAAGGAGCCGAACCGGCAGCTGGCCGCCGTCATCGAGGAGGTCGGGTGTACGTACGAAGCCCTGGCCAAAATGGTCCGCGCCATCGCAGCGGAATCCGGTGAGGTTCTGCACACCTCGCGGTCGGCCGTGCTCTCCTGGGCGAGGGGTGGCACTCCGACGGGCCGAACCGCGGCCTACCTTGCCGAGGCGTTGGCGAGAATGGCGAAGCGAACGGTGACCACCGCCGAGATCGGTCTAGGCTTCCCGGCATTCGGGGAGTTCATGGCCCCTGACCCTCTGGCAACCGCTGCCGATCTCGGGAGACTTGTCATGCTCCACCGTCGCGACTTCCTTGCCCTCGCTTTCGCCGCCGGCGCCGTTGGGCTTCCGCTCACCTACGACCACCAGGCAGTCGCCGCCACACTGCGCGGTGCGAAGAGCGGTCGCAGGGTCGGCGCTCAGGAGGTCGACACCGTCCGGCAGCTCACCGGGATGTTCAGGACCGCAGACGAGAGGCTGGGCGGGGGCTATGGACTCTCCGCGGTGTCGTCCTACCTGGCGGATGCCGTAGTGCCGATGCTCCAGGCGACGTTCCCGTCCGAGGAGGTGAGGCGGAGTGCATACGGGGCCGCGGCCGAACTGGCCACCCTGGTCGGATGGAAGTGCCATGACCTCGGTCGCGAGGGTGCCGCCCAGAGGTTCTACTTTCTTGCTTACCAACTCGCGTGCGAGTCCGACCCTGTAGGTCATGGGGCCTGGATGATGCGTGCCCTCACTCATCAGGCCCTTGACCTGAACCAGGCCACGCACTGCGTGGATCTGGCTGAGGCTGCGCTGTCACGGGCTCAGGGGAGGGTCGACCGCAAGACGGAGGCGCTGCTGCTGGTGACAGCCGCGCGGGCGTACGGAGCAAGTGGCCAGAGAAAGAACGCTGCTGGAGCACTCCTCGCCGCCGAGGATGCCATGCTCGCCGGCGATGACCGCGTTCCTTCCTACGCCGGCGCCTCCGGTCCGGTCGCGGCCACCGTGGCCTCGCACACCGGCAAGACCCTGACCGGGATGAAGGACCACCGAACCGCTGAACGGCACTACCGGGCGGCGCTGCAGGGCCGTGTCCCGTCCACGTACCAGCGAGTTCGCGGCCTGACCCTCGCAAACGTCGCCAAGTCCGTGGCTGCCCAGCATCGTCACGAGGAGGCCGTGATCCTGTGGAACGAGTGCTTGGACCTCATGGACGGCGTGGCGTCCGGCCGGAACAAGGAGGAGCTCAAGACGGTCCGTTCGACCATGGCCGTCTACCGCACACGAGGAATCCCCGGCGCCCCCGAACTCGCTCAGCGGGTTGCCGAGCTCGCATCCGTGTGACCTCGGATTCATCTGCCTGTCGTCCACGATGACGCGATCTGCGTCTCAGGGTCGATGACGGGCGTGAACGTCGGGAGTGTGGCAGCGGCCATGTATGGCCGCCGTCCCCTACGGTCTGCGCGGACGGCTTGGTAGCCGTTGCACCGAAAGTTCTCCAGGTCGCCGCACCGGCGGCTACCGGGAGGATGCGAGCTGTACGGCGGTCCTGACCAGGCCGGCCAGGGCTGGTGAGCGGCTGTGCGCGGGCCAGGCGATGTGGGTGACGACGGGGGGTGCGTTGGTCAGGGGGACGGCGGCGTGCGCGGACCACAGCCAGGCGCGCGCGGAATCCGGCACGATGGCGACGGTGCGTCCCAGTGCGACCAGTTGCGCCAACTGCGTCTGATCGCGGATCTCGGGGCCGGGGCCGGGCGCGTAGACGCCGTGACGGGGCCAGCGCGCCGGTGGGAGGTCGGGGACGTTGCTGATGTCGGCCAGGGACAGGGTCTTGCGCGCGGCCAGGGGGTGTCCGGCGGGCAGCATGGCGAACTGGTTCTCGGTCATGAGCTCCTCGCTGTCGAACCCGGCGAGGGAGTTGAACGGCACGTGCATCAGCGCGACGTCGGCGCTGCCGTCGCGCAGCCGTGCTTCCTGGTCGCACATGCCGCACTGCAGGACCTCGACCTCGGCGGCGTCAGGCTCGGCGGCGTAGGCGTCGAGGAGCTTCTGCAGCAGTTCGTGAGCCGCGGCGGTCTTCACCGCCAGCACCAGACGGGTGCGCTCCCCGCTCAGGTTGTCCGCTCCGCCGGCGCGGCGGGTGCGGCGTGCGGCGGCGGTGGCGGCGTCGAGCGTCGCGCGGCCCTCGTGCAGCAGCACCGTTCCGGCATCGGTCAGCGCGACGCCGCGGCGGTTGCGTTCCAGGAGGCTTACGCCGAGACGCCGTTCGAGCTGCTGGACCGCCCGCGACAGTGGCGGCTGGGCCATGCCCAGGCGTTCGGCGGCCCGGCCGAAGTGAAGCTCCTCGGCGACGGCCACGAAGTATCTCAGCTCGCGGGTCTCCAAGGCGTCCACGGCGACAGCGTACTCCTGCGATACCGACCGGGTATCACAGCGCACCCGATCGGTGTTGGCCGGCGCGCTCACCCGGGAGCGAGCATGGACGGCATGAGCGAAACGAAGATCGCGCTGGTCACCGGCGCGAACAAGGGAATCGGCTACGCGATCGCCACCGGCCTCGGAGCCCTCGGATACCGCGTGGCCGTCGGAGCGCGGGACGCAGGCCGACTCGAAACCGCCGTCGAGAAGCTGCGCGCCGCCGGGGTCGACGCGTTCGGCGTGCCGCTGGACGTGACCGGCGACCGGAGCGTCGCCGACGCCGTGGAACTGATCGAGCGTCAGGCCGGCGGGCTGGACGTGCTGGTCAACAACGCGGGCATCTCCGGAGAGATGGGTCCGGGCTGGGTGCAGGACCCCACGACCCTCGACCTCGACCTGGTCCGCACGGTCGTGGAGACCAACGTCATCGGCGTCATCCGGGTGACGAACGCCATGCTTCCGCTGCTGCGCCGCTCGTCCTCGCCGCGCATCGTCAACATCTCCAGCGGCGTCGGCTCCATGACCCGGCAGGCCGACCCGGACACAGAGATCGGACCGATCATGGCGGCCTACGCGCCGTCGAAGTCGTTCCTCAACGCCGTGACCGTGCAGTACGCCCGGCAGTTCGCCGACACGGGAATCCTGATCAACGCCGCCTGCCCCGGCCTGTGCGCGACCGACTTCACCGGTTTCTTCGGGAACCGCACCCCGGAACAGGGCGCGGCCACGGCGATCCGGCTCGCCACGCTGCCGGACGACGGCCCGTCCGGCGCGTTCTTCGACGACGAGGGCGTCGTCCCCTGGTAAGGGACGAGTCGTCCTGGACGCGGGATCGCATCAGCGGCGCGAGCGCGATTGCGAGGTCGAGTCGCAGGTCGGACCCGCGACGGAGCCGGCCCGCGTCGGCCCCGTCCGGAACGACGCACACGGCAACGACGCACACGGCAACGACGCACACTGCGCGCCGTTCGCTGTTCGGCTCTCCTGTCACTTCCGGGCGTTGGTGCGCTTCGTGGGCTCTGCTGTGGTCGGGTCCTCGGGCCAGGGGTGGCGGGGGTAGCGTCCTCTGAGGTCTGCGCGGACGGCCTGGTAACCGTTGCGCCAGAAGTTCTCCAGGTCGCCGGTGATGGCGGCGGGGCGGCCGGCGGGGGAGAGCAGCTGGACGGTGAGCGGGACGCGGCCGCCGGCCAGTGCGGGGGCAGTCTTCCAGCCGAAGAGCTCTTGCAACTTGACGGCCAGCACGGGGCGTTCGGTGCTGTAGTCGACCCGTATCCTCGAGCCGGTCGGGACGGTGATGCGCTCGGGGGCCAACTCGTCCAGCCGCCCGGCTTCTCCACTCGTCCACGGGAGCAGGCGCTGCAGGGCTGCCGTCGTATCGATCCTCGCGAGGTCGGCGCGGCGGCGGGCGCGGGACAGCTCGGGTTCCAGCCACTCGTCGGCGCGTTCCAGGAGCGCGGCGTCGGATACGTCCGGCCACGGGTCGCCGATGGCGGCGTGGAGGAAGGCGAGGCGTTCGCGCAGGCCAGGTGACGGCCAGGTCAGCAGGGTGCGCACGCCCTCGCGAGTGAGGCCTTCGAGGATGGCGGCCCGGACGAGGGTGGCGTCGGGGCGGTTCAGCGGCTTCTCGGTGAGTTCGATGGCGCCGAGGGATTCGACCCGGCGGGCCGTGACCTCGTCGCGGCGGGTGTCCCAGTGGACCTCCTCGCGGGCGGTGAGCAGCGCCGCCCCCGCTTGCCGCGCGGTGTCCTCGTCCAGTGCCGCGGCGTGCAGCACCCGCGCGGAGTGTGCGCCCGCCGGGCGGTCGGCTACCGCTACGGCGAGCCAGGGCACGGCGCCGAGCGCCGTGCCGGGGGCGAGTTCGGCCGCTGTCCCGGAGGCCATCAGGTACGGGCTGCGCTCGCCGGGGGCGGGTCGTTCCACCCGTGCTCTCGCGATCCGCTCCGGGAACGCGAGGGCGACGACGAGTCCGACGGCGGTGGCGTCGGGCAGGCGGGTGGCGGGTTCGTCGCCGGCGGCGCGCTGCAGTCGGCGGACTTCGTCGCGCCAGCGGCCCGCGTAGGGATCACCGGAACCGCGCACGGTCCGCCACACCGCCGCGAGGTCGTCCCCGAGCGCCCGTGGCGGCTCCTCCGACAGCAGGGCGACGACCTCGGCCGCCCGGCGTGCGCCGACGGCGGGAGCGCCGTCGACGAGCGCCCGCCCCAGTCGGGGGTGCAGCCCGGTGCGGGCGAGGCGGACGCCGCGCGGGGTGGCCCGGCCTTCGGTGTCGACGGCGCCGAGGGCCTGCAGGGTCTGCCGGGCGGCGGCCATCGCCCCGGCGGGCGGGGCGTCGGGCAGGGCCAGGCCGGCGGCGTCCGGGTCGCCCCAGCAGGCGGCCTGGAGGGCGAACGGGGTGAGGTCGGCGAGGGCGATCTCGGGTGTGGGGAACCGGGCGGCGAGGGCGTCCTCGGCCTCGTTCCAACAGCGGTAGACGGTGCCGGGGGCCTCGCGCCCGGCCCGTCCGGCGCGCTGGCGGGCGGCGGCGAGCGAAGCCCGGACGGTGACGAGTGCGGCCAGGCCGCGGGCGTGGTCGGTGCGCGGTTCGCGGGCGAGTCCGGCGTCGACGACGACCCGTACGCCGGGCACGGTGAGCGAGGACTCGGCGACGGCGGTGGCGAGGACGACCCGCCGTCGGTCGGACGGCGTCAGCGCCGCGTCCTGGACGGCCTGCGGGGCGCGCCCGTGCAGCTGGAGCACGTCGGCCGGGACGCCGTTCAACTGCCCGGCGACCCGCGCGATCTCGCCGACACCGGGCAGGAAGCAGAGCACGTCCCCGTCGCGCTCGCTCAACGCCCGCCGTACGACGGAGGCGACGTGGTCGAGCAGCGCGAAGTCCACCCGGGTGCCGTGCGCGGGGCGCACGGCGCGCGGCGGGGGCGCCCACACCACGTCCACCGGGTGGGACACCCCGTGCGCCTCCACCACGGGGGCGCCGCCGAGGAGTGCGGCCCAGGCCTCGGTGTCGGAGGTGGCGGAGGCGCAGACCAGGCCCAGGTCGGGCCGCAGCGCGGCGCGGACGTCGAGCAGGAAGGCGAGCGCGGTGTCGGCGTCCAGGTGGCGTTCGTGGCACTCGTCGAGCACGACGACATCCACGCCCGGGAGTTCCTGGTCGCGTTGGAGCCGTTGCAGCAGGACGCCGGTGGTGACGACCTCGACGACGGTGTCCGGCCCGACGTGACGCTCGCCGCGCACCGTGTATCCGACCTCGCGGCCCACGGACGAGCCGAGCAGCCAGGCCATCCGCCGGGCGGCGGCCCGGACGGCGAGCCGGCGGGGTTCGGCGACCAGGACGCGCCGGACCGGGCCGGAATCGAGCAGCCCGGCCAGGGCGAGCGGCACCAGCGTGGTCTTGCCGGTGCCGGGCGGCGCGGCGAGCACGGCGGTGCCGGAGCCGTCCAGTGCCTCGTGCAGCGCGGGCAGGGCGGTGCGGACGGGAAGGTCGCGCCAGGCCGCCCCTGCTGATCGGTCGGGCAGCAAGGCGTCAGCCCCGCTCGGTGACGAAGATCGCGGTGCCGGGGATCAGCCGGCCGCGCAGCGGGGACCAGCCGCCCCACTCCTGTTCCAGGCCGGCCGGCCACTCGGGCTCGACCAGGTCGACCAGTCGGAAGCCGGCGGCGACGAGTTCGCGGACCCGGTCGCCGAGGGTGCGGTGGTGTTCGACGTAGGTGGCGCGGCCCTGCTCGTCCTGTTCGACGTACGGGGTGCGGTCGAAGTAGGACGCCACCGCGGTGAGGCCCTCGACGCCGGGCTCGTCGGGGAAGGCCCAGCGGATCGGGTGGGTCACCGAGAACACCCAGCGCCCGCCGGGCCGCACCACCCGGTGGACCTCGCGCATCAGGGCTTCGGTGTCGGCGCTGAACGGGACGGCGCCGTAGGCGGAGCAGGCGAGGTCGAAGGAGCCGTCGGCGAAGGGCAGCACGGCGGCGTCGGCCTGGACGACCGGGACGGGCGCGGCGCCGCGCCCGAGGTCGATCCGGCGGGAGTGCTGGAGCTGGCGGTGGGAGATGTCCAGGGCGACGGGGCGGGCGCCGCGGGCGGCCAGCCAGCGCGAGCACTGGGCGGCGCCGGCGCCGATCTCCAGCACGTCCTTCCCGGCGACCTCGCCGAGCAGGCGGGCGTCGGCCTCATCCAGGCCTTCGGGGCACCAGGTGAAGCGGTCGTCGCCGAGGAACTCGCCGTGTTCGTCCTGGTACTCGTCGGCGTTGCGGTCCCACCAGTGCCGGCTGGCGCGGCTGCTCTCCCCGGTGCCGGCCGCGCGCCGCACCGCGTCGTCGTCGCCCTCCTCGGCGGATGCGTCAAGATCGTGGAGGTCTGACTGGGGGGTGGTGGCCACGGTGACAATGCCCATCGCGTAGGGTATGGAGTGCGGAAGCGCCGCTGCCGCGAACCGGCCCTGCGAGGGGTCGGGTCCTGGCGGTGGCATCCGGGGAAAGGGCCCTTCCGGGCGCCGCCGAGAGGCGCGCAATCGGAGGATATGGCCTGATCCGCCCGGGCTCCACCGTCTTGCCGTCCTTCGGCGTTGACCGTGCCCGGCCGTCCCCGTATGCTACAAGTTGCGCTGCGGGCCTGCGCGCCTCAGACGGAGCAGGTCGCGCTCGCATCTGTCGAAGACCCCACGGTCGCAAGACGGACGCCGATTCTCGTTGTATTGGGAACTTTGGTGCGCCGTGTTCTTGGCTGTCCGGCTTTCGGTGGGAGCGATACGGGCCCTCCGCGTGGCATTACCTACGACTTTCATGTCCGTACCGGAGCCCTTTTCCTAATGACGAGCCCCACCGACTCCTCCCTCAGCACCACCCCGCAGGTCGCGGTCAACGACATCGGCGACGCGGAGGCCTTCCTCGCCGCCATCGACGAGACCATCAAGTACTTCAACGATGGCGACATCGTCGAGGGCGTCATCGTGAAGGTCGACCGTGACGAGGTCCTCCTCGACATCGGTTACAAGACCGAGGGCGTCATCCCGTCCCGCGAGCTCTCGATCAAGCACGACGTTGACCCGCACGAGGTCGTCGCCGTCGGTGACAACATCGAGGCCCTGGTTCTCCAGAAGGAGGACAAGGAGGGTCGTCTCATCCTGTCCAAGAAGCGCGCTCAGTACGAGCGTGCCTGGGGCACGATCGAGAAGATCAAGGAAGAGGACGGCATCGTCACCGGTACCGTCATCGAGGTCGTCAAGGGTGGTCTCATCCTCGACATCGGCCTCCGGGGCTTCCTCCCCGCCTCGCTGGTCGAGATGCGTCGCGTCCGCGACCTCCAGCCCTACGTGGGCAAGGAGCTCGAGGCCAAGATCATCGAGCTGGACAAGAACCGCAACAACGTGGTCCTGTCCCGCCGTGCCTGGCTGGAGCAGACCCAGAGCGAGGTCCGCCAGACCTTCCTCACCACCCTGCAGAAGGGCCAGGTGCGCTCCGGCGTCGTCTCCTCGATCGTCAACTTCGGTGCCTTCGTGGACCTGGGTGGCGTCGACGGCCTGGTGCACGTCTCCGAGCTGTCCTGGAAGCACATCGACCACCCGTCCGAGGTTGTCGAGGTCGGCCAGGAGGTCACCGTCGAGGTTCTCGACGTCGACATGGACCGCGAGCGCGTCTCCCTGTCGCTGAAGGCGACCCAGGAGGACCCGTGGCAGCAGTTCGCCCGTACGCACCAGATCGGTCAGGTCGTCCCGGGTAAGGTCACCAAGCTGGTTCCGTTCGGTGCGTTCGTCCGCGTGGACGAGGGCATCGAGGGTCTGGTCCACATCTCCGAGCTGGCCGAGCGCCACGTGGAGATCCCGGAGCAGGTCGTCCAGGTCGGCGACGAGATCTTCGTCAAGGTCATCGACATCGACCTCGAGCGTCGTCGCATCAGCCTCTCGCTGAAGCAGGCCAACGAGGCGCTGGGTGCCAACCCGGCCGAGGTCGAGTTCGACCCGACCCTGTACGGCATGGCCGCTTCGTACGACGACCAGGGCAACTACATCTACCCGGAGGGCTTCGACCCCGAGGCGAACGACTGGCTGCCCGGCTTCGAGAAGCAGCGCGAGGAGTGGGAGCGCCAGTACGCCGAGGCGCAGAGCCGCTTCGAGCAGCACCAGGCGCAGGTCATCAAGAGCCGCGAGGCCGACGCCCAGGCCGCCGAGGAGGGTGGCGACGCCGTCGCCGCTGCCGCCGGTGGTTCCTACTCGTCCAGCAGCGACGAGGGCTCCGGCGCCCTGGCCTCCGACGAGGCCCTGGCCGCCCTGCGCGAGAAGCTGGCCGGCGGCCAGAGCTGAGGCTCTCGCCCCCTGCTAGCCGATAGCTAGCGAATGGGCCCCATCCGGGAATTCCCGGATGGGGCCCATTTGGTTTTTCGCGCTGACTTATGCGCCTTGCAACTGATGTGTTCTTTATGTGAAGGCAAATGTGAGATGGGGCTCATTACCCGGCTATAGGTCGAAGTTCCGGTTACGCCTACATTGAGTGGAGCTGCCCGAAAGGCTCCTTCATGCGCAATGCCTCCTCCGCCCCCGCCGCCCTCGTCGGCGGCCGCCTCGCGGCCCTCGGCCGGTTCTGCTTCCGCCACCGCCGCTGGGTGCTCGGCTTCTGGGCCGTCGTCCTGGTCGTCGGTGTCCTGATCGGCGGCCGGGTCTTCGAGGGCTCGGTGGCCGGGGCGTCCTCGGCCAGCGCCGAGGCCGACCGGGGCAGCGCGGTGGTCGCCGCGGCCGACCCGGTCAAGGGCACCGTGACCGCGGTGGTGGACGGCAAGCCGGTGGACGATCCGGCGGTCAAGGCCGCCGTCGAGCAGGCCACCGCCGAGATCGCCGGCCTGCCCGGGGTCTCCGCCGCCGTCGACGCCTACGGCTCCGGCCCGGCCCACGCCACGCTGCGTTCCGCCGACGGGACGGCGAGCCTGGTCTCCGTACGGCTGGCCGACACCGCCACCTCCGCCCAGACCGACGCCGTCACCCAGCGGCTCGCCGCGCTGAACGGCGCGGGCGGTGCGCACGTGACCGTCGGCGGGGACCTGGTGCTGCAGGACGAGGTCAAGAAGCAGACCGAGAAGGACACCCGCTTCGGCGAGATGGTGACGCTGCCGCTCACGCTGGTCGTCATGGTGCTGGTGTTCGGCGGGCTCTCGGCGGCCTCGCTGCCGGTGATCGGGGCGGTCGCCTCGGTGGGCGGCGCGCTGCTGGCCATGTTCGGGTTCAGTCGGATCATGGACATCGACACCAGCGTGCTGCCGATCGCCACCGTGCTGGGGCTCGGACTGTCGATCGACTACGCGCTGCTCATGGTGAATCGTTTCCGCGAGGAACGCGGGCACGGCGCGGGCATCGCCGCCGCCGTCGAACGCACCGCGGCGACCGCCGGGCGCACCGTCGCCTTCTCCGGGCTGACCGTGGCCGTCGCACTGTCGGGCTTGTTCGTCTTCAACAGCCCGGTGCTCGGCGCGGTGGCCGCCGCCGGGGTGAGCGTGGTGGTGATCGCCGTCGCCGCCGCGCTGACCCTGATCCCCGCGCTGCTCGGCTTCGCCGGCTCGCGGATCAGGACGCCCACCGCACCCGTGCCGGACGAGGGGTTCTTCAGCCGGACCGTCCGCCGCGTCCGCAAGCGGGCCGTCCTGGTCACGCTCGCCTCCGTGGCGCTGCTGATGGCGGCCGGGGCGCCGTTCCTCCACGCCGAGATGCGCAACTCGGGCGCCGCCGTGCTGCCCGCCTCCTCCGCCGGGCGGCAGGTCGCCGAGACCGTCGACCAGCGCTTCCCGCAGGTGTCGGCCGCGCCGATCACGGTGGTGGTCGAGGGCGGCCCGGCGGTGGCGCAGGCGTACGCGGACGAGGTGGTCGCCAAGCTGCCCGGGGTGAGCGGGGTCCGGGCGGTGAGCCCGGTGAACGACGCGGTCTCCACGATCGACGTCCTGGTGCACGGGGACCCGCAGGGCGGGCAGGCCAAGCACGTGGTCGAGGAACTGCGGGCGGACCGGGGCGGGCTGAAGACGTACGTCACCGGCGGCGCGGCCTCGGTGGTCGACTTCCAGAAGGAACTGCTCTCGCGCGGACCGTGGGCGCTCGGGCTGGTCGCGGCCGGGACACTGGTGCTGCTGTTCCTGATGACCGGCTCGGTGGTGATGCCGGTCAAGGCGCTGCTGATGAACCTGCTCTCGCTGGGCGCCTCGCTCGGCGCGCTCACCCTGGTGTTCCAGGACGGGTGGTTCAGCGGGATGCTCGGGTTCAGCCCGACCGGGGGGCTGGAGACCTTCATCCCGGTGCTGGTCTTCGCCTTCGCCTTCGGGTTGTCGATGGACTACGAGGTGTTCCTGCTCGCCCGGATCAAGGAGCTGCGGGACAAGGGGCACAGCTGTACCCGCTCGGTGGAGCTGGGGGTCCAGCGCAGCGGTCGGATCATCACCTCGGCGGCGCTGCTGATGGTGATCGTCTTCGCCGGGTTCGCGCTCGGGGACATGCTGATGGTCAAGCAGATGGGCATCGCCCTGGCCGTCGCCGTCGCGGTGGACGCCACCCTGGTGCGCTGCCTGCTGGTGCCCGCCGCGATGAGCCTGTTCGGCGAGTTCAACTGGTGGGCGCCGGCCCCGCTGCGCCGACTGCACCAGCGCTTCGGGCTGAGCGAGCACGTCGATCTGCCGGAGATCGAGCCCGCCATGATCCCGGCGCCGCGACCGGTGGTCGCGCAGTCGGAGTCGGGGGCGGAGTCGGAGTCGCAGTCGGGGGCGGTGGAGTCGGAGCCGGAGCCGGGGGCGGCGGAGCCGGAGGCCGGGGGCCTGGTGAAGGCCTAGGGGAGCGGGGCCGTACCCGGGCCCGGACCCTGGAGTGCGTCGGTGTACGCGCCGTACAGCTCGGCGACGCACTCCTCGACCACCTGGCCGGCCGTGTCGATCACCAGGTGGTCGCGGTCCCAGGGCTCGTAGGCGCGGGCCTGCACGGCCGCCCAGTCCGGGAGGTCGAGGCCCGGGACGTCGACGGTGCGCTGTTCGACGCGGCGGCGGTGTTCGGCCGGGTCGGAGCAGATCGTCTCGACCTCCAGGAAATGCGTTCCGGCCCGGACGGCGACCTCGCGCCAGGCCTGGCGGGTGACCGCGAGCGGATTGACCGACTCGGCGATCACCGGATGGCCCTGGCGCAGGTGCTCCTCGGCGAGGGCGTGGGCCACGGCGTAACCGACCGGGCCGAGCGGTGGCGCGAGGGCGCCGGATCGCACGATCGCCTGTTCGATGGTGTCGACCCGGACGTGGACGGCACCGGCCCAGCGGGCGAAGCCGCGGGCCAGGGAGGTCTTTCCGGTGGCGGGCAGTCCGCCGAGGATGATCAGCACCGGGCCATCCTGCCGTACCGCCCGGATCCCGGGAGGGCGGCTCAGGACAGGCGGTCGAGGAGTTCGACCGCGGCGCGCAGCCGGTCCTGCTCGGCGGGGGTGAGGCGGGACTCGATCGCGGTGGCGATGTGCTGCTCGCGGCGGGCGCGCTGGTCGAGCAGGGCGGTGCGGCCGGCCCCGGTGGCCGCGATGAGCTGCTTGCGGCCGTCGGTGGGGTGGGGCTGCTGGGTGACCAGCCCGGCCTCGGTCATCAGGGCGACGGTGCGGGCCATCGACTGGTGGCGCACGCGCTGGAGGTCGGCGAGTTCGGCGACGGTGCAGGAGAGTCCGTCGCGGACCAGCAGGCCGAGGACGGCGGCCTGGTTCTGCGGCAGTTCGTCGCTGTCGCGCAGGGAGCGGACCAGGCTGCCGAGGGCGGCGCGCAGGTCGGCGGCGAGTTCCAGGGTGTTCGGGTGCGGGGCTTCGCTGGTCATGGGAGAAGTCTATCCCGAATATCTACAGCCATGCTGTACAGCTTTGCTGTAGAGTTTCCGGCATGCGAATCACCAAGTTCGGACATGCCTGCGTACGCGTCGAGCACGGCGACACCACCGTCGTCGTCGACCCGGGGGCGTTCACCGATCCGGCCGCACTGGCCGGGGCGGACGCCGTCCTGATCACCCACGAACACATGGACCACTTCGAGGAGTCGCGGCTGCGCGCTGCACTGGAGGCCGACCCGGCGCTGCGGGTGTGGACCAACAGCGCCGTCGCCGCCCAGCTGGACGGAGTCGCGCAGCGGGTCACCGCGGTCGGCGAGGGCGACGCCTTCGAACTCGGCGGGCTCGGCGTCTCGGTGCACGGTGAGTGGCACGCGGTGATCCACCCGGACATCCCCCGGGTGCAGAACATCGGCTTCCTCTTCGACGGCCGGCTCTTCCACCCCGGCGACGCGTTCACCGTGCCGCCGCACGCCGTCGACACCCTGCTGCTGCCGCTGGCGGCGCCGTGGAGCAAGGCCTCCGAGGTGGTCGACTACGTCCGGGAAGCAGGGCCGCGCCGGACCGTGCCCGTCCACGAGGCGGTGCTCAGCCCGATCGGGTTCGCGGTGCAGACCCGGCTGGTGGGGCCGGACGGACCGGGCACGGGGGCCGAGCTGGCGCTCCTCGGGGAGGGGGAGAGCCTGGAGGTGGGCTGACGGCCGACGGGCGGCCCGGTCCGCGCTGCCGGCGGGCGGGTTCGGTGTCGGCGGGCCGGGCGGTGCTGACCGGGCGGGTCCGGTGCTGACGGGGCGGGCGGCGCGCCGGTAGCCTGACGCCATGCTGAAGATCGGACTGACGGGCGGCATCGGGGCGGGCAAGAGCGAGGTGTCCCGGCTGTTCGCCGCGCACGGTGCGGTGATCGTGGACTCCGACGTGATCGCCCGCGAGGTGGTCGCCCCCGGGACGGACGGTCTGGCGGCCGTGGTCGCCGAGTTCGGCCCGCAGGTGCTGCGGGAGGACGGCTCGCTGGACCGCCCGGCCCTCGGCGCGGTCGTGTTCGCCGACCCGGAGCGGCTGAAGGCGCTGAACGCGATCGTCCACCCGCTGGTGCGGGCCCGCTCCGCCGAACTGGAGGCGGCGGCCGCACCGGACGCGGTCGTCGTGCACGACGTGCCGCTGTTGGCCGAGAACGGGCTGGCACCGCTGTTCGACCTGATCGTGGTGGTCGACGCGGCCGACGAGGTGCGGCTGGACCGGCTGGTGCGGCTGCGCGGGATGGCCGAGGAGGAGGCGCGGGCCCGGATGGGCGCGCAGGCCTCGCGGGCGGACCGGCTGGCGATCGCGGACCTGGTGATCGACAACGGCGGGGAACTGGCCGGGCTGGCGGCCCGGGTGGACGAGGTCTGGGCGGAGCTGGCGGAGCGCGCCGCGGCCTGAGCGGCGGGGCTGCTCGGAAGCCGTTCGGAACCGTTCGGAACTGTTCGGAACTGTTCGGGGCCGTGCCGGGCCGCTGCGGTGTCGCCGCGCTGCGGTGCCGCGGCTCCGGCGGCGACGGCGCGTCCTACGCGGCGCCGAGCGGGAGTCGGGCGCGCACGGCGAAGCCGCCCTCCGGGGTCGGGCCGGCGTGCAGGGTGCCGCCGAGGTCGCCGGCCCGGGTGCGCATCCCGGTCAGGCCGTGGCCACCGGAGGGCAGTTCCGGGCCCGCGTCCGGGCTCGCGTCCGGTGCCGCACCGCGGTCCGCCCCCGGTCCGGCCGTCCCGGTGGGGGAGTTGACCACCGTCAGGCGCAGCCCGTCCGGCTGGACCTCGACGGTGACGGCCACCTCGGCGGCCGGGGCGTGCTTGTGCGCGTTGGTCAGCGCCTCCTGGACGATCCGGTAGACCGCGTACTGCACGGCGGGCCCGGGCGGCGGCAGCCCGTCGGCCGGGCCGGTGACGGTCAGTCCGACCGCCAGGCCGGCCTGCCGGGACTCCTCGACCAGGGTGGGCAGGCCGCGCAGCGAGGGCGCCTGGTCGGCGGCCGTGGTCAGCACGCCCAGCAGGCCGCGCAGTTCGGTGAGCGCCTGCAGGCCGAGGGAGCGGATCAGGCCGAGCGTCTCCCGCACGGCGCCCGGGTCCTCGGCCTGGGCGACCTGGCCGGCGCCCGCGTGCAGGGTGATCAGCGAGACCCGGTTGGAGACGACGTCGTGCATCTCCCGGGCCAACCGGGCGCGTTCGGCGGCCGCGGCGCGTTCCTCGGCGTGCCGCCGGGCCTCCTCCAGCAGCCGGTTGCGTTCGCCCAGGAAGCGATTCCGCTCGGCGAGCACCCGGACGGTGTGGGCGCGGGTGTGGGCGCCCAGCCCGAGGACGAGCGGGACGGCTCCGAAGACCAGCGGGTCCTCGATCAGGTTGGCGAGCGAGGACGGGGTGCCGACGTCCCCGAGGTCGACCGGGACGAGCAGCCGCAGCTCGGACGCGGCCGCCAGGGCGTACAGCAGCAGGGTGCCGCCGCGCCGCGCGGCCAGTCCGTAGAGCGCGACGGCGAGCGGGAGTTGACCGCTCACCAGGGTGGCTGCGGTGACTGCCGCCGGATGCCGGCGCCGCAGGGCCAGGGCGAGGGCGCCGAAGGCCATCAGCCCGGCGTTGACCGGCGGCGAGGTGGTCGGGCCGAAGTCGGGGTCGTTCGCGGCGAGCGGGACGAGCACCAGCAGGACCAGGGCGGTCGGTGCGAGGGTCCGGACCGGGCGGGGCAGGCGCAGCGGCGGCCCGGGCAGCGGTGCGTCGGGGTCGGCGGCCGACTGGGAGGTGGGCTGCTGCATGAGGGGCATGCTTCCACACCGGGGTGCCGTGCCGGGATGATCTTCGGACCGAGTGGCCGGGAAGGGACTGTCGAAAGGCCGCCGGTGGGGGAGAGCATGGCGGGATGAGTGATCATTTCTCGCCGGGGCCGCAGCTGCCCGGACCCCTCCCGGCAGCACCGCACCCGGCCGAGCCGTTCCAGGCAGCACCGCACCCGGCCGAGCCCCAGGCAGGGGCGCACCCGACAGGGCGGTCGGCCGTCGAACGGCTGGAGCGGTACGGCCGCGCCGAGCAGGAGGAGGTCCTCGGCCCCGGCGCCGACCCGTACGGCGTCGCGTACACCGGGCTGACCTTCCTGCCCAAGGAGATCCACTTCGGGGTCCGGGCCGCCGACGGTCGGCTCGTCGCCCACACCGGGCTGCTGCCGCTGCCGCTCACCGCGGGCGGCACCGATCTGACGGTCATGGGCGTCGGCGGCGTCTGCGTCGCCCCCGACCGGCGCGGCGGCGGCCTCGCGCACGCCGTGGTCGGGGCCGCCCTGGACCACGCGCGCACGCTCGGCCACCGGCGCGCGCTGCTGTTCTGCCGTCCACCGCTGGCCGCGTTCTACCGGGGGCTGGGCTTCCGGGAGGTGGCCGGGGAGGTGACGGTGGAGCAGCCCGAGGGGCGGCTGGCGGTGATGCCGCTGCGCACGATGTGGGCGCCGCTGTCGGCGGGGACCGACTGGCCGGAGGGGCCGGTGCGGCTGCGGTCGCTGCCCATGTGAGGCCCGGTCAGGCGGTCGAGGCCGCGGAGGTCGCCCCGGCTGCGGAGGTCGTCGCGGTCGCCGCGGCCGACGCGCGCGCGTCCGCGTGGGCCACGGCGGCGCCGGCCAGCGCGCGGATCATGGCGTGCGCTCGGGTGCCGTCGCCGGACAGCTCGGGCTGGAACAGCGAGGCGAGGAAGAAGGGGTGGTCCGGCAGCTCCAGGATCCGCACCTCGCCCGACTCGTCCGCGCCGCTGAACCGCAGGCCGTGGGCGCGCAGCCGGTCCAGGTAGGCGGCGTTGAGGCCGTACGCGCAGTGGTAGCGCTCCAGGGTGCGGGTGGTGCCGAGGACGCGCTCGGCCAGCGTGTCCGGGGCGACGGCGACGGTGCCCTCGTGCCCGACCAGCGAGCAGCTCAGCGGGGCGATCACCTGCTGCTCCCCGTCGGGGTGCTCCTCGCCGTGGACGGCATCGGCCAGGCCGCAGACGTTGCGGGCGTACTCCAGCACCGCGTGCTGGAACCCGGCACAGGTGCCGAGGAAGGGGATGCCGCGCTCGCGGGCGGTGCGGACGGCGGCCACGGCGCCGGCCTCGCTGCGGTACGGGCTGCCGGGGAGCAGCCAGATCGCGTCGAAGCCGTCCAGGGCGCCGGACTCCGCGGCGTCCCCGGTGGGGATCCAGTAGGCGTCCAGGACGAGCCGTTCGTGTTCGGCGAGGGCGTCGAGCAGGCCCGGGATGCGGGCGTGCGAGCGGACGGCGGGGGAGCGGTCGCCGACCAGGGCGATCCGTGGGGTCATGTGGGTCATGCGGCTATCCTGACCCGGCACCCGAGATCAGCGCCAACGATGATTTCTTACCCCTCGATCAGATCGGTTGATGACCGCCGTGGATCCCCAGCAGCTGCGCACCTTCGTCACCGTCACCCGCCTCGGCTCCTTCTCGGACGCGGCGCGGGAGCTCGGCTACACCCAGTCCGCGGTCTCCCAGCAGATCGCCGCGTTGGAGGCGGACCTCGGGGCGGCCCTGCTGGTCCGCCGCCCGGTCGGCCCGACGGAGGCCGGCCGGCGGCTGCTGGAGCACGCCGCGCCGTTGCTGGTCCGGCTGGAGGCGGCACGTGCCGACGTCGCACGCCTGGCCGGCGCCGCGAGCGTCCGGCTGGTGCTCGGCGCCACGCCCCTGGCGGTCGGGGCGGCGCTGGGGCGCGCGCTCGGCGAGGTGCGCCGGGCGTACCCGAGGGTGGAGCCGGTGGTCCGGGTGCTCGCCCAGGACGTGCTGCCCGCGCAGGTCGCCACCGGTGAGGTCGACCTCGCCCTGATCGACGGCCTGGCCGCGCCCAGCGACCCGCTGCCGCTGCCCGACGTCGGCCCGCTGCGCACCGTCGCGGTGGACGAGCGGCCGGTCGCCGTCGCACTGCCCGTCGGACACCCGCTGGCGGGCCGCGGCGGTCTCGCGCTCGCCGACCTCTCCGCCGCCCGCTGGCTGGACGCCCCCGACCTCACCCCGCCGGTCGCCCGGCTGCGCGCGGCCGCGGGCGTCGACGGCTTCCGACCCGCCACCCGCTACCAGGGCACCGACCTGCACGGGTTGCTGGCGCTCGTCGCCGCCGGGCACGGGCTCACGCTGCTGCCCGAGCCGGTGCTGTCCGGGGTGCCCGGGGTCGGGTGCGCGCCGATCGCCGCGCCCCGGCTGGTGCACCGCACCGAACTCGTGCACGGGAGCCTGCCGGACGGGCCGGCGGCGCTGCTGGCCCGACTGCTGGAGCAGGGGCGGGGCGGGGGGGGGGGGGGGGGGGGGGGCGGGGGGGGGGGGGGGGGTGGGGGGGTTGGTTGGTGGGGGTGGGGTGTGTG
>NZ_JBHWBZ010000036.1:31274-63613 GCF_042735475.1 Kitasatospora sp. NPDC059577 | reverse complement strand
CACCGAACTCGGGCACGGGTGCCTGCCGGAGGGGCGGGCGGCGCGGCTGGCCCGACTGCTGGCGCTGGGGGGGGGCGGCTCGGCCTGACCGGCGGTCAGGCCTCGGCGGTGGGCGGTCGGTGGTCGGTGGTCGGTGGTCGGTGGTGACGGTGTCGGCGGGGCGCGGGGCGGTGCTCGGCGGAGGCGGTGTCCGGCGGCCCGTAATGCGGTTGCGGGGGTGACCGGGCCCGATGAAATGATCATGCAATGGACATCATCATCAGGCGGGTGCGGAGCGAGGACTGGGCGCAGGTCAGGGAGCTCCGGCTGGACGCGCTACTGGACCCGGTCGCGGCCATCGCCTTCCTCGAAACGCACGAACAGGCCGCCGCCAGGCCCGACGAGTTCTGGCAGGACCGCGCGGCCGGCGCCGCGACGGGATCCGGCGTGGCGCAGTTCGTCGGCGAGGACGCGGACGGGCGCTGGCTCGGCTCGGTCAGCGTGCTGGTCGAGCGGCCCGGCGGGCCGGGCGCCCTGGGGGGCGACGTCGTCACGGTCGACCAGACGCACGTCGTCGGGGTCTACGTCCGGCCCGAGGCGCGGGGCACCGGGCTGGCGCTCGACCTGATCCGGGCCGCCCAGGAGTGGTCGTGGTCGCTCGCCGAGCCCCGGATCCAGCGCGTGCGGCTGTTCGTCCACGAGGAGAACGCCCGCGCCGAGGCGATGTACGTCAAGGCCGGTTTCGAGCACTCCGGCGTGACCGTGCCGGTGCCGGGCCACGAAACGGCCCGGGAGATCGAACTGGCGGTGCTCCGGGGCTGATCGGCGGCTCCCGGGGCCGGTCGGTCCGCGGGACTCACCGGGCCGGGCCGCGGGGTTCCCCGGCTCGGGCCGCGGGGCTCACCGGCTCGGGCCGCGGGTTCCCCGGGCCGGTCCCGCGGCGTCGGGGTGCCGTCCCGGCGTCGTGCCCGACCGGCGGTTGTGAAGGCGGGGTCACCAGGCGTTCACGTCCTGAGCCTGACGGTCGTCGGGCGCGCGGTGCTGTCATGAGCACAGTCGCCCGGCGAGAGGCCGGGCCGGCCCAGGAGAACTTCCCCATGATGTTCCGTCAGCGTCTGACCGTCGTCCTCGCGGCGGCCTCCCTCGCCGCCGCCGGGCTCGCCGCCGGCACCGCGCAGGCTGCCGCCCCGGCCGCGGCCGGCACCCACAAGGGCGTTACGCTCTCCGCGAGTTGTTCGCAGGCGTACCTGCCGTTGCCCGACCCGAACTGCACCCCGGGTGCATACAACCCCGACGTCACCCAGAGCACCATCGGCCAGACCATCTGCGTCTCCGGCTGGACCGCCACCGTCCGCCCGCCGACCAGCTACACCAACCCGCTGAAGGTGCAGCAGATCGCGCAGTACGGCTACGCGGACACCAGCACGGCCGACTACGAGGAGGACCACCTCGTCCCGCTGGAGCTCGGCGGCGCGCCGCGCGACCCGGCCAACCTCTGGCCCGAGCCGCGCTACGGCAGCCAGCCGGCGCAGAGCAAGGACTCCGTCGAGACCAAGCTCAAGAACGCGGTGTGCGGTGGCCGGGTCGGCCTGGACGACGCCAGAAGCGCGATCGCCGACGACTGGACCACGGCGCTCAGCGTGCTGGGGCTCTGAGGCGTCCAGGCGTCAGCGGCGCCCTGACGCGGTGAAGCCGGTTCACCGCGCGCGGGCGTGAAGGGGCCGCCCGGCCCGTCCGGTCCCCTGTGCCGGACGGACCGGGCGGCCGTCTGTGGGGTGTCGCGGGCACCCGTGGCGCGGTGCCCGCTGCGGCGCCCGCGAGGAGCGCCGCGGGGATCAGCCGCGGGGATCAGCCGCAGCCGGGGAGGGCCTCGCACATCGGCGCGGTCATGCCCGTGCCGACGTACTTGTCCTCGGGGGCCTTCCAGGCGTCCTTGGGCTGGGCGCCGGCCTTGGTGACCGCCCAGACGGACAGCTCGCTGACCGTCCCGCCGTCGGTGACCGCGTACTCGTGCAGGGTGGCGGCGGTGCCGTCGGCCTGCGGGACGGTCAGGACGGCGGCGAAGTACGGCGCGTCCGCGGCGCTGTCGACCTTGACGGTGGCGCCGGGCACGGTCTTGGCGCAGCCCTTGAGCGCGTCCGTCAGCCGCTCGTACGTCAGGTTGGTCGTCTGCTTGGCGCCGCTGCTGTGGGTCGGGTCACCGACGAACAGCAGGGTCTGCTGGGCCGTCCAGCGGTCGCCGCCGAAGCCGACCGACGCCTTCGCCGAGGCGGTGCCGGTGAACATCCACTCGTCGTCCTTGGCGACCGGCGCGTGGCACAGCTCCATGCCCTTGAACTGGACCGGGCCGGTCTGCGGCTTGGCGTTGGCCGCCAGCGGCGCGTAGTGGTAGGTCTCGTCCATCGGGATGCTCTTGGTGTCCATCCAGGCCTTGGCCGGGATGCCCTTGGCGGCGCTGTCGGTGCCGCCGTTGCCGGCCGGCTTGGTGGCGCCCGCGCTGGGGGCGCCGGTGCCGCCGCCCGCCGGTGCGGCGGTGGACGGAGCGGGAGCGGCGGTCTTGCCGCCGTCCTGACCGCTGTTGTCCGGTCCGCAGGCGCTGAGGGCGCCCAGGCAGACGAGGGCCGCGGCGGTGACGGCGGTGTTGGCGATCAGTCGGGTGCTGCGCAACTGACGATTCCTCAAGTGTCCGGTGGCGTGGAGCGGGGTCGGGCGCGCATCGGCCGCGGGCCGCGGGTGCGCGGCACCGCCCGTCCGTCCTCGCCGCCCGGGTGACCCGTGATCGCGGGCACTCGGCATGGCTGTTTCCTCCCCCGTTGACGTACTGCCGTCCGGCTCCCGGTCGCCGCCGCCTCCTCGGGTCTGAGGGGCGGTCAGCGCCGGTACTGCGTCGACGGCGGTCGAAACCTATGCCAAGCGAACGCCGGGAGCAAAGCGGAATCCCGGCGGACGCCCGGGTGGCCGGGGCGGTCGGGGGTGCTGATGGGGAACATGTGTGCGGGCGCGGCGGGAGCTATGCGCGGGGTGCGGGGGATTCCTGGAGTGCGCGGACACGGTCAAGTGCCGCCCGGAGCAGGGGATTAGCGCTGCCGGAGCGTGGTGCTGCGGGCCCGTACCGAGCCCTCGGGCGAGCGGGGCCCCGGGGCGCGCGGGCGCGGGCGGGGTTCAAACCGCCGCCGAGGCCAAGGCTTTCCCACGGGTGCCCCGGGGTGGCGTCGGCCCGCGGGCGGCCGGGGCGGCGCGCGACGGTGGTTCGCGTGCGCGGCGGTTCGCGGTGCGGGCCCGGTCCGGCCGGACCCCAGCGGCGGAGCCCGGGCCCTGTCCCGGGGCTAGGCGTGGGTGCCCGGGACGCCGAGCTGCTGGGCGAGCCAGGGCAGGGCCTGGGCGAAGGTCGCGGCGCCGGTCTGCCAGGTGTGCTTGCCGGAGCCGACGGCGGAGACGGTGCGGATGCCGTCCTTCCTGGCCGCCGCCTCCAGTGCCTTGGCGGACTCGATCTGGCCGTGTTCCTCGTCGCCCTGGCCGAAGTACCCGGAGACGCCCTGGTACTTGGGGTGGTGGGCGAGCACGGTCAGCGGGTCGTGGGCGGCCCAGGCGGCGGCGTCGCCGCCGTACAGCTCCTGGACGGTGTGGTCCTTGTCGCCGATGAACGGGCCCCGGTCGCCGGAGAAGTCGCCGAAGTGCGTGAAGACGCCCGGGTGTTCGACAGTCAGGTCGAAGGCGCAGGTGCCGCCCATCGACCAGCCGGCGACGCCCCACTTGTGCGGGTCGGTGGCGGCGTTGAAGGTGGTGCGGACGAACGCCGGGACGTCCTTGACCAGGTGGCTCTCGGCCTGGCCGTGCGGACCGTCCACGCACTCGGTGTCCACCCGGAAGCCGCCGGTGGCGTCCGCGAAGACCAGGATCGGCGCGAAGCCGTTGTGCCGGGCGGCGAAGTCGTCGGCGGTCTTCACCGCGTTGCCGGAGCGGATCCAGTTGTCGGGTGCCGCGAACTCGCCGCCGATCATCTCCAGCACGGGCAGCTTGGGCCGGGACTGGCTGCGGAACCAGGCGGGCGGCAGGTAGACGAGCTCCTGGCGGTGGGCGAAGCCGCCGGTGCTGTCCGGGATGTCGACCTGGACGATGCGGCCGGTCTTCGTCTTCCCGTGGATGGAGGCGAGTTCGGCGAGCGTGATCTGGTCCGGCAGCGGCTGCCCGCCGAGTTCGCCGATCGCGTCGCCGAGGGTCGGGTAGTAGCCGGTGGAGACGTTCAGGCTGTTCGCGGCGCAGAACAGCGCGAGCAGTACGGTCGGCGCGACCAGCGCCCGCCGCCACCACCGGGCGCCCCGCCAGCCGAACCCGAGGACGCACAGCGCCGCGACCGCCACCCCGCTCCACAACCACACCCCGAACGGGATCGGGTCGGTGATCCCGCTCAACGTCACCACGGCCACCGCGGTGGCGGCGGTGACCACGAGTGCCGTCCCCAGTGCGACCGGTCCCCACTTCACCCGCCACGCGCGGTCCCGACGGACCACCGTGCCCAGGAACAGCGCGAGGGCGGCGGCCTGGACCGTCCACGGGAACCAGCCGTCGAGCAGGGAGACGTTCATGTGCCCGGAGGCTAGGGGCGGAGGATGAGAGGCTGGTTAAAGACTGGCAGTTCGCTGGAAGAGGGCTGTGAGGAGGAAGGGCGCGCCGAAGAGTCCGGAACCGGGCGCCCGGACGGCCATCGGGCGGACCTCCAGCGGCGTGAGGTCGCGGAACAGCGACCGGAGCTCCTCGGGCGAGAAGGCCAGCCCGCCCTCCAGGGCGCCGAGTCGGTACAGCTCCTCGTCGGGCCGCTCGGAGCCCATCGCGCCGGCGGCGAACGTGGTGACGGCGAAGTGGCCGCCCGGCGCGAGGACGCGGTCGAGGAGGGCGAGGTAGCTGACCCGGCGGTGCGGCGGGAGGTGGTGCAGGCAGCCGGAGTCGTAGACCAGGTCGTAGTGGGCGTGGGGGAGCCCGGCCTCGAAGATGCTCGCGCGGTGGAAGCGCAGGCCGGCGCCGGCGCCGGCTTCGCGGGCGCGCTCCTCGGCCCAGTCGACGGCGGCGGTGGAGAGGTCGACGGCGTCGACCTCGAACCCGCGGGAGGCCAGGTGGATCGCGTTGCGGCCGGGTCCGCAGCCGAGGTCGAGGGCGCGGAGGGGGGTGGGGGCGGGGCCGGACTCGGCGGCGCGGTCGGTGGTGCGGTCGGTGGTGTGGTCGGGGCCGGGGGTGGCCGGGATCAGGCCCCGGTCGAGGTAGGAGACCAGGTTCTCGTCCGGCTCGGGTGCGAAGAACGGGCGGTCGGCGGACCGGTCGGCGTAGAGGCCGTCCCAGCGGGCCTCGGGCAGCGGGAAGTAGCCGTCGAGCAGGACGAGGACGTCCTCGACGGTGCGGATCGTGCGGTTCATGCGGTCGAGCGTAGGTGCCCTGGCGGACGGGAGCGAGCGGCGCAAAAACCTTTGCGGGGAGGGCTGTTGGGGTCACGGTCGACGGCACGGGGCCGGGTGGTCCGCGGTCGGGTCGGGGTGCGGCGGTGCCTCCGTCGCGGGCCGGGAAGGGCCGCTTCCGCGGGACGGCCGGGGTCCCGGCGAGGGGGTCGACGTCACGGTCCGGACAAGGTTCCCGCATGCTAGATTCGAACGCGTTCAAATTTCGTGCCCGCGGGGGCGGACGGGGGAGTCATGACCGAGGTGCCGGTGAGTGCCCGATGGCTGTCGGGCCTGGGTGGTGTCGCGTTCCTGCTGCCGGCCGCGGCCATCGTGGACGAGTTCGGCACGCCGGGGGCGGTCGTGTACGTGCCCGGGCTGCTCTGTGCCGTCGCCTGTGCGGTGCCGTCCTTCTTCCGCAGTCGGGAGCACTTCCGGACGGCCTGCGCCGCCGCCGGGATGGCCGTCGCGGCGGTGTCGATCCCCGCGGGCCTGATCGGCGTCCTCTACAAGCTGGCGATCGGCAGGTGGGCCCTCTACCTCGCCTTCCTCGCCCTGCCGGTCGCCGCGGTCGCCGGTCTGGTCGCCGGCTTCCAGCGGGCTCGCGGCCGCGGGTGCGGCCGCTGGGCGGCCATGGTCGCCCGGGCATGCGCGGCGGTCACGGTGATCGGCTGGGGTGTCATCGACGCGTGGGTGTTCCCGGTCTGAGAGGTCGGCCCGGGGAGTGCTCGCGCGGGGCGGCGAGGCCGGCGGCGGAGGCGCCGTGCACCCGGACGGCCGACGCCTCGTGGTGCTCGGCCCCGGTGGCGTACGTGGCGCTCCACGTTGCGGAGCCGGAGCCGGAGCCGGAGCCGGTGTCGCCGTCGGGGCCGGTGTCGAGGCCGGTGCCGGAGCCGGGGCCGTGGACCCCCCTGGCCGGCTCCCGTTGCCCGCTCGGCCGGGGACTCCGCCACCGTGCCGGCCCTCGCCCCCGCCGTGGCCGAGGCCGCGCGTCCTGACGATCCGTCGCGATGCGAACGTCCGCGGGGCGGAACCGGGCCGGAGCCGGGCCGGTGCCGGTCGTCAGTGCCGGATCAGCCGGCGCAGCAGGCGGACGTACGGGCTCCAGCGGGCGGGGCGGGCCACGGTGCCGCCGCAGGCGTGCACCGCCCGGTCGAGGCCGTCCTCGACCAGGGCGTCGTGCAGCCACCGGAAGGCGAGCGGCCAGGTGAGCCGTCCGGGCCCGCGCAGGCGCATGGCGATGGTGTGGCGGAGCACGGTGGTCCCGCCCGCGGGGTGGACGGTGAACTCGTGGTGGCCGTCGAAGCCGCGCGGGCCGGTGAAGCGGAAGCGCACCCACTGTCCTGGCGCGTACCCGGCGACGGTGTAGCGGATCGGGCCGTGCCCGCCGACGGCGCCGACCGCGAGCGGCCGGTCGAACCGCATCCCGGGCCAGTCGGGCGTCGGCCAGAGCGGGTCGTCGGGGCCGGCGAGGCGGTCGATCAGCGCGCCGACCTCCTCCGCCGGTGCCGGGACGGTGCGTTCGTGGATGTTGAGCACGGCCATGCCGGGTCCTCCCCCTCGTTTTGGATGATCCCCTCCAATTGAAATGGAGAGTACTCTCCACTGCATGCCCAGGCCACCCCGTCACGACGAATCCACCCTTCTCGACGCCGCGGTACGGCTCGCTGCGGCCGGCGGACCGGCCGCCGTCACCATGTCCGCCGTCGCCCGCGAGTCCGGCGCCCCCAACGGCTCCGTCTACCACCGCTTCCCCCAGCGGTCCGCCCTGCTGGCCGAGTTGTGGCTGCGGACGGTGGAGGAGTTCCAGGCCGCCTGTCTGCCCGCCTTCGACGCACACCCGGAGCCGCACCTGGCGGCGGGCGCGGCCGCCCGGCAGGTGGTCGCGTGGTGCCGGGCGCACCGCGAGCGCGCCGTCGTGCTGCTGCACGGCGCGGAGGCGTTCGGCAAGGCGGAGTGGCCCGAGGAGTACCTGCGGCGCGAGCGGCTGGGCGGGCGGCGGGTGCGGAAGGCGCTGACCGGGCTCGCCGGGCGCGCGGGTGCGACGACGGCGCTGGACGTCGACCGGGTGCGGCTCGCCGTCGCGGGCCTGCCGCTCGCCGTGGTGCGCGGGCCCCTGCACGCCGGGGCGCCGCTGCCCGCGCACGCGGAGGACCTGGCCGAGCGGAGCGCGGTCGACCTGCTGCGCGGCGGCAGGCCGTAGGATCGCCGGATGATCACCGTTCCGGCCGGCCTGGTCACGCTCTCCGACCGTCGCACCCGGCGCAGTTGGGAGGTCGAGGTCGCCTCGTTCGAGCTGGCGCCCTGTCCGGTCACCCGCGAGCGGTACGAGGGCGCGGCCGGTGACCGCCGACCGGCGCACAGCGTGTCGTGGCACGACGCCGTCCGCCACTGCAACGAGCTGTCCCGGCGCGAGGGCCTGACGCCCGCGTACGGGGTGGACGGCGAGGACGTGGTCTGGGACCGGTCCGCAGACGGCTACCGGCTGCCCACCGAGGCCGAGTGGGAACACGCCTGCCGCGCCGGGACGGACGGCCCGCGCTACGGCCCGCTCGACGAGATCGCCTGGCACCGCGGCAACTCCGGCGACCGCCCGCACGAGGTGGGCGGACTCCGGCCGAACGCCCACGGACTGTACGACCTGCTCGGCAACGTGTGGGAGTGGTGCTGGGACGTCTACGACGCGCAGGTGTACGGCGACTACCGCGTGCTGCGCGGCGGCGGCTGGTTCGACGAGCACTGGAGCTGCCGCGCCTCCGTCCGCCGCCGCAGCCACCCGACGCTGCGGATCGACGACGTGGGGTTCCGGCTCGCCCGGTCGACCGGTTCGTGAGGCCGGGGGTGCGTGAGGCCGGGGGTGCGTGGGGCCGGGGGCGCGGGCCGGCGTGAAGGTGCGGGCGGGGCGCGGAACCGTCCCGCGGGGCCGGGCGTTGGCGCAGCGTGGACAACGACCAGATCGCGCTGCGGCCGATCGCCGAAGCCGACCTGCCCGCGCTGGGCGAGCTGCTGAGCGACCCCGGGATGCTGGGGGAGTACCAGTGGTACGGCTGGCGGGACCTGGACCGGTTCCGCCGCCGATGGGTCGAGAACGGGCTGCTCGGGGACGAGCAGTGGATGCTCGCGGTCACCGTGGCCGGCGAGTTCTGCGGCTTCGTCGCCGCGTTGCGCAAGGCGGTGCTGCCGACCGCGCCGTACTGGAACATCGGCGCGCAGCTGCTGCCGCACGTGCGCGGCCGGGGTATCGGAACGCACGCCCAACTCCTGCTGGTGGACTACCTGTTCGCGCACACGCCGGTGGTCAGATTGGAGGCGGACACCGAGACCGGCAACGTCGCCGAGCAGCGGGCCCTGGAGAAGTGCGGCTTCACCCGCGAGGGCGTCCAGCGTTCGGTGACCTTCCGGGACGGCGAGTGGCGTGACGTCGTCCGCTACGGCCTGCTGCGGACCGACCCGCGGCCCTGACCGCCTCAGGAGACCCCGAACCACTCCTCGGCGAGGGCGTCCAGGGTGCCGGCGGAGGGCTTCAGCTCCCTCAGGTACCACGGCAGGTCGCTGTAGACGTGGAGCAGCGTGTAGGCCATCAGCAGGCGGGGGTCGACGGGGCGGCCGTAGGCGGCCAGCAGCCGGCCGAGGAGGTACGGGTCGGCGCGGGTGGTGAAGAGGCCCACCGCGACCAGGTCGTAGGCCGGGTCGCCGATCATGGCGGGCTCGAAGTCGATCAGGCCGGTGAGGCGCCAGCCGTCGGCCGGGTCGGTGAGGAGGTGCTCGCGCATGAACTCGGTGTGCAGCAGGGCGCGGGCGGGGGCGGAGGGGAGCCGCGCCGCGGCGAGGAAGTCGGGGATCTGCTCCAGCCAGGCCTGCGGCAGGCCGCGGTCGCGTTGGCGGGCGACGGCGCCGGCCCGCTGCCGGTCGAGGAAGGCGGGCCAGTCGCCGGGGCCCAGGACGTCGGCGAGCGGCTCGGGGTCGAGCGCGTGCAGGGCGGCGAGCGCCTCGCCGCAGTCACGGACGATCCGCTCGCGGTCCGGCCGGGGGACGCGCGGCCAGGCGGGCGCGAGGCCCTCGCCGGGCAGCCGCGACATCAGCACGTAGCGCCAGCCGTTGACGTACGCGCCGGCCTCCCGGACCTCCGGGGTGGGGATCGGCAGCGCGCCCCGCAGCCGGGCGAGGACGCGCTCCTCCGTGATCCCGTCCCGGGCGCTCGACGTCGGGAACAGCTTGAGGACGTGCCGGGCGCCGACCGCGTAGACCGGGACGGAGCCCTCCGGGAAGCGCTCCAGTGGCAGGCCGCCGACACCGAGCCGGGCGCACAGCGCTTCGGCGGCGGGGCGCACCACCGACTCGTCGGGGACGACCGCGTCCCATTCCTCGTCCGTCAGTACCGGGGGCAGCACGGGCGCACCGTAGGCAGGACGGCGGCCGTGCCGCAAGCGGTTTTCACCGCCCCTCCGAGGGGCCGCCGAGGGCGTCGGCGACGGGGGAGACCGGTTCGGGCCCGGCGGCCGGGTCGCGGGTGAGCAGGTAGCGGGCGCCGGGGCCGGCGGCGCCCGCGCGGTCGCCGGCGTTGTAGAGGGCGCAACGGGTGAGGGAGAGGCAGCCGCAGCCGATGCAGCCGGACAGTTTGCGCTTCAGCAGTTCGAGTTCGGCGATCTGCTCGTCGATGCGGCTCTGCCAGGACTCGGCGACCCGGTTCCACTCGGTGCCGCTGGGGGCGGGGCGCTCGGGGAGGCGGTCGAGCGCGACCCGCGCCTCGTCGAGGGAGAGGCCGACGCGCTGGGCTGCGCGGATGAACGCGATCCGGCGCAGTGTGCCGCGGGTGTAGCGGCGCTGGCCGCCGGCGGTGCGGGTGGCCTGGATCAGGCCGAGGCTCTCGTAGTAGCGCAGCGCGGACGCGGCGAGGCCGCTGCGGTCGGCGAGTTGGCCGATGGTCAGGAGGTCGGCGGAGTGCGGGCCGGAGCCGCGGCGGCCGTCGGGATGGGCGGTCATGGGAGCCCACTGTAACCGCTTGACCTCAAGTCGGCTTTAAGTTGCACCATCGTGGTCATGACGACGAACGCAACGGCGGAAACCGTGACCGCGACCCGTGCCCGGACGGGCTCCGAGACCGCCTCGAAGTCCGGGCACGGCATCGGCGCCGGCACCGGCACCGGGGCCCGCTTCGAGGACCTGCCGGCCCTGATGGCCCTGATGACCGGCGCCGAGAAGCACGGGCCGGCCGCCACCTCCACGCTGGACGCGGTCTGGGTGCTCTACGACCGGGTGCTGCGGGTCACCCCGGCCACCGCCGAGGAGCAGGCCCGGGACCGCTTCCTGCTCTCCAAGGGCCACGGCCCGATGGCGTACTACGCGGTACTGGCGGCCAAGGGCTTCATCGACCCCGAGGTGCTGCCGAGCTTCGGCGGCTACGACTCGCCGCTGGGCCACCACCCGGACCGGACGCTGGTGCCCGGGGTGGAGATCTCCTCCGGCTCGCTCGGACACGGCCTGCCCCTGGCCGTCGGCACGGCGCTCGGGCTGCGGGCCCAGGGCCTGACCGACCCCGCGGTGTGGGTGCTGGTCGGTGACGCCGAGTTCGACGAGGGCTCCAACCACGAGGCGGTGGCCTTCGCCGGGGCCTACGGGCTGGACCGGCTGCACGTGGTGGTGATCGACAACTCCTCGGCCACGCACGGCTGGCAGGGCGGCATCGCGCAGCGCTTCGCGGCCGAGGGCTGGTCGACCGCGACGGTGGACGGCCGCGACCACGAGGCGCTGTACCGGGCCTTCACGGCCGAGCACCCGGGCCGCCCGCACATGGTGGTCGCCCGGGTGGAGCCCAAGGAGAACCACTGACCGGACGCCCGGACGCCTGACCGCCTGACCGCCTGACCGCCCGACCGCCTGATTGTTCGACCGCCCGACCGTCCGGCCTCCGAAGGGGGCCCGGACGGGTACGCCAAGACCGCACCCGTGAAAGGAACTTCCCGATGGACACCATGCGCGACCGCTTCGTCGACGTCACCACCCGCCTGCTGGACGAGGACCCCCGGCTGGCCGTCGTGCTCGCCGACATCACCGCGGCCGCCTTCACCCCGGCCCAGGAGCGTCACCCGGACCGGGTGGTCAACGTCGGCATCCGGGAGCAGCTGCTGATCGGCGCCGCGGGCGGTCTGGCGCTGAGCGGCATGCGTCCGATCGCGCACACGTTCGCCAGCTTCCTGATCGAACGACCCTTCGAGCAGGTCAAGTTGGACCTGACCCACCAGGGCGTCGGCGCCGTCCTGGTGAGCGCGGCCGGCTCGTACGACTGGCCGGCCGGCGGCCGCACCCACATGTCCCCCGGGGACGTCGCCCTGCTGGACACCCTGCCGGACTGGACCGTCCACGTCCCCGGTCACCCGGACGAGGCCGAGCAACTGCTGCGCCACGCCTACGCGGACGGCGACCGCACCGTGTACGTCCGGCTCTCGGCGCACCAGAACGCGGCGCCGGTGGCGGTCGAGCCCGGCCGCTTCACCACCGTCCGCACCGGCTCGCGCGGCGTGGTCCTGGCGGTCGGCCCGATGCTGGACGCGGTGCTCGCCGCCACCGAGGGCCTGGACGTCACCGTGCTGTACGCGACGACGGTGCGCCCCTTCGATGCGGCCGGGCTGCGGGCGGCGGTCGGCGAGCGGGCGGACGTGGTGCTGGTCGAGCCGTACCTGGCGGGCACCTCGGCGCACGAGGCGCACGAGGCGCTGGCCGACCGTCCGCACCGGGTGCTGGGCCTGGGGGTGCCTCGCGAGGAGCACCGGCACTACGGCTCGATCCCGGAGCACCTGGCCGCCTACGGCCTGGACGCGCCCGCACTGCGGGAGCGGATCGGCGCCTTCCTCCGGTGACCGGTCGTCCAGCCGGTCAGCCGGTCAGGACCACGGCCGCCGCGTCCGGGCCGAGCCGTACCGACGTCCCGTCCAGCGCCGCGGGTCCGAAGGCCGCGACCACCTCGCGTCCCGCGGCCCCCAGCGGCAGCGCGGCCTCCGCGGGCCCGAGGTTGACCGCGACCCGGTACGGTCCGCGGTGCACCACCAGCCGGCCGGCCGCTTCCTCGTACTCGACCCGCACCGCGCCGAGGTCGGGGTCGGCGAGCTCCGGACGTTCGTGCCGCAGGCGGACCAGCGTCCGGTACCAGGTGAGCAGTTCGGTGTGCGGGGCGCGCCGGAGCTCGGTCCAGTCGAGGACGGAGCGCAGCACGGTGGCGGGTTCCTGCGGGTCGGGGACGGCCTCGGCGGCCCAGCCGTGTTCGGCGAACTCCCGGCGCCGGCCGCGGCGGACGGCCTCGGCGAGGTCCGGGTCGGTGTGGTCGGTGAAGTACTGCCAGGGGGTGGCGGCGCCCCACTCCTCGCCCATGAACAGCATCGGGGTGAACGGCGAGGTGAGCACCAGCGCGGCGCCGCAGGCGAGCCGGCCGACGGGCAGCGTGGTGGAGAGGCGGTCCCCGAGCGCCCGGTTGCCGACCTGGTCGTGGGTCTGCAGGTAGCCGAGCAGCCGGTGGCCCTCCCCGGTGGGGAACGGTCGTCCGTGGCTGCGTCCGCGGAAGGAGGACCAGGTGCCGTCGTGGAAGAACCCGCGGGTGAGCGTCCTGGCGACGGCGGCGAGCGGCGCGCGGGCGAAGTCCCCGTAGTAGCCCTGGGACTCGCCGGTCAGCGCGCAGTGCAGGGCGTGGTGGAAGTCGTCGCTCCACTGGGCGGCGAGGCCCTGGCCGCCGGCCTCGCGCGGGGCCGTGGTGCGGGGGGTGTTGAGGTCGGACTCGGCGATCAGGAACAGCGGGCGGTTCGTGGTGACGGCCAAGGTGTCGACCTCGTGGGAGAGTTCCTCCAGGAAGTGGACCGCCCGGTCGTCCGCGAGGGCGTGCACGGCGTCCAGCCGCAGGCCGTCGATCCGGTAGTCGCGCAGCCAGGCCAGCGCACTGCCGATGAGGTACGCGCGCACCTCGTCCGAGCCGGGCGCGTCCAGGTTCACCGCGGAGCCCCACGGGGTGTGGTGCCGGTCGGTGAAGTACGGGCCGTACGCGGGGAGGTGGTTGCCGGACGGGCCGAGATGGTTGTGCACCACGTCCAGGATCACGCCGAGGCCCTTGCGGTGGGCGGCGTCGACGAAGCGCTTGAGGCCCTCGGGCCCGCCGTAGGGCTCGTGGACGGCCCAGAGGGAGACCCCGTCGTAGCCCCAGCCGTGCCGGCCGGGGAACGGGCAGACCGGCATCAGCTCGACGAAGTCGACACCCAACTCGACCAGGTGGTCCAGGCGTTCGGCGGCGGCGTCGAAGGTGCCGCGGGTGGTGAAGGTGCCGACGTGCAGCTCGTACAGCACCGCGCCGGGCAGCGCGCGGCCCTGCCGGCCGGTCTCGGACCAGTGGAACGCGGTGTGGTCCACCGGGCGGCTGGGGCCGTCCGGGCCGTGCGGCTGCCGGGCCGAACGGGGGTCGGGCAGCGGCGGACCGTCGTCGAGACGGAAGGCGTAGTCGCCGTCCGGGGCCTCGCCGGACCACCAGCCGTCGCGGTCGGCGCAGCGGTCCAACTCGTGCGCCACGCCGTCGACTTCGACCTGGACCCGGGAAACGGCGTGGGGTGCCCACACCTCGCGGACCGGCATCAGCCCCTCCTCGTCAGCAGCGCCACCGGGTACCCCGTCAGCAGCTCGGCCACCGGGACCGCCCCGGCGGGGAAGGCGCGCAGCGTCAGCTCGTCCGTCCACGGCCCGCCCGCCGGCAGCTCCAGCACGGTGTCCCGCCAGCCGCCCGCGCGCTCCAGCCCGTACGGCAGCCGGGTGACGGCGGTGACCGTGTCGTCCCCCCGGGCGAAGGCCACCAGGTGGTCGGCGGCCGGTCCGGTGGCGGACAGCGGCCGGTACGGGCCGAGCGGGCGGGAGCGGCGCAGGTGCAGCGCGGTGGTGGTGAGGTGCAGCTTCTCGCGGGCGAGGTCGCCGGGGCGCGCCGCCGCCGAGTCGGTGAGCCGGACGGCGAGCGCGCCGAGGTCCACCACACCCCGGTTGTCCGGGTCCACCAGCGTGTACAGCGGCTCCTCGCTGCCCTGGTAGAGGTCGGGCACGCCGGGCACGGTGAGGTGCAGCAGGGCGGCGGCGAGGGTGTTGGACCGGGCGTGCGGGGCGATGGCCCGCACCGTGCCCTCGATCCGGGGGAGCAGCCCGGGATTGCCGTGGACGGCGCGGGCCCGCTCCTCCAGCGCCCGCTCGTACCCGGGGGCGGGCGCGGTCCAGGAGGTGTGCAGCTTGGCCTCGCGGACGGCCTTGAGCAGGGCGGCGACCAGCCGGTCCGGGGTGATCGGCCAGGCGGCGACCAGGGTGTGCCAGAGCAGCCAGTCGGCGTCGCGGTCGAGGCCGGGCGCGGCGGGGCCGGCCGCGGTGGACCAGGCGGCGGCCTCGGAGGCCCAGGACTGCGGCTGCTCGGCGAGGACGGCGAGCCGGGCGCGGGCGTCGGCGCTGCGCTTGGTGTCGTGGGTGGAGAGCACGGTCATGCCGTGCGGCCAGTCGCGCTCCTGCCGGCGGCACCAGTCGTGGAAGTCCGCCGGGCCCAGTCCGGGCCGGGCGGGCTCGCCGCCGACCTCGTTGAGGCCGGGCAGCGCGTTCCAGCGGTAGAAGGCGGTGTCCTCGACGCCCTTGGCGGCCACCGCGGCGGCGGTCTGGGCGAAGCGGACGCAGAACTCGTCGTGGTCCTCCCCGCGGCCCAGCCCGCCGAGGGCCAGCGCCGCCACCAGGCGGTCGGTGGGGTCCTCGGAGCCGTCCAGGGCCGTCCGCAGCTGTTCCTGCGAGGCGGCGGGCGCGGCCTCGCCGGGCCGCGCGTACGGGCGGTACACCGGGTAGCCGGTGAGCAGCCGCCCGAGCGCCGCGCGCAGCTGCCAGGGCGCGTGGTCGGCGTGGGCCGGCTCGGCGGCGCCGATCCGCAGCGCGATCCGCACCAGCCGCTCGATCTCGGCGGCGAGTTCGCCGTCCGCCCCGGTCATGTCGGCCCGGCCGCGCCGGGCGGCGGCGACCGCCGGGTGCGGGTCCTCGCACGGGTCCCGGACCGGGCCGCCGCGCAGGAACGACTCGTACGCCCCGGCCAGCCGGCAGGCGCCCGCGTGGTCGGTGAGCACGCCGTCGATGCGGCGCAGCGCGTCGTAGCCGGTGGTGCCGGCGACCGGCCAGTCCTCGGGCAGCCGCTCCTCACCGGTGAGGATCTTCTCGACCACCACGTACGCCCCGCCGGTGGCGGCCGCGAGCCGGCGCAGGTAGCCGCGCGGGTCGGCGAGGCCGTCCGGGTGGTCGATCCGGAAGCCGTCCAGGACGCCGTCGGCGTGCAGCCCCAGCAGGACGGCGTGGGTGGCGGCGAACACCTCCGGGTCCTCGACCCGCAGCGCGATCAGCTCGTTGACGGTGAAGAAGCGCCGGTAGTTGAGCTCGGTGCGGGCCAGGCGCCACCAGGCGAGCCGGTACCACTGGCGGGCGAGCAGCTCGGGCAGCGGCAGCGATGCGGTGCCGGGGCGCAGCGGCAGCTCGTGCCGGTGGTAGCGCAGGGTCCCGCCGTCGACGGTGAGCTGGTCCAGGACGGCGCCGAGCCGGTCGCCGAGCAGCGGCAGCAGCACCCGGCCGCGCCCGGGGGCGTCGGCGGGGCCGGGCTGGGCGGTCCAGTCGATGTCGAACCAGCGCGCGTACGGCGAGTCGGGGCCGTCGCGCAGCACCTGCCAGAGCGGGCGGTTGAGCCGCTCGGGGACGGGCACGGCCATGTGGTTGGGCACCACGTCGGCGATCAGCCGCAGCCCGTGCCCGTGCGCGGCGGCGGCCAGCGCGCGCAGCGCCGCCTCGCCGCCGAGCTGTTCGGCGACCCGGGTGTGGTCGACGGTGTCGTAGCCGTGGGTGGAGCCGGGGACGGCCTCCAGCAGCGGGGACAGGTGCAGGTGGGAGACGCCGAGGGCGGCCAGGTAGGGGACGGCGGCGGTGGCGTCGCGGAGGGTGAAGCCGGGCTGGAGCTGGAGGCGGTAGCTGGCGGTCGGGACGGCGGTGGTCCGGACGGGTGCGGCCGGTGCGGGGGTGGTCGGGACGGTGGCGGCCGGGCGGGGCTGCGCGGGCTCGGCGGCGGAGGTCATAGCTCCATAGGTACCCGGGGGAGCCCGCCGCCAAGACCCGCTGCTGACCCGAACAGGTGACCGCGTCGCCGCCGGGTTCGCCGACCGCCCGGCCCGTCGTGCTGCCGGCCTGCCGTGCTGCAGTGCTGCCGGCCTGCAGCGCCGCCGTGCTGCGCCGCGTCCGCTACGCCGGCCGTTGCAGCACCATCAGCGAGCGGTCGACGAGCCACAGCGTGTCCCCCGCCTTGACCCGCGCCCCCGTCCCCGGGGCGGGCAGCCGGGGCTGCGCGGTGTCGACCACGACCTGCCACTCCTGGCCGTGGCCGGCGGGCACGGTGAACTCCAGCGGTTCGAAGTGCGCGTTGAACATCAGCAGGAAGGAGTCGTCGACGATCCGCCCGCCGCGCCGGTCCGGCTCGGAGATCGCGTGGCCGTTGAGGAAGACGGTCAGCGACTTGGCGTAGCTGGCACCCCAGTTGCGCTTGGTCATCTCCGCCCCGGTCGGGGTGAACCAGGCGATGTCGGTGAGGTCGTCGAACCCGCCGGAGGCGGACACCGGCCGGCCGTGGAAGAACCGCCGCCGCCGGAACACCGGGTGGTCGCGGCGCAGCCAGATCATCCCCTGGGTGAACTCCAGCAGCCGCGCCGGCGCCCCGTCGCCCTCCGGCCAGTGCACCCAGGCGAGTTCGTTGTCCTGGCAGTAGGCGTTGTTGTTGCCCAGCTGGGTGCGGCCCAGCTCGTCGCCGTGCGAGAGCATCGGCACGCCCTGGGAGAGCATCAGGGTGGCGATGAAGTTGCGCTGCTGGCGGGCCCGCAGTTCCTCGACGGCCGGGTCGTCGGCGGGGCCCTCGACGCCGCAGTTCCAGGAGCGGTTGAAGGATTCGCCGTCGCGGTTGTCCTCGCCGTTGGCCTGGTTGCGCTTCTCGTTGTAGGAGACCAGGTCGCGCAGGGTGAAGCCGTCGTGGCAGGTGACGAAGTTGATGGAGGCGATCGGGCGGCGGCCGTCGTCCTGGTAGAGGTCGGAGGAGCCGGTGAGCCGGGAGCCGAACTCGGCGAGGGTGGCGTTCTCGCCGCGCCACAGGTCGCGCACGGTGTCCCGGTACATGCCGTTCCACTCGGTCCACAGCGGCGGGAAGTTGCCGACCTGGTAGCCGCCCTCGCCGAGGTCCCACGGCTCGGCGATCAGCTTGGCCTGGGAGACCACCGGGTCCTGCTGGACCAAGTCGAAGAACGAGGAGAGCCGGTCCACCTCGTGGAACTGACGGGCGAGGGTGGCGGCGAGGTCGAATCTGAAGCCGTCGACGCGCATCTCGGTGACCCAGTAGCGCAGTGAGTCCATGATCAACTGGAGCACGTGCGGGCTGCGCATCAGCAGGCTGTTGCCGGTGCCGGTGGTGTCCTCGTAGAAGCGCTGGTCCTGGGCGAGGCGGTAGTAGGAGACGTTGTCCAGGCCGCGCAGCGACAGCGTCGGGCCCAGGTGGTTGCCCTCGGCGGTGTGGTTGTAGACGACGTCCAGGATCACCTCGATACCGGCCGCGTGCAGCGCCTTGACCATCGACTTGAACTCCTGCACCTGCTGGCCGCGGTCGCCGGTGGAGGAGTAGGAGGAGTGCGGGGCGAAGAAGCCGACGGTGTTGTAGCCCCAGTAGTTGGCGAGGCCGAGGTCGCGCAGCCGGTGGTCGCGGACGAACTGGTGGACCGGCATCAGCTCGATCGCGGTGACGCCGAGCTTGGCCAGGTGTTCGATCACCGCCGGGTGGGCCAGGCCGGCGTAGGTGCCGCGGATCTCCTCGGGGATGCCCGGGTGCAGCCGGGTGAGGCCCTTGACGTGGGCCTCGTAGATGACGGTGCGGTGGTAGTCGGTGCGCGGCGGCCGGTCGGTGCCCCAGTCGAAGTAGGGGTTGATCACCACCGAGTGCATGGTGTGCGGGGCGGAGTCGAGGTCGTTGCGGCGCTCGGGCGCGCCGAAGTGGTAGCCGTAGACGGACTCGTCCCAGTCGATGTGCCCGCTCATCGCCTTGGCGTACGGGTCCAGGAGCAGCTTGGCGCTGTTGTGCCGCTGGCCCAGGCCGGGGTTGTACGGGCCGTGCACGCGGAAGCCGTAGCGCTGGCCGGGCTGGACGCCCGGGAGGTAGGCGTGCCGGACGAAGGCGTCCGTCTCGCGCAGTTCGACGGCGGTCTCGGAGCCGTTCTCGTCGAGCAGGCACAGCTCGATGCGGTCGGCGCCCTCGGAGAACACGGCGAAGTTGGTGCCGGCCCCGTCGTAGGTGGCGCCGAGCGGGTAGGGCGTACCGGGCCAGACCTGCATGACTCCTCAACTTCCTTACTGCATATGGAAACTGACATGTAGTCCGACAATCGGTCCGATCATGTGCCCGGACCCGGACGCTCTCTTCCCGGCCGGGCGGCCGGGCATGTGCGCTGTTCGCGTGCCGTGACGCACGGCACAGCCCGCATGATTCCGGAGCCCTTCCCCGGCGGCCGGGAGAACCGGCCAGGGTTGGTCCGAACGAGTGTCCGGCGGGCATTCGTGTGAAGAGTGGTGCGGGTGGGGCGGGGCCGCCGGGGCCACCGGTGCGGGCCTCCGGCCCCGCGCTGCGGGGCGCGGCCGTCGACGATCCGGCTGCGGTCGGCTCGCGACGGGCAGTACCCTTGATCGTCCGGCCGCCCGGCCTTACGGACTCTCGACAGCCCGTCAACGGTCCCCGCACCCGCGGGGGTCGGCCGCAGCAAGCAGATGAGGTGGCGCATGGTGTTCCCCGCCGGCGGCCGTGGCTCCGGCCCCGACGGCCCCGACCGGGGCGCGGCCCGCGCCGAGGCCCCCACGGTGGTCATGCGCCCCGCCATGACCGGCCGCGCGCTGGTGCCCGCCCAGAGCGGACCGGTCGAGATACCGGCGCTGGCCTGGTCCGCCGCCGAGTGGGAGGACGCCTACCAGCGGGTCCGGCTGTCCGGCCGCGCCTACGTCTGGCTCAACCTCGTCGAGCAGCGGCTGCGCTCCCTGGTCGACGAGGTGCTGCACCCGATCTACGCCCCCGCGCACGGCGAGGACTGGGTCACCGCCGCCGCCGGACCGGCCGGCGAGGAGTGGGCGCACCGCGCCGGGGCCGTGCGCGAGGTCAGCCGCCGCAAGGGCTACCTGCTCGACCCCGCCGACGACGACCCGCTGGTCTTCCTGACCCTCCCCCAGCTGCGCGAGCTGATGGTCCAGCACTGGCCCTGCTTCGAGCCCTACCTGGCCGACCGGCGCGAGATCGAACTCGCGCTGGACGAACTGGAAGTGGCCCGGCACGTGGTCTCCCGCAACCGGGTGCTCACCCAGACCGTCCTGGCGCAGACCGAGCGCGCCGCCGCCCGGCTGCTGGCCGTCCTGGACGGCGGCGCGGGCGGAGTGCCCGCCGACGTGGTCGAGTCCCTGGTGGCCGGCCGCTACGCCGACGTGGTCGCGGTGCACGCCGACCGGGTCCGGCTGCAGCGCGACCTGCCGGTCGAGGACCTGCTGGACGGGGCCCGGCGGCTGGACGCGCTCGGCATCGGCCTCGGCATGCTCTGCCAGAACTACACCGGCAAGCGCCTGGTGCGACTGGCCGGGGAGGGCTGCCGGGTGCGGCTGCTCTTCCTCAACCCGGCGAGCAGCGCGGTGCGCCGACGGGAACGCGAACTCGGCCTCGGGCGGAACGAGTTGTCGCGCTCGATCGAGATGAACATCATGCACGTGCGGCGGGTCAGGGCCCGGCTGCGGGACCAGGGCGGCTTCGAGATCCGGGTCTTCGACGAGACCCCGCGCTTCACCGCCTACCTGGTCGAGGGCCCCCGGGCCGGCGGCCCGGCGGGCGGCCGCCGGCAGGGCCGCGACCTCGGCGTCGTCCAGCCCTACCTGCGCCGCGCCCGCGGCATGGAGTCCCCGGCCCTGGTGCTGCGCGGCGGCGCCGGCCAGCAGCCCGGCGGCACCGAACCCGGGCTGCTGGAGGTCTACCGCGAGGAGTTCGAAGGGATCTGGGCGGACTCCCGGCCGGTGTCCTGAGCCGCGCGGCCCGGAAACCCCCTGGTCGCGGGGTGGCCCGGCTGCCAGACTGCGGGCCGTGAACAGCCTTCCCGCCTGGACCCTGGTACCCGCCGCGTCGGACGACCTCGCACGCATCACCGACCTCAAGGACCAGGTCATGCGCGCCGACCTGGAACGCCTCGGCCGCTGGGACCCGGACCGGTCCCGACGGCGGGTGGCGGACGCCTTCTCCACCAGGTGGACGTCCGTACTGCTGGTCGAGGGCGCCTTCGCGGGCTCCGTCACCGTCCGCCCCGACGGGAAGGGCGGACGCCACCTGGAACTGTTCTACCTCGCCCCGCACCTGCAGGGCCGCGGCCTCGGCACCGCCGTGCTGCGCCGCCTCCTCGCCGACGCCGACGCCGCTCGGGAACCGGTGCGCCTGACCGTCCTGCGGGGCAGCGCCGCCCGACGGTTCTACGAGCGGCACGGCTTCACGGTCGTCGACGAGGACCCGGTCGACGTCCACCTGTACCGCCCGGCCCCCGGACCAGGCCCCGCGACCACCCCGGACCGGGCCCGCACCCGCCTCCAGGAGCAGTCCGACCTGTGGAGCACCGGTGCCGCCACCGGCCGCACGGTGATCGACGCGGCCTGCGAGGCCCTGGTCGCCGGGCTCGACGGCCCGGCCCTGCGCGAACTGGCCGCCTGCTCCTACGGCGAGGCCTTCACCGACCTGGACGACCTGCTGCCGCCCGCGCTGGCCGAACAGGGCCTGGTCTTCCACCCCCACGGCAGCCGCTCCGCCGACGGGGCCGCGCTGCGGGCGCTCGCCGCGCGGTTCCTGGACGGGAAGATGACGGCCCGGGAACTGACCCGCCTGGTCCACCAGTGCTTCGGGCACGAGCTGGACGAGGCCGATCCGCTGTCCTGTCTCGACGACGAGTACGACATCCTGGCGTACGGCCCGCGCTCCCGGGAGGAAGTGGACGCCGACGTCCTCGCCGAGGCCCGCCGACTGGTCGGCGCACCGTAGGCCCGCCGGGCCCTGCCGGAGGGGCCCTGCCCGGTCGCCCCCGAGGCCTCCCGAGGCCGCCACCCGGCCGCCCCCGACCGTCCTGCGCATGCGGAACGTCCGCCCGCCGGACGGGGGAGCGGGCGACCCGTGGGCCGGGTTGTCGGTGGGGCGGGTGATGATAGGGGCTGTTTCGAGCCGTAGGACGGAAGGACACACCTGATGAGCTGGTGGCAGCAGCCACTGGTCGGCTTCGACCTGGAGACCACGGGCACCGACCCGGCCGTGGACCGCATCGTCACGGCCGCGCTCGTGGACACGGTCGGGGCCGCCCGGGCGGGCGCCGCGCACTGGCTGCTCGACCCCGGGGTGCCGATACCCGCCGAGGCGGAGGCGATCCACGGGATCGGGGACGAGGTGGCGCGGAGCAAGGGGCGGCCGGCCGAGGAGGCGGTGGAGGAGATAGCCGCGGCGTTGTGCGAGCGGATCGCCGCCGGCCGGCCGGTGGTGGCGTTCAACGCGCCGTTCGACCTGTCGCTGCTCGACGCCGAGCTGCGGCGGTACGGGCTGGCGACGCTCGCGGAGCGCCTGGGCGGGCCGGTCGGGCCGGTGCTCGACGCGCTGGTGATCGACCGCGCCGTGGACAAGTACCGCAAGGGCTCGCGCACCCTGCAGCGGGTCTGCCACGTGTACGGGGTGGAGCTGACGGACGCGCACGAGGCGGGCAGCGACGCGCTGGCCGCCGTCCGGGTCGCGGTCGCCCTGGGCGAGCGCTACCCGGCCGAGGTGGGGGAGGTCGCGCCCGCCGAACTGCACCGGCGGCAGATCGGCTGGTACCGGACGTGGGCGGAGGGCCTGCAGGCCTGGCTGCGCCGCGGCAAGGACCCGCAGGCGGTGGTCGACCCGCGCTGGCCCGCCCGTTAGGTCCGGACAGGGCCGGTCCCGTCCGGCGTCGAGGGCCCGGCAGGCCCGGAAAGCCCAGCCGGACAGGGCCTGGCCGTAAAGGCCCGGTCGGACAGGCCCGGCCGTTCCCGGCATACTGCCCGGGTGACGGTACGCCTCGCCCGCCCTGCGGACCTGCCCGGCTTCCTCGCCCTCGCCGCCGAGGTCGAGCACTGGTTCGGCCCGATGGTCGCCGAACCCGGCTTCCACCGCGCGGTCGTCCGCAGTGCCGACCGGGGCCTGGCCACCGTGGCCGAGGACGACCGGGGGCTGCTCGGAGGCCTGCTCTTCGGGACCGACCGGGCCCGGCCCGCGCGGCACCACCTGCACTGGCTGGTCGTCGCCGGACGCGCCCGGGGAACCGGCGTCGGCCGGGAACTGGTCACGGACGCGCTGCGTCGCCACGTCCGGGCCCCGGCCGTCGTCGAGGTGGTCACCTTCGGCGCGGACCACCCGGGTGCGGTGGCGAGCGGCGCCCGGGTCTTCTACGAACGGCTGGGCTTCACCCAGGCCGAGGCCGCCGACCCGGGCCCGGAGGGCGGCTCCCGGCAGGTCTACCGGCTCGACCTGGCCTGAGGGGTTACTGCAGGTCCAGGCCGACCGGGTGCCCGAGGTCCACCGGGCAGACGAAGACGTGCAGTTCCGCGAACCGCCCGACGGACACGTCCGGGTCCAGGCTGCTGTCCACGGTGAGCAGGTGGACCATCCGGGCGCCGCAGCCGCAGTCGACCGGGACCAGGTCGGTGGAATGCCAGGACGGCCAGCCGCCGAGCTTCCAGCCCTCTGCGCAGGACAGCGCGCGGTGGTACTCCAGGCCGTACCGCTGCGCGAACTCCTCGGCGGCGTCGTGGAGTTCTGTGGGCAGCTCGTCCTGGTCCGGCAGGTCCACGATCTGCTCGGGGCGCACCGCGCACGGGGTCGGCAGGTACCGCTCGTCGCTGCGCCGGGGTGCCGGGGGGACGGTCGGGGCGAGGTCGGTGCCACGCTGCCAGTGGAGTTCGACGTTCGGGCCGTAGTAGTGGCGCGTGTTCGGGAGGTCCCGGTGGTCGTTGGGGCACCAGAGCACCTGCAGCCGGTCGGTTCCCTCCGGCCAGGGCAGGTGCGGGGCGTCCTCGGCACGCAGGTGCGCGAGGGGCACCAGGGCGCACCCGGCGGCGGGCTGTTCGGGGACCGTCCGGTGGGTGCGCCAGTCGGTCAGGTCCAGGCTGCCGCCGTCCATGATGCGGCGCCGCTCCGCGGCCTCGTCGGCGGTGAGGACGTGCGGGTCGCCGCCGGCCCGGGCACGCTCGCGCAGTGCCCGGTCGATGCCCTCCCAGACGGCGCGGTCGGCCGCGGGGACCTCCCGGTACTCGTCGACCAGGTGCCCCGCGGTGCAGTGCGGCCAGGGCTCGCCGGCCGGCCACAGCGCCGGGCCGCCGATCCGGCTCGCCTGCGGGTCGGGCGTCGCGGCGTACGGGTGGAGCAGCGTGGCGGGCCGCAGGTACGGGGCCAGGCCCGGTACGGCGGCGACGAGTTCGGTGGGGGTGGGGCCGGTCATGGCAGCCACCCTACGGTCATCCCCGGCCGTCGAGCAGGGCGGCTTTGGCGCGCTCGAACTCGGTCGCGTCGAGGGAGCCTTCGCGGTGGAGCGCGGCCAGGCGTTCCAGTTCGGCGGTCAGCGGCGGTCGGGCGTCCCGCGGGGGAGCGGTGTCGGGCCGCGGGGCCCCGACGGCGGCGGTGGCCGGGTCGCGGGGGTCGTAGCGGACGGCGATCCGGCTGCCGGCGCGGGGAGCGTCGTGGACGGGGTAGGTCCCGGTGTGCCTGCGGGTGTGCCCGGTGCCGTCGGGCGTCAAGTACCGGACGGTGAGCCGGAGTTCGACCTTGTGGTCCTCGGCGGGGCGCAGCGTCTCGGTCGCCGTGACGGTGCCGACGGTGCTGACGCCGTGCGCTTCCAGGCGCCGCGCGGTGGCCAGGGCGGCGAGGTAGGCGCGGCGTTGCCGAGCGAGCCGCGGCCGGGCCAGGACGGCGGCGGGCACCGCGACGGCGAGGGCGAGTGCGGCGGTGGCGAGCAGCCAGGGGTGGGTGCGGCCCCCGGTTCGGGCGGCGCCGAGCAGGGCGACGGCCAGGGAGACGAGCAGCACCGGGGCGAGTGGCAGCCGCCGGGGCGATCCGGGCGTCGCGCGGCCCGTGCCGAGGGCCGTGCCGACCGTGCCGAGGACGGCGGCGAGGATTCCGCCGAGGAGCTGGACGACGGTGATCGGGCCGCCGTGGCAGGGCGGGACCTCGCAGTCGTCGGGGCCGCCGATCAGGACGACGGCGGTGGACAGCAGCCATCCGGCGCCCGCGCAGAGCAGCCCGCTGCAGGCGGTGGCGAGCGTCCGGCCGAAGCCCATCCGCAGTTCCCGGAGGGCGAGTCGATCGCCCGTGGGCCCGTCCGTCGTCATGGCCGGATGCTAGGGCGGAGTCCTGGTGCGCAGCGCTGCCGCCCGCTGCTCAGGGGGTGAACGGCGGGCGAACAGAGGGCAGTTCTCGGCCGGACAACAGGGCTCAGCCTGCGGGGAAGTCGAAGGTGTACCCCTGGGCGATCAGCCAGGGCAGCAGCTGCTTGAGCGCGGCCACGGTCTGGCTGCGGTCGCCGCCGCCGTCGTGCATGAGGATCACGCCGCCCGGCCTGAGCTGGTTCTGCACGGTGGAGACGATGGCGGGAACGCCGGGGCGGGACCAGTCGCGCGGGTCGACGGACCAGCCGAGCGAGGACATCCCGAGGCCCGCCGTGATGTGCTCGTTGTCGGCGTTGAAGCCGCCGCCCGGGGCGCGGAACCAGGTGACCCGGGTGCCGGGGCCGCCGGCCTGGACGATCATGTCGCGGGCCGCGGTGATCTCGTACGCGGCCTTGTCGTGCGGGAGCTTCGCGAACGGCTGCGGGTGGTGGACGCTGTGGTCGCAGAGCCGGTGCCCGGCGGCCAGGACGCGCTTGACCATGGCCGGGTCGGCGGCGGCGTTCTGGCCGATCTCGCAGAACGTGGCCTTGACGTGGTACTGGGCGAGCAGGTCGAGGATCTGCCCGGTCGCGGGGCCGGGGCCGTCGTCGAAGGTGAGCGCGACGGTGCGGCCGCCGGAGGCGGTGGAGCCGATCACCGTGCCCGCGCGGGGGTGCTCGGGCGGTGCGGCGGGCCCGGCGGGCCCGGCGGGCCCGGCGGGCGCGGTGGACGCGGTGGACGCGGTGGACGCGACGGGGGAGCCGGCTATGGGGGCCGCGGCCGGTGGTGCGTCGGGGGTGGTGGCCGGCGCGGCCGGGGAGGAGGAACGGGCCGGTCCGGGCGTGCGGGGCTTCGCGGGGGCGGCCGGCGCAGCCGACGAGGAGGCCCCGGGGGCGGGCGGGATCCCGTCGGAGCCGGGCGTCGGGGCGATGGTGGCCGCGGCCGTGCCGGGCTGGGCGGCGGCCGGCGGCCGGGTGGCGATCGGGGAGCGGGCGGTGCTGCCGCCCGACGGCTGCAGCGCCCCGCTGGCGGTGCCGCACGCGGTCAGTCCCAGGAGGCCGGCCACCGCGACGCAGCCCGCGATCAGCCTGTGCCGGGAGCGGGACGGGCGGGTCGTGGGCAAGGGGTGTCGGGCGGTCCTGTGCATGGTGGCGGCTCCTGAGGTGCGAGTTCGGTGCCGATCCCTCGGGTCAGGATGACTGTCCGGTAGGACGCCCACCGTACGTGCCCCGGTTGCCCGCCGGACCCCTCCCTTTCAGGACTCTTCTCACACCCGCCCCGGTTGGCGTCCGGCCGCGGACCGGGGTATCGCCCGGCCGTCAGAACGGGTACCAGCGCACCTCGGTGGCGCCGTCCCGCAGGGAGTCGACCCGCCGCCGGAACTCCGCCAGGGCGGCCGGGTTGCTCGCCGCCTGCTGCGCCACCCAGGAGGCGCTGGCGGTCTCCCGGGCGCCGCGCAGCACGGTGAAGCCGGGCCAGTCGCGGACGTCCCAGCCGTACGCCGCGGTGAACGCGTCGTACTCCTCGCCGGGCACGCCGTAGCGGTCGTGGGCGAGCGCGAGGACCACCAGGTCGTGTTCGCGCAGGTCGTCGGCGACGAATTCGAGGTCGAGCAGCACCGGCCCGTCCGGGCCGACGTGGACGTTGCGCGGCAGCGCGTCGCCGTGGATCACGCCGGGGCCCAGCCGCGGCGCGAGGCCGGGCAGGGCGGCTTCGAAGGCGTCCCGGCGCTCGCGCAGGAACGCGACGTCCGCGGGGTCGACGTGGCCCTCGGCGGAGGCCAGCCAGCGTTCCACCGGGGCGAGCAGGTCGCGCCGACCGAGCGGGACGGGCGGCACCGGCAGCCGGTGCAGGGCGCGCAGCAGCGGGGCGAGGTCGACCGGGCGGGCGGGGCGGACGGCGGGCGGGAGCCGGTGCCAGAGGGTGACCGGGTGCCCGTCGGCGAGCTGTGGCTCGGGCGCCACCGCGTCGTACGGGCGCACCACCGGGACGCCCTGCCCGGCCAGCCAGTGGGCGACGGCCAGTTCGCGGTGCGCCCGCTCGGACAGCTCGGGGCCGCGGCCGACCTTGGCGACGACGGCCGGGTCGCCGAGGTCGAAGACGGCGTTCTCGCCGAGCGCGAGCAGCCGGGCGTCGTCGGGGCCGGGCAGGCCGGCGGACTCGCAGGCGCGGGCGAGCAGCAGCCGGGCGCGGCCCTCGTCGAAGGGGGGCATGACGGGGCTCCGTTCCGGCGGTGTCCGCCCGGGGGCCCGGGCGGTGATCATCATGACGCACGGACGCCGGGCTCCGCGGGTGGCGGGGCCCGGCGTGACCGGTGTCACCGGTGGGGGCTCAGACCGTGACCTTCCGGTGCCGGGCGGTGCCGTCCGCGGGGCCCGCGGGCCGTCCGGGGCCGGCGGTCGCGGTGGCGGGCGGCGGGACGGACCCGCCGTGCGACAGGTCCGGCAGCCGGTCCAGCCAGCGCGGCAGGTACCAGTTGCGGTCGCCGAGCAGGCTCATCACCGCGGGCAGCAGCACCGCGCGGATCACCGTGGCGTCGATCAGCACGGCGACCGCCAGGCCCACGCCCATCTGCTTCATCGCCTGCATGGACAGGGTGCCGAAGACCGCGAACACCGCGACCATGATCACCGCGGCGCTGGTGACCACCCCGGCCGTGGAGCGGATGCCGTGGGCGATGGCCTCCCGGGTCGGCAGTCCGCGGTCGTGGCCCTCCTTGATCCGGGAGACCACGAAGACGTGGTAGTCCATCGAGAGCCCGAAGAGGATCACGAAGAGGAACAGCGGCACCCAGGACTCCACCGCGCCGACCCCGGCGGTGCCCAGCAGCGAGGCGCCCACGCCGTGCTGGAAGACCAGCGTCAGCACCCCGTACGCGGCGCCCACCGAGAGCAGGTTGAGCACCACGGCGGTGCCGGCCACGACCGGTGAGCGGAAGGACGTGAGCATCAGCAGGAAGGCGAAGGCGACCACGAAGCCGAAGACCAGCGGCATCGCGCCGGTCATCTTGGCGTTGAAGTCGTACGAACCGGCGGTGCGCCCGGTGACCGGGGCCTCGGTGCCGGGCACCGTGAGGACGGTCGAGGGCACCAGGTCCTCGCGCAGGGACTTCAGCGCGTCGTTGCTGGTGGCGTCGTTGCCGGTGCCGTTGAGCGGGATGTCGACGGTGGCGACGTTCCGGTCGGCGTGCACGGTGACCTCGACCGGGCCGTGCATCCGTCCGCCGGCCAGCGCCTTCGCCTTGAGGTCGGCGATCGCGGCGGTCATCGCGGGGGAGTCGATGTCGGCGGCCTTGATGACGACGGTGGCCGGGGCCGGGCTGCCGGGGAACGCGGCCTCGATCTTCTGCGAGGCGGTGACCAGCGGGTTTCCCGCGGGCAGCTGCTGCTGGAAGGTGAGGTTGGCGGTGCGCATGGTGAGCAGCGGTGCGGCCAGGGCGAGCAGGAAGGCCCCGGCGAGCAGGGTGGAGGCCAGCGGGCGGCGCAGCACCGGGGTCAGCACGGCGTTCCAGAACCGTCCGCCGGTCCGCGTGGCGTCCGGGCGGCGGAGCCCGGCGAGGAGGGGCACCCGGCCCCGGTCGACCCGGTCGCCGAGCATCGACAGCAGTGCGGGCAGCACGGTCAGCGAGCCGAGCACGGCGGTGACCACGACCAGGATGGTGGCGAAGGCCATCGCCCGGAAGTCGGCGATCCCGGTGAGGAACATGCCGGCCATGGCGACCACCACGGTCACGCCGGAGACCAGCACGGCCCGGCCGCTGGTGGCGGCGGCGACGGTCAGCGCGGTGTGCGCGTCGTGTCCGGCGGCCCGCTCCTCGCGCTCGCGGCGCAGGTAGAAGAGGCAGTAGTCGACGCCGACGGCGAGGCCGACCAGCAGCATCACCGAGCCGGCGTCGTTGCTGGTGTGCAGCAGGCCGCTGCTGAGCGCGACCAGCCCGGACGCCGCGACGAAGGCGGTCAGGGCGAGCACCACCGGCAGGACGGCGGCGACCAGCGCGCCGAAGGCGATCAGCAGGATGCCGAGGGCGAGCGGCACGGCCGTCCACTCGGCGCGCGAGAAGTCGTTCTTGAACTGGTCCTGGATCCACCTGTCGGAGCTGGCGTCGCCGAGCTCGACCACGGTCAGGCCGGGGTTGCGGGTCTGCACGCCGGCCACCGCGTCCATCACGGAGGTGACGTTCTCGACGGCCTGCTCCCGGTCGCCCTTGAGCGTGACCAGGACGAGCGCGGAGTGGCCGTCGGGGGAGACCGCCTTGGTGTCGTACGGCGAGCGGACCTCGGCGGCCTTGCCGGTGCCGTCGACGGCGGTGACCACCTGGCCGACGGCGGCACGGAAGTCGGGGTCGTCGGCGCTGCGGGTGGCGCTCTGGACGAGGACGGTCTCGCTCGCCGGACTCTTCAGGCCGGCCTCGTCGAGGATCTTCGCGGCCCGGGAGACCTGTCCGGGCATCGACTCGGCGTCGGTCACCTGTGTGCTGCCGTGCATGCCGCCGAGCGCGGCGGCCAGCACGACGAAGAGCAGCCAGCCGAAGACGGCGGTCTTCCGGTGCCGGGCGCTCCAGACGCCCATCGCGGCAGCCACGCCGAGTCTGGCCTTGCCGGGTGCGGGCGGTACGGGCTTCACGGGAGGTCCCCCTGGGAGTGCGGCGGTCGTCGCCGGACGGGAGCGGCGGCGGCTGCCGTGGTCACCGGTGCCGCCTGCCGCTGCGCGCCGGGTGCGGATCCGGCGTCCCAACAGACAGTAGGGAAGCGGGGGTTGGTGGGTAATCCGGCTGGCGGGTGACGCTGCCCTGGGGCTGGCCTCGGGGGTGGGGTGGGGTTATCCCTACCCTCCGACCCCGAGAACTCCTCCTCGGGGGTAGGGGACCCGACTCCACCCTGAGGGGGAGATGACTCCACCCGGAGCACGAGGTCAAGGGGGTCGGGCCCGGGGGAAACTGGGTCGGGGCCGTTTCGGGGGGCCCTTGTACGGGGGGTTGGAATACGGGGGCTCCTTGCCGGGCGGCAAGCAAGTGCTCGTAAGATGATGCCCCACACCACTTACCTGCCGACCGGCAAGGGCGTGTCGCCGACACGTCCGGGCCGGTCCTGCCGTCGCCCAGCGTCCCGTCCCCCAAGGGCTGCGGTGAACCATGCCCAGGAGGCATCGAGCATGTTCCACCGACTAGGACACTTCGTCGTTCGCCGTGCGTGGTGGGTGATCCTCGCCTGGGTCGTCGCGATGCTCGCCATCGTCGCGTCGGCCCCGAAGGTCACCTCCCAGACGGACGAGTCCGCGTTCCTGCCCAAGCACTACGAGTCCATCCAGGCGGCGCAGCTCCAGGAGCAGGCCTTCCCGTCGAGCTTCACCCCCGCCGCACTGCTGCTCTTCGAGCGCAACGACGGCCAGGCGCTGAACGACGCCGACCAGGCCTCGATGGACAAGGTCGTCAACGGCCTGACCGCCGCGAACATCCCCGCGGTCGAGAAGATCCTGCCGGTCGACCCCAAGACGTCGAAGTCCAAGGACGGCAAGTACGCGCTGTCCATGGTCGCCATCGACAAGACCAAGATGCAGACCGAGGAGTACCCCGACGCGGCCAAGAAGCTGCGTGAGGAGGGCTCCAAGCTCGCCGACGGCAGCGGCCTGAAGTTCCAGGTCGGCGGTCAGGCCGCCAGCTCCCTGGACCAGAAGGACGCCTCCGGCGCCACCGACGCCATCGTGATGCTCGGCAGCCTTCTGCTGGTCATCCTGATCGTCGGCATCATCTTCCGGAGCGTCCTGGCCGGCCTGCTGCCGGTCCTGCTCTCGCTGGTCATCGCGATGCCGGTGGCCAACGGCCTGATCGCCGACGCGATCAAGATGTTCGACCTGAAGTCCTCGCCGATGACCTCCGCGATCCTGATCATCGTGGTCCTCGGCGTCGGCACGGACTACTTCCTCTTCCTCGCCTTCCGCTACCGCGAGCGGCTGCGCCTGGGCGAGGACCGCAAGACGGCCGTGGCCAACGCCGTCGGCCGGGTCGGCGAGGCGATCGCCTCCGCCGCCGGTGCCGTCGCCGTCGCCTTCGCCGTGCTGATCCTCTCCAGCCTGGGCATGTTCACCGCGCTCGGCCCGGCGCTGGCCATCGCGGTCATCGCGACCGCCCTGGTCTCGCTGACCCTGGCCCCGGCCGTGCTCGCCGTCCTCCCGTCCAAGGCCGTGTTCTGGCCCGGCAAGAAGTGGATGCAGGAGCCGAAGAACGCCCGCTTCGCCGCGCTCGGCCGGATGACCGGCAAGAAGCCCGGCCTGGTCGCCCTGGTCTCCGGCGGCATCCTGCTGGTGCTCACCCTGGCCGGCGTCAACTACAACGGCACCTACGACCTGGCGGGCAGCTCCATGCCCAAGGGCAAGGAGTCGATGGTCGTCCAGGACAAGCTGATGACCGCGTTCTCGGCCGGCGCCGCCGACCCGAGCCACGTCTACCTGACCAGCACCAACGGCGCCAAGCTCGGCGAATCCGCGATCAAGGACTTCGCCGACAAGCTCCAGGGCGTCCCCGGAGTGGCCTCCGTCGTCACGCCGAGCACCGAGAACAAGGCGATCAGCGCCGACGGCACCACCGGTGACTTCACCGTGATGCTCAACGACGCGCCGGCCTCCAACAAGGCCATCGACACCATCGAGAAGGTCCGCGACACCGCCCACGCCTCGGCCCCGGCCGACACCAAGACGCTGGTCGGCGGCATCACCTCGGTGTACAAGGACATCAACACCGCGATGGTGCACGACTACACGCTGGTCTTCCCGATCGCGGCCCTGATCATCATGCTCATCCTGGGCCTGCAGCTGCGCAGCGTGGTCGCGCCGTGGTACCTGATGGCCTCGGTCGGCCTCGGCTTCGGCGGCACCCTCGGTGCCACCACCCTGGTGTTCCAGAACATCAAGGGCGAGCAGGGCCTGATGTTCATGCTGCCGATCTTCATCTACCTCTTCGTGGTGGCGATCGGCACCGACTACAACATCCTGATCATCTCCCGCCTCCGCGAGGAGGCCCGCGAGGGCCGCAACCCGCGCGAGGCGGCCAGCGAGGCCATCAAGCACGGCGGCCCGACCGTCGCGGCGGCCGGCTTCATCCTGGCGGCCTCGTTCGCGACCTTCATGCTCGCGGGCAACGTCCTCTTCATGGAGCTCGGCTTCTCGCTGGCCTTCGGCATCGTGCTGGCGGCCTTCGTGATGGCGATGTTCTTCACCCCGGCCCTGACCGCGCTGCTCGGCCACCGCGCCTGGTGGCCCGGCCACGCCGACAGCCCCGGCCACGGCCACGGCGAGGGGCCGGCCCCGCTGGCGGGCGCGCACGGCGTGCCGGAGCCGGCCGGACGGCACTGACGCGGCGCCGGGGGGGGGCCCCCCCCGGGGTGACCCCCCCCACCCCCACCCCGAAGCAGAAAAAACACAAAAGCGACCCCACGAAAAAAAAGGTTAGAGAAAAGGGTGTGG
>NZ_JBHWBZ010000036.1:0-31264 GCF_042735475.1 Kitasatospora sp. NPDC059577 | reverse complement strand
TGATTACCGCCGGGGGCGCGCGCGGGCGCGGGGCGGGGCCGGCCCGCGGGGGGGCCCCCCCGCCCCCCCGCGCCCGGCCCCGCCCCCGGGGGGGCCCCCCGCCGGGGGGGCCCCCCGCGTCCCCTTGTTCCGAGGGCGTCAAACGTGATCTGTTCGGCGGAAAATCCCCGGTCGCGCGGGGTGTCGCCGTGCTACAGTCGAGGCAGTTGCAGTTTTGGTTCCCATGAACGTGTATGTGCGCCTGCTGGTTCCAACCAACAGGCGCATTTGTTTTGTCCGGTGTTTCAGTCTCCGGATGGGGATCGCGGCTACTTGGGGATTCACGAGGTGTGGATCCCTGATGCCCCAGTTTTAGAGGAGACGGTTATGGCTACCGGCACCGTGAAGTGGTTCAACAGCGAAAAGGGCTTCGGCTTCATCGAGCAGGACGGCGGCGGCGCCGACGTGTTCGCCCACTACTCGAACATCCAGGCTCAGGGCTTCCGTGAGCTGTTCGAGGGCCAGAAGGTCGAGTTCGACGTCACGCAGGGCCAGAAGGGCCCGCAGGCCGAGAACATCCAGATCATCGGCTGACGTCAGCCCACGCTGACTCGCGAAGATCGCGAAGCGGGGGCCCCCCCCCCCCCCGGGGGGCCCCGTTTAATGCCCCCCAACGCCCGGGGGGCGGGCGCACCCCCCCCCGCCCCCCCCCCCCCCCCCCCCCCCCCCCGCGCGCGCCCCTCGCGACACAAAAACTGGAGCGCGGCCTCCGCCCCCCCCAGGGAGCGCGTCGGCGCGCGGGGCGGGGGCCCCGCCCCGGGGGGGTGCGGGCCCCTGTTCATGCCGCCGTACGGCCGGGGCGGCGGACTCACCCCCGACGGCCGACACGGCCCGCGACCCGCGGGCTGCCGACCGACGGACGGAGATCCCGTGACCACCCCTGCCCGCCCGCCCCGCGACCGCGGCGCCCGCACCACCGACCAGTCCCGCCGCACCGCCGGCGGCGGCGGCGACCGCTCGCGCAAGCCGCGCGGCCGCTCCGGCGCCCCCAAGCAGACCCGGACCGCCGCACCCGAGGCCGCCGACTTCACCGTCGTCCAGGGCACCCCGCCGCGCCCCCCGGCGGCCACCTTCGCCGAGCTGGACCTGCCCAAGGCGATCCTCTCCGCGCTCGGCCGCGAAGGCGTCACCGAGCCGTTCCCGATCCAGGCCGCCACGCTGCCCGACTCGATCGCCGGGCGCGACGTGCTCGGCCGCGGCCGCACCGGCTCCGGCAAGACCCTGGCCTTCGGCCTGCCGCTGCTCGCCCGCACCGCCGGCAGCCGCGCCGTCGCCCGGCACCCGCTGGCGCTCGTCCTGGTGCCCACCCGCGAGCTGGCCCAGCAGGTCACCGAGGCGCTCACCCCGTACGCGACCGCCGTCAACCTGCGGATCACCACCGTCGTCGGCGGCATGTCGATCAACCGGCAGGCCAGCGCGGTGCGCCGCGGCACCGAGGTCCTGGTCGCCACCCCGGGCCGGCTGGACGACCTGATCGGGCGCGGTGACGTCAACCTCTCCGACGTGGCGATCACCGTCCTGGACGAGGCCGACCAGATGGCCGACATGGGCTTCCTGCCGCAGGTCAGCAAGCTGCTGGAGCAGGTCGCCGAGGGCGGGCAGCGGATGCTGTTCTCCGCCACCCTGGACCGCAACGTCGACCGGCTGGTCAAGCGCTTCCTGACCGACCCGGTGACCCACTCGGTCGACCCGTCGGCCGGCGCGGTGACCACCATGGACCACCACGTCCTCCAGCTCGACCAGACCGACAAGGCCTCCGCCACCGCGCACATCGCCTCCCGCGACGGCCGCGTGATCATGTTCGTGCACACCAAGCACGGCGCCGACCGGCTGGCCAAGCAGCTGCTCGCCAACGGCGTGAAGGCCGCGGCCCTGCACGGCGGCAAGTCCCAGCCGCAGCGCAACCGGGTCCTCGACCAGTTCCGCGAGGGCCACGTCACCGCGTTGATCGCCACCAACGTCGCCGCCCGCGGCATCCACATCGACGGCCTGGACCTCGTGGTCAACGTCGACCCGCCGATCGACCACAAGGACTACCTGCACCGCGGCGGCCGCACCGCCCGGGCCGGCGAGTCCGGCACGGTCGTCACCCTCGTGCTGCCCGAGCAGCGCCGCGAGGTCAACCGGCTGATGACGGTCGCCGGCATCCGCCCGACCGTCACCAAGATCCGCCCCGGCGACGCCGACCTGACCCGGATCACCGGCGCCCGCACGCCCAGCGGCGTCCCGGTCACCCTGGCGGTGCCGGTGGCCCAGGCCGCCGCGGCCGGTCCGGCGGACGAGACGGCCGGCGGGCGCGCCGGGGCCAAGAACGGCGGCCAGCGCCGCCGCCCCGGCAAGCGCTCCGGACTGCCCACCGACGTCGACATGAACGGCAACCCGCGCCGCCCCCGCCCCAAGCAGCGGACGGGCGCCGCCACCCAGGGCGACCGCCCGCAGGCGGCCGGCTTCATCGGCCGCTCCTCCGGGCGCTCCAAGCCCGGCAGCGGCGCCAAGTCCGGCTCCAACTACGGGACCGGGCGCCAGCGCCGCACGTTCGACTGACGTCCGGAACCGAACGGCCCGGCGCCCTCTCACCACGAGGGGGCGCCGGGCCGTTCGGCGTTCCGGGGGCTGCGTACCCGGGTCTTCCGGGGGTCTTCCGGGGCCGGGGGTGTTCCGAGGAGCGAGGGCCGGAGCCGGAGCCGGAGCCGGGGGCCGCGGGAAAATGCCGTTCGGCGGGACCGCGCAGCTCAGCGCCCCGGACACCGGCAGAACCCGCCCAACTGCCGGTTGACGGCGAACCGTTCAGCCACGAAGCTCTCACGCATCCCACACACCTGCCGCACCGTCACCGCGGTGCGACCGGGCGTGGGCCGACGTGATTCGCCGACCGGAAGGACGACCCTCCCCATGCGCCGCACCTCCGCACTGCTGACCACCGCCCTGCTCGCCGGAGCCGCCGCCCTGGTGGCCCCCGCGACCTCCGCCCAGGCCGCCCCCGCCTGCTCCGCCTACGCGGCCGGCTTCAACGCCATGGGCACCTGTACCGGCCTCGACCCGATGCAGACCTGGTCCGTCACCGCCAACTGCCTCTACTGGAACACCGACCACACGATGCAGTTCTCCCGCCCCGCGTTCGGCGGGCTCGGGATCGGCGACGGCACCGTCTCCGCGTCCTGCGGCTTCGGCGACACGATCATGTTCCCGCGCGTCATGCTCGGCGCCGTGCCGCCGGCCGGCCCGACCGGCCAGATCACCGGCTACGCGAGCAAGTGCGTCGACGTGAAGGGCGCGAACTTCGGCAACGGGACCCCGGTCCAGATCTACGACTGCAACGGCACCTGGGCCCAGAAGTGGCGGATCGGCGTCGACGGTACGATCCGCGCCATCGGCAAGTGCCTGGACGTCTCGGGTGGCAACACCGGCAACGGGACCAAGGTCCAGATCTACGACTGCAACGGCACCGGCGCCCAGCAGTGGCAGGCCCGCCCGGACGGCTCGCTGCTCAACCCGCAGTCCGGCCGCTGCCTGGACGACCTGGGCTTCTCCACCGCCAACGGCAACCAGCTCGGCATCTGGGACTGCAACGGCGCCGAGAACCAGAAGTGGAACCTCCCGGCCTGACGGCCGGTCCGGTCCGCCGCCCCGGCACCCCGCCGGGGCGGCGCACCCCGCGTCAGACCGCCACGGCGGCCGAGGCCGGCGCCAGCGCGCGCAACCGCTCCTCCGACTCGGCGTCGCGCGGGGCCATCACGATCAGCTGCAGGCCCTCGGCGGCCAGCAGCACGTGCTGGTCGATCCGCACCAGGCCCACCGCCTCGTGCCGGATCACCTTCTCGGTGCCGGAGCGCTCGGCGACCTGGTGCTCCTCCAGCCAGGCGTCCGCCTCCGGGTACTCGCCGCGGACCTGCTGGATCATCCGGGCCAGGTGGCGCCCCACGGCCGTCGCCTCACCGCCGCGCTCGGCGTAGGCGGAGCGCAGCTGCGCCAGGAAGCGGCGGGCGTGTGCCTCCCAGTGCTCGACCCGGGCCCGGTGCACGGGGTTGCCGAACACCACCCAGGCCAGGTTGCACTCCTCCGGCGGCCGCTCGGTCAGGCCGAACAGTGCGTCCGCGCCCGGGTTCCAGGCCCGGATGTCCCAGTTGGCGTCCATCACGAACGACGGCGCCGGCCACTGCGCGTGCATCAGCCGCAGCAGCGGGACCGGGACGTCCCCCGGCGCGGCCACCTCGCCGTCCCGGGGGTGGCTGCCGGCCAGCCGGAACAGGTACGCCGTCTCCGCCCGGTCCAGCCGCAGCGTCCGGGCGAGGCTGGCCAGCACCTCCGGCGACGGGTGGATGTCGCGGCCCTGCTCCAGCCACGTGTACCAGGTCACCCCCACGCCGGCGAGCAGCGCCAGCTCCTCCCGCCGCAGCCCCGGGGTGCGCCGCCGCACCCCCGGCGCCAGCCCGACGTCCTGCGGCGTCAGCCGCGCCCGGCGGGTGCGCAGGAAGCTCGACAGCGCCGTCCGGCGTTCCCCGGCGTCGTCGACGTCCACCACGTCCACCATGTCCCCCGTCCTCCCTGGTAGTCCGACTACCAGTACTCCCACGCACTGCTGCGGCCCGCCCGTCCGCGCGAGGCTTGATCACGTCAACGGATCGCACGCGCAAGGGAATCCCGATGAGCAACCGTCAGCACCGTACCCTCCGCCGCACCCTGGTCGCGGCCGCATTCGCCGCGCTGCTCGGCACGGTCGGCACGCTGCCCGCCGCGGCGGCCGCCGACTGCCCGGCCCCGGCCGTGATCACCGGCCACGCGCCGACCCTGGTGCCCGAGTCGGGCGTCTGGGACGCCTCCCACCACCGCTTCCTGCTCGGCTCGCTGCGGCACGGCACCGTCTCCGCCGTCGGCACCGACGGGAGCGTGCGCACCCTGGTGCAGGACCCCGCGCTGACCGAGATCGCCGGCCTGCGGATCGACCCCGTCCACCACCGCGTCCTGGTCACCGACCTCGACAACGGCGTCGGCGAGCGCAGCAGCGCCGCGACCTTCGGGAAGATCGCCGGGATCGGCGCCTACGACCTGGACACCGGCCGGCGGATCTTCCACACCGACCTCGCCGCCGTCGCCGCCGACGGCGGCAACCACCTGGCCAACGACATCGCGGTCGGCCCCGACGGCACCGCCTACGTCACCGACTCCTTCGCCCCCGTCGTCTACCGGGTGGCGCCGGACGGCACCGCCTCCGTGCTGCTGCGCGACCCGCGGCTGGCCCCCGCCCCGGGCTCGTACGGCCTCAACGGCATCGTCCTGCGCGAGGGCCGTCTGGTCGTCGGCAAGTGGGACGACGGCACGCTGTGGCAGGTCCCGCTGTGGAACCCGGCCGCGGTGCGCCGGGTCGAGGTGGCCGGCGGCGCGTCCCTGCTCCACCTGGACGGCCTGCTCGGCCGCCCGGACGGCTCCGTCGCGGGCGTCACCAACGCCCTCCTGGGCGCCGGCCGGGACGCCGAGGTCGAACTGCGCTCGGACGACCACTGGCGCACCGCCCGCCTCACCGCCGTCCGGCCCTCCGTCGACGCCACCCCCACCGCGCTCCTCGCCGGCCCGACCGGCAGCCTCTACCAGCTCTCCGCCGGCCTCGCCGACGCCGTCGCGGGCCACCCGTCGGACGCCTTCACCCTGCGCCGGATCTGACCCGGCACCGCCCGGCACCGCACCGTCCGACGGCCCGGCCCCTCGCTCACCCGGGGGCCGGGCCGTACGCGATCCGGCCGGATCGGCCGCGCGTCCGGCCTGCCGGGGTCCGTCCCGGACCGTGTCGTACACCAATCCTCCGTGGACGGAGCGGTGGCGTGATCTTCACCCCTGCCCGTTGACCGTGAACAGGCGGTGCCCGATGCTTTCGCGCGGCCCGCGCAAACGTCACACCGTCATCACCGGTGCTTCACATGCGGGCCGGCCGGTTCACCCTCTCCGGAAGGACTCTCCCCGTGCGTCGTACCGTCACCCTGTTCGCCACCGGCCTGCTCGCCGGAGCCGCCGCGCTCACCGCGCCGGCCGCCGGTGCCGCCGAGAGCACTGCCCGGAGCGCGGCGTCCACCACCGTCCCGGGCCCGGGCGGCGTCGGGAGCTGCACCGTCACCGACGCCAACCCGGCCCCCACCGGCACCTGTACGGGCATCGACCCGCAGCAGACCTGGCGCGTCGTGGTCGGCTGCTCGGGCTACGACTGGAACAACCACGTGCCCATCTACTCGGGTTGGGCCAGCAACTGGGTCACCGGCAACACCAGCGTCGCCGCCGGCTGCATGTACCCGCTGATGCCGGGCGCCGGCCAGATCGAGTTCGGTCCGGCGGTTCCGGCGGGTGCGGTCGGCCGGATCACCGGGATCGCGGGCAAGTGCCTGGACGTGCGCGGCGGCAGCACCGCGAACGGGACGCAGACGCAGATCTGGGACTGCCTCGGCAACGTCAACCAGACGTGGAAGGTCGGGGCCGACGGCACCGTGCGGGCGGTCGGCAACTGCCTGGACGTCGAAGGCGGGCGCACCGGCAACGGGACGCTGGTGCGGACGTGGGAGTGCAACGGAAGCGGTGCCCAGAAGTGGCAGGCCCGGGCCGACGGCTCGCTCGTCAACCCGCAGTCCGGCCGCTGCCTGGACGTCCGGGACGTCTCCAGCGCGAACGGCGCGGTCCTGCAGATCTGGGACTGCTTCGGCGCCACCGCCGCCAACCAGGTCTGGCACCTGCCCGCCTGATGCCCGCGGCAGCCCCGTCCACCGGATCACCCCCACCCCCGAGGAGCCCCGCCATGCGTCGTACCGTCACCCTGTTCGCCACCGGCCTGCTCGCCGGAGCCGCCGCGCTCACCGCACCCGCTGCCGGAGCCGCCGAGAGCACCACCCCGAACACGCCGTCCGCCGGGGCCCAGGCCACCGGGAGCTGTTCCGTCGTCAGGAGCGGCAACGGTTACCTCGGCACCTGCACGGGCATCGACCCGCAGCAGACCTGGCGGCTCACGGTTTCCTGCCAGGGCTTCGACAGCAACGGGTTCCCCACCAGCATGGGTTCGAGCAGCAACTGGGTCACCGGTAACACCAGCGCCTCCGCGGGCTGCTTCTACCCGATGATGCCGTCCTACGGCTGGATCGTCACCGGCTCCCCCGTCCCGGCGGGCCCGGTCGGCCCGATCAGCGGCTACGCGAACAAGTGCGTGGACGTGCGCGGCGGCAACAGCGGCGCCGGCACCCCCGTCCAGATCTACGACTGCCTGGGCAACGCCGCCCAGACCTGGAAGGTCGGCACCGACGGCACCATCCGGGCCCTCGGCAAGTGCCTGGACGTCTCGGGCGGGAACACCGGCAACGCCACCCGGGTGCAGATCTACGACTGCAACGGCACCGGTGCCCAGCAGTGGCAGGCCCGTCCGGACGGCTCGCTGCTCAACCCGCAGTCCGGCCGCTGCCTGGACGACCTGGGCTACTCCACCACCAACGGCAACCAGCTCGGCATCTGGGACTGCAACGGTGCCGCCAACCAGAAGTGGAACCTCCCGGCCTGACCCACCCCCCCCCCGGGGGGGGGGGGGGGGGCGGGCGGGGGCGCGGGCGCGCCCGCGCCCCCCCGCCCCCCCCCCCCGTCGGTGCTTCAGCGCGCCGTCACCTGACGGAGTGGACGCAACCGGCTCGGTGCATTGCGTTTGCAACACGCTGAGGCTCGTGCATAGTGAGATCTACTGGAACGAGCGGTCCGCGGTCCGAGGAGCACATCGCCAGACACGGCGTGGACCCGGAGGAGGTCGAGGACGTCGTCTTCACCCGCCCTCACTGGTTCTCCGGCGGCCGGGCCGACACGATGCTCTGCTTCGGCGTGACGCGGGCAGGTCGTTACCTGTTGGTGGTTCTGGCGGACAGCACCACGGTGGCATCGGCGTGGTACTGCGCGACCGCGCGTGACATGACGGCTGTCGAACGGCGCCTGTTCCTCAAGCGGACGAGTTGAAGGTGGCAGATGACTGACAACGGTGCGGAGCTTGAAGCGATCGCCGAGTACTACGAGACGCACGAGCTGACCGAGGACGAGGTCATGAGCGCCGAGCCGGGCGAGCGGGCGACGGCGGACTCCGTGATGATCACCACCTCGCTGCGGCTGCCCAAGCCGGTGATGGACGAGGTGCGGCGGCGCGCGCGGGAACGGGGACTGAAGCCGACTGCCATCATGCGGGAGTGGATCGAGGCGGCCGTCGCCGACCTGGACGAACCGGTGCCGCTCAGCGTGATCACCGCCGCGGTCGCCGAGTACCAGCACCGCAAGGCGTCCTGACCGCTCAGGCCGTGAGTGCCGGGGTCGACCGCTCGGCGAGACGGGCCTCGTCGTGGCGCTCCAGCAGCAGGGCGGCCAGCTCCGGGGCGGCGCCCAGGACGTCGGCCAGGACGTCCGCCCCGTCGGCGGCCGCCGCGATGCGGTCCGGCAGGAGGCCGGGGGCCAGCAGGTACGGGGAGACGGCGGTGCGCTCGGCGCCGACGGCGCGCAGCGCGGCGAGGGCGTCGGGGACGCGCGGGCCGGCCGCGGAGGCGTAGGCGACCTCGACGGCGGCCCAGCCGCGGGTGCGCCGCCACTCGGCGGCGACCGCGCGGGTCGCGGCGTCGGCGGCCGGGTCGGAGGACCCGGCGGCGGCGAGCACGACGCCGGTACGGGCCCGGACCGCGGGGGAGGAGACGTCCAGGCCGGCCCCGGCGAGGCGGCGGTCCAGCGCCGCGAGCAGCAGCGGGGAGGGGCCGAGCACGTCCGCGACGGGCAGCCGGGAACCGGCGGCGCGCAGGGCGGCGGGGATGTCGTGCTTGGCGTGGAACGCCCGGTTGAGCAGCAGCGGGACGGCGACCGCGTCCGTCAGCCGTCCCACCACCTGCGGGATCCGCGGCGCGCAGTGGTCCAGGTAGGCGGTGGCGACCTCGACACCGGGCCGCCGGGCCCGCACCTCCTCGACGAGCGCGGCCACGGTCGCGGCGTGCCGCGGGTCGCGGCTGCCGTGGGCGATGAGGAGGAGGGCGGACATCAGCGGTGCCTCACTTGCCGGTGGCCAGCAGGCCGCGGTTGCGCAGCACCCGGCGCTCGACCGGGGTGAACACCAGCAGCTCGATGGCGATGCCGACGAACAGGATCAGGACGATGCCGAGCAGCACCCCGGACATGTCGGAGAACTCGCGCTGGTCCTCCAGGAACCGGCCCAGCCCGCGGCCCAGGTCGGGGGAGGAGGCGACCAGTTCGGCGGCCATCAGCGAGCGCCAGGAGAACGCCCAGCCCTGCTTGAGACCGGCCAGGTAACCGGGCAGCGCCGCCGGGATGAGCACGTGCCGGGCGCCCGCCAGGCCGGTCGCGCCGATGGTGCGCCCGGCCCGCAGGAACAGCGGCGGCACCTGGTCGATGCCGGCGACCAGCCCGTTGGCGATCGACGGGACGGCGCCCAGCAGGATCACCGCGTACATCATCGAGTCGTTGATGCCGAGCCAGATGACCGCGGCCGGCACCCAGGCCACCGAGGGCAGCGACTGCAGGCCCTGCAGCACCGGCCCGATCGCGGTGCGCACCGGCCGGACCCGGGCGACCACCAGCCCGATCGGGGTGCCGATCACGACGGCGAGCAGGAAGCCGGACAGGCCGCGCCAGACGCTGGTCCAGATGATCGAGAACAGCGTGCCCTGGTACCAGAGGTCCTGCGCGGAACGCCACACGTCCGCGGGGCTGGGCAGCTTGTACGAGGACGTGACGTGCAGGCTGTACGCGCCCTGCCACAGCGCGAGCACCACGAGCACGCCGATCAGCGGCGGCAGCGCCTTGGTCCGCAGCGCCTCGCCGAGCGAGCCGCGCTGCGCGGTGACGGAGTCGAGCGCGTCCAGGCCCGCACCGACGTCGGCACTGTCGCTCGTGCCCGTCCCGCCGGTGCGGGCCGCGTCGGTCTTGTCCAGGACGGGGGTGGTGTCAGTGCTGGCCATGGCGACGGATCTCCCCACGCAGTTCTTCGGTGATCTCTATGGACAGGTCGGCGACGCCCGCGGACTCGATGCGGCGCGGCTGCGGCAGGTCGATCCGCCACTCCCGGGCGACCCGGCCGGGGCGGGAGGAGAGCAGTACGACCCGCTGGGCCAGTCGCACGGCCTCGCGCACGTTGTGGGTGACGAAGAGGACGGACAGCTGCCGCTCGGCCCAGATCCGGGTGATCTCGTCGTGCAGCACGTCCCGGGTGATGGCGTCGAGCGCGGCGAACGGCTCGTCCATCAGCAGGACCTTGCTGCCCTGGGCGAGTGCCCGGGCCATCGCCACGCGCTGGCGCATTCCGCCGGACAGCTCGTGCACCCGCTTGCCGTACGAGCCCTTCAGGCGGACGAGTTCGAGCAGCCGCTCGGCCTCGGCGCGGCGCTCGGGGCGGGGCACACCGGCCAGCTTGAGGGCCAGTTCGATGTTCTTCCCGGCGGTGAGCCAGGGGAACAGCGCGTGCTCCTGGAACATCAGGGCGGGGCGGCCGCCGGGCACCTCGATGCTGCCGGCGGTCGGCTCGTCGAGGCCGGCGACCAGGTTGAGCAGGGTGGACTTGCCGCAGCCCGAGGCGCCGAGCAGGGTGACGAACTCGCCTGGCGCGACGTCGAGCGTGATGTCGTCCAGGACGTGGGTCTGCGCGCCGGGGCGGCCGAAGGACTTGTGCACGTGCGAGATCCGGACGGCGGGCGCGCCGCCGTGGGCGTCGGCGCCGGGGGCGTCCGCCGAGGTGGTCAGTGCCGAGGTCATCCGGGCACCTCCTGGTGAGTGGTCTGCGGGGCTGCGGGTCGGGGCCGGGGCCCGGGCCCCGCCCGTCCCGGTGGGCATCGATCGGGGATCGACCGGGAGGACGGGGGCCGGACCGCGGAGTCGTCGGCGAACGGCTTTTCGGTGGGCGCTACTTGGCGCCGAGACCGGCGTCCGCCACGGCGGCCTGGCCCTGGGCGGCGAGGACCTTGTTCAGCAGGGTGAGGTCGTAGATGCCGTTCAGGTTGGGCTTCTTGAGGAGCCCGGCGGTGACGGCGTGGTCGGCCTCGGCCTGCAGGGTGTTCGCCAGCGGGTCGTCCAGGAAGTCGATGTCGGCCCAGGCCGGGTCGAGGATCGCGGGCTCCAGTGCGTTGCCGGCGTCCTTCTTGATCGCCTCGTTGGCGTCGGCCTTGGCCTTGTCCGGGTCGGCCTTGATGAAGGCGTTGGTCTTCACCGAGCCGCGCAGTACGGCCTCCACCACGTCCGGGTGTTCCTTGAGGAACTTCTGGGAGACGATGATGTTGGTGATCACGAACTTCTTGTCCGGCCAGACGTCCTTCTCGTTGAGCAGGACCTTCGCGCCGAGCGTGACCAGCTTGGAGGCGGTGGGCTCGGGCACCCAGGCGCCGTCGACGGAGCCGGACTTGTAGGCGTCGGGGGTGACCTTGTTGTCGGTGCGCACCACCGAGACGTCGCCCGCGCCGGAGGCCGCGTCGACCTTGTAGCCCTTGCCCGCGAGGTAGTTGAGCAGTGCCACGTCCTGGGTGTTGCCCAGCTGCGGGGTGGCGATCTTCTTGCCCTTGAGGTCGTCCAGGGAGGAGACCTTGTCCGGGTTGACCACGAGCTTGACCCCGCCGGAGGCCGAACCGCCGATGATCTTCAGCGACTTGCCGTCGGACTTGGTGAAGCCGTTGATCGCCGGGGAGGGGCCGATCCAGCCGATGTCGATCGAACCGGCGTTGAGCGCCTCGATCTCGGCCGGGCCCGCGTTGAAGACCTGGGTCTTGATCTGGGTGGCGCCCAGCTCCTTCTGGAAGAAGCCCTCCTGGAGGCCGACCAGCGGGGTTCCGTGGGTCAGGTTGGCGAAGTAGCCGATCTTCACGGAGTCGGCGGAGAGCTTCGTCCCGGAGTCCCCGGCGGTGGCGGCGGCGCCGGCCTTGCCGTCGGCGGACTTGTCGGCCTTGGAGCCGTAGCTGCAGGCCGACAGCAGGGCCACCGCGGTCAGACCGGCCGCGGCGGCCGCCGCGGTGCGTCTGATCCGGCCGGCGTTGGGGCGGGTGCGCCCATGGGAGGAGGTGCGGCGCGAAGGGGCCTGGTTCGGTGCCATGGTGAGTCCTGTTCGCGGACGGACCGTCAGGAGGCGGTCTCGGTACGGAAGATGCGGAAGGTGGTGCGCGCGGCAGCGGAGTGCCGGGGCAAGCCGGGCGGCTGTGGGGGAAGACAGCCCGGTGACAGGGCGTTCTCAGCCCTGTCGGCCCGCACATCGGGTCAGGCCGCCCTGGCCGCTGCCGAGGACGCCGCTGCCGATGCGGCCGCCTTCCTTGTCCATGCCCGAGAACGCCTCGCTGGGCATCAGACCCAGTCCTCCTCTTGGGGTGCGTCGGGTGCGTCGGTGGTGCGTACGGTCTCGAAGGCCTCGCCCGCCATGCCGGCGGTGAGGGTGGTGCCGTCGGCCGGGTCGATCAGGAGGAACGAGCCGGTGCGACGGTTGTCGGTGTAGGTGTCGAGCGCCAGCGGTTCGGCGGTGCGCAGCACCACGTGGCCGATGTCGTTGACGTTCAACCCGTCGGCGCCGGAGCGCTGTTCGAGGGTGTCGATGTCGATGCGGTAGGAGATCTCCTTGACGAGCGCGCGCACGGTGCGGGTGGTGTGCTTGAGCAGCACCTTGTCCCCGGCGCGCAGGGGGCGCTCGTTGAGGTGGCTGACGGTGGCCTCGATGTCCTTGGTCGGCGCGGGGGCCGGGCCGGCGGCGAGCAGGTCGCCGCGGGAGACGTCGAGGTCGTCGGCGAGCCGGACGGTGACGGACTGCGGGGCCCAGGCGATGTCGGTCTCGCGGCCGAGCGCGTCGATGCCGGCGACGGTGCTGGTGTGTCCGGAGGGCAGGACGGTGACCGGGTCGCCGACGCGCAGCACGCCGGAGGCCAGCTGGCCGGCGTAGCCGCGGTAGTCGGGGTGTTCCTCGGTCTGCGGGCGGATCACGTACTGCACGGGGAAGCGGGCCGGTTCGGCGCCGGGGTCGCTGCCGACCGGCACCGTCTCCAGGTGTTCCAGCAGGGTCGGTCCGCCGTACCAGTCCATCTGCGCGGAGGGTTCGACGACGTTGTCCCCGGCGAGGGCGGAGATCGGGACGGCGAGGACGTCCTGGACGCCGAGCGAGGCGGCGTAGGCGGTGAACTCGGCGGCGATGGCGGCGAAGACGGGCTCCGCGTAGCCGACGAGGTCCATCTTGTTGACGGCGAGGACGACGTGCGGCACGCGCAGGAGCGCGGCGACGGCGGCGTGCCGGCGGGTCTGCTCGACGACGCCGTTGCGGGCGTCGACGAGGACGACGGCGAGTTCGGCGGTGGAGGCGCCGGTCACCATGTTGCGGGTGTACTGCACGTGCCCGGGGGTGTCGGCGAGGATGAACCGGCGCCGGGGGGTGGCGAAGTAGCGGTAGGCGACGTCGATGGTGATGCCCTGCTCGCGTTCGGCGCGCAGGCCGTCGGTGAGCAGTGCGAGGTCGGGCGCCTCCTGGCCGCGCTTGCGGGAGGCGTGCTCGACGGCTTCCAGCTGGTCGGCGAGGACCGACTTGGAGTCGTGCAGGAGGCGGCCGACCAGGGTGGACTTGCCGTCGTCGACGGAGCCGGCGGTGGCGAAGCGCAGCAGCGAGGTGGCGGTGTGCTCGATGGTCGTGCTCATTAGAAGTACCCCTCGCGCTTGCGGTCTTCCATCGCGGCCTCGGACATCTTGTCGTCGGCGCGGGTGGCGCCGCGCTCGGTGAGGCGGGAGGCGGCGATCTCGGTGATCACGGCCCGGATGGTGGTGGCGTCGGAGTCGACGGCGCCGGTGCAGGACATGTCGCCGACGGTGCGGTAGCGGACCAGCCGCCGTTCGACCGGCTCGCCGTCCTTGGGACCGCCCCACTCGCCGGCGGTCAGCCACATGCCGTTGCGGGCGAAGACGTCGCGCTCGTGGGCGTAGTAGATCTCGGGGAGCTCGATGCCCTCGCGCTCGATGTACTGCCAGACGTCCAGCTCGGTCCAGTTGGACAGCGGGAAGACCCGCACGTGCTCGCCGACCGCGTGCCGGCCGTTGTACAGCGACCACAGTTCGGGGCGCTGGCGGCGGGGGTCCCAGGCGCCGAACTCGTCGCGCAGCGAGAAGACGCGCTCCTTGGCGCGGGCCTTCTCCTCGTCGCGGCGGCCGCCGCCGAAGACCGCGTCGAAGCGGTTCTTCTCGATGGCGTCGAGGAGCGGGACGGTCTGCAGCGGGTTGCGGGTGCCGTCGGGGCGCTCGCGGAGCACACCGCGGTCGATGAAGTCCTGGACGTGGGCGACGTGCAGGCGCAGGTTGTGCTCGGCCACGACGCGGTCGCGGTAGGCGATCACCTCGGGGAAGTTGTGCCCGGTGTCGACGTGCAGCAGGGAGAAGGGGACCGGCGCCGGGTGGAAGGCCTTGAGCGCCAGGTGCAGCATGACGATGGAGTCCTTGCCGCCGGAGAACAGGATCACCGGGCGTTCGAACTCCCCCGCGACCTCGCGGAAGACGTGCACCGACTCGGCCTCCAGCGCGTCCAGGTGGGACAGCGCGAAGGGCCCCCCGGAGGTGCGGTCGGGGTCGTCGGTGCGGACGGGACGGTCGGTCGCGGTGGTCATGCGAGTCCCTTCTCGGTCAGGAAGGCGTGCAGCTCGGCGGCGGAGTCGGCCACCTCGCGGCCCCGGGTCTGGATCCGCAGCTCCGGGTTCTCCGGAGCCTCGTACGGGTCGTCCACGCCGGTGAGACCGGAGATCTCGCCGGCGGCCTGCTTGGCGTAGAGGCCCTTGACGTCCCGCTCGGCGCACAGCTCGACCGGGGTCGCGACGTGGATCTCCAGGAAGTCGGTGCCGGCCGCGGCGTGCCGATCGCGCACGGCGGCGCGGGAGTCGGCGAAGGGGGCGATCACCGGGGCGAGCACCTTCACGCCGTTGGCGGCGAGCTTCTCGGCGACGAAGCCGATCCGGGTGACGTTGGTGTGCCGGTCCTCGCGGGAGAAGCCGAGGCCCTTGGAGAGGAACTCGCGGATCTCGTCGCCGTCCAGGACCTCGACGCGGTGGCCCTCGCCGCGCAGCCGCTCGGCCAGTGCGAAGGCCAGCGTGGTCTTGCCGGCGCTCGGCAGCCCGGTCAGCCACACGGTGGCGCCGCGCTCGCAGGGGGCGACCGCGGGGGCCGCCTCTGCGGTCCCGTCGGCTGCCAGGGCGTGAACTGTCACGGGTTCTTCCTTACGTGGGGGGTGGGGGCTGGTCAGAGGTGGATGCCGCACTCGGTCTTGCCGGAGCCGGACCAGCGGCCGGCCCGGGCGTCCTCGCCCTCGGCGGGCTTGCGGGTGCAGGACAGCGGCGAGCAGCCGACCGAGGTGTAGCCCTCCCACAGCAGCGGGTTGAGCAGCACCCCGTTGGCGGCGACGTAGGCGTCCACGTCCTCCTGCGTCCACCGGGCGATCGGCGCGATCTTGACCTTGCGGCGCTTGGGGTCCCAGGAGACCACCGGGGTGTTCGCCCGGGTCGGCGACTCGTCGCGGCGCAGCCCGGTCGCCCAGGCGTCGTACCCGCCGAGGCCGCGGTTCAGCGGCTCGACCTTGCGCAGCGAGCAGCACAGGTCCGGGTCGCGGTCGTGCAGGTGCGGCCCGTGCTCGGCGTCCTGCTCGGCCACGGTCCGCAGCGGGGTGAGCGTGATGACGTTGACCGGCATGGTCGCGGCCACCGCGTCACGGGTGCCGATGGTCTCCGGGAAGTGGTAGCCGGTGTCCAGGAACACCACGTCCACGCCGGGGAACACCGAGGAGGCGAGGTGGGCGACGACCGCGTCCTCCATGGAGGAGGTGACGCAGAACCGCTTGCCGAAGGTGTCGGCGGCCCACCGCAGGATCTCCTGCGGGGTCGCCTCCTCCAGCTCGTGGCCGGCCCGGACGGCCGCCGCCTCGTGGTCAGTCGTGGTGCCGCTCATCGGACGTACCCCCGTGGTTGGTCGGTGACAGCAGGCCGAGGAACTTCAACTGGAAGGCGCGGCGGCACCCGTGGCACTCCCAGGCGCCGTGCCCGGCCTCGGACGGGCGCAGGTCCTCGTCCCCGCAGTAGGGGCAGAAGAAGGGGGCTGCTCGCTCACTCATGGCCGGCTCCGTTCCGTCCGTCCCGCTCCGTCCGCCGGTGTCGCCCGTTCACGACAGCTGCTCCTCGCTCGCCCGGGCCGTCCACTGGGCGAAGCGCTCGCCCTCGGTGCGGTCGGCCTGGTAGCGGGTCAGCAGGCGCTCGACGTAGTCGGGCAGGCCGGCGCTGGTCACCTTGAGGCCGCGGACCTTGCGGCCGAAGCCGGCCTCCAGGCCGAGCGCGCCGCCGAGGTGCACCTGGTAGCCCTCGACCTGCTCGCCGTTCTCGTCGGTGACCAGCTGGCCCTTGAGGCCGATGTCGGCGACCTGGATGCGGGCGCAGGCGTTCGGGCAGCCGTTGATGTTGATGGTCAGCGGCTCGGCGAACTCCGGCAGGCGGTGCTCCAGTTCGTCGATGAGCGTGCGGCCGCGCTCCTTGGTCTCGACGATGGCGAGCTTGCAGAACTCGATGCCGGTGCAGGCCATGGTGCCGCGGCGGAACGGCGACGGGGTGACCCGCAGGTCGAGCGCCTCCAGGCCGGCCACCACGGACTCGACGTGCTCCTCGGCGATGTCGAGGACCAGCATCTTCTGCTCGGCGGTGGTGCGCAGGCGGTCGCTGCCGTGGGCGGCGGCGAGGTCGGCGATCTCGCCGAGCAGCTTGCCGTCGACCCGGCCGACGCGCGGCGCGAAGCCGATGTAGAACCGGCCGTCCTTCTGCCGGTGGACGCCGACGTGGTCGCGCCAGCGGGCGGCGGGCTCGGCGGGGGCGGGGCCGTCGACCAGCCGGTACTTCAGGTACTCGTCCTCCAGCACCCGGCGGAACTTCTCCACGCCCCAGTCGGCGACCAGGAACTTCAGCCGGGCGCGGTTGCGCAGGCGGCGGTAGCCGTAGTCGCGGAAGATGCCGATGACGCCGCCGTAGACGTCGGCGACCTCGTCCAGCGGGACCCAGGCGCCCAGGCGCACGCCCAGCTTCGGGTTGGTCGAGAGTCCGCCGCCGACCCACAGGTCGAAGCCGGGCCCGTGCTCGGGGTGGACCACGCCGACGAAGGCGACGTCGTTGATCTCGTGCGCGACGTCCAGCAGCGGGGAGCCGGAGACGGCGGACTTGAACTTGCGGGGCAGGTTGGAGAAGTCCTTGTTGCCGATGAAGCGGCGCTGGATCTCCTCGATGGCGGGCGTGCCGTCGATGATCTCGTCCTCGGCGATGCCGGCCACCGGGGAGCCGAGGATGACGCGCGGGGTGTCGCCGCAGGCCTCGGTGGTGGACAGGCCGACGGCCTCCAGCTTCTGCCAGATCGCCGGGACGTCCTCGATCCGGATCCAGTGGTACTGGATGTTCTGGCGGTCGGTCAGGTCGGCGGTGCCGCGCGCGTACTGCTCGGAGACCTCGGAGACCGCTCGCAGCTGGGCGACCGTCAGCCGGCCGCCGTCGATGCGGACGCGGAGCATGAAGTACTCGGCGTCCAGCTCGTGCGGGTCCAGGATCGCGGTCTTGCCGCCGTCGATGCCCTCCTTGCGCTGGGTGTAGAGCCCCCACCAGCGCATCCGGCCGCGCAGGTCGGCGGGATCGATCGAGTCGAAGCCGCGGTGCGCGTAAATCGTCTCAATACGTGTCCGCACGTTGAGACCGTCGTCGTCCTTCTTGAACTGCTCGTTGGCGTTCAGAGGAGTGTGGTGGCCCATGCCCCACTGGCCCTCGCCACGGTGGCGGGTCACCTTGCGGGCCGCGGCGGGGCGGCGCGCGGCGGGGCTGTCGGCCGTGGGCTCGACGGTCTCGGGGGAGGTGGCCATGGTGAAGTCCTTCGGGGCAGGTGGCGCTGGTGCCGGGTGGTCGCGGGGGCGTGCTCAGCCGTGCGGTGCTGCTCTGACCTGCGGGTTTCTCAGGACCGGAAGACAGTGACCGAGGCCGTGGCGGGCGCCTGCACATCCGCTGCGGCGGGGATGGCGGGAAGGGGTGGCGCCGGGTGCGGTGGTGCGGCGGGATGGGCTCAGGTCACCGGACAGATGGCGCTGGACACGCGAAGGAGATCGACGTGGAGTCGACCTACTAGGGTGGTTCCGGCGCTAGACATGGCAAGAGATTCGCACGGCGCGGGACTCGCGGTCCACTAACATCCAGATATTGGACGCTGATGTTTCGTCATGTGGGACGCCTGGAGGTTCCCGCCGCTCCCGGCCCGGGTGTCCGGCAACGCCCCCGCACCCCGGGGAGATCAACCGGCGGGTCCCGGCCCGATACCGTTAGCCCTGTGCAAGCAGCAGGCGATACGAGCAGAGCGAACCCCGAGCGGCCCTCCCGGCGCCGGGGCAAGGGCGCCCGGCGTGCGGCCAAACAGGCCACCTGGCGCCGCACGGCGTGGGAGCTGATCAGGGACACCACCAACACCTGCGTCGAGTACCGGGTCACCGGTCTCGCCGCGGAGGCGGCGTTCTTCACCCTGCTGTCGATCCCACCACTGCTGCTCGGCCTGGCCGGCACCCTCGGCTACCTCGACAAGTTCCTCGGCGCGGGCACCATCGACCGGCTCAAGCACGACATCGTCTCGGCCTCCGGGACGGTCCTGTCGGACTCCTCCGTCAAGGAGGTCGTGGTCCCGTTGCTGAACCAGGTGTTCGACCACACCCGGCCCGACCTCGTCTCGATCGGCTTCCTGCTGTCGCTGTGGTCCGGCTCCCGGGCGCTCTACATCTTCATCGACACCATCACCGTCATGTACGGGCTCGACGGCAAGCGGGGCATCGTCAAGACCCGGCTGATGTCGCTCGGCCTCTACCTCGGCGCCCTGGTGATCGGCTCCCTGGTGCTGCCACTGCTGATGGCCGGGCCCGGACTGGTGGAGAACGCCGTGCCCGGCATCGCCGGACTGGTCGGCGCCGCCTACTGGCCGGTCGCGATCGTGCTGCTGATCGTCTCCCTGACCACCCTCTACCACCTGGCCGTCCCGGTCTCGACACCGTGGCGCGAGGACATCCCCGGCGCCCTGGTCGCCCTGGTGGTGCTGGTCTTCTGCAGCGTCGGCCTGCGGCTCTACCTGGTCAGCTCGGTCGAGGGCCCCTCGGTGTACGGCTCGCTCGCCGCGCCGGTGGCCGTCCTGCTGTGGATCTTCGTGGTGGCCCTGGCAGTGCTCATCGGCGCCGCCATGAACGCCGCGATAGACCGGCGCTGGCCCACCCTGGAGACCGCCGACGCCCGCGCCGAGAACGAGCGGGCCCACGAGGAGGCGGCCGCCGCCGTGGTCCGCGAGGTCGCCGCCCGACGGGCCGTCGAACGCGCCCGCCGCGCCCGCGCACTCGGACTCGCCGAGGGCGTCGAGGAGGAGTGGGGCGAGGACGAGGGCGAGGACGTCGACGTGCCCTCCGAGTACCCGGAGCGGTGGGCCGACGTGCTCGCCGCCGACAACGTGCGCGGCCGGCTCACCGCCCGCGGCGGGCCGCACCACCGGCCCACCCCGCCGCCGCCGGACAGCGACCGGCCGAGCGGGCCGCCGCCGGAGCCCACCGGGCCCGAGGGGCCCCCGGAGCCGCTCGGACCGCCGGGGCAGGAGGTGCCGGGGTACCCGCCGCGGCCGCCCCGGCCGCCGTGGGAACAGCGGTGACGCGGACGGCGGCGAAGCGGGCCGTGGTGGCCGGGCACCGGTAGCCGGGCACTGCCGGCCGGGCCGTGGTGGAACGCGCAGGGCCTCCCCCGAGGTGCGGGGGAGGCCCTGTCGGCTTCGGTGCGGGGGTCTTCCTCGGGATGGTCTCCGTCGGGGCGGCCCGCGTCGGGTGGTCCGCGGTGGGTGGCCCTCGTCGGGTGGTCCGCGGTGGGGTGGACGGGTCAGGTGGTCGCCGGGCCCGGGGGGTGGCCGTACTGCGGGGCGGCGGGCGTGTGACCGCCCTGTGGACCGGACGGCAGCGGGGCGGCGGGCGTGTGACCGCCCTGTGGACCGGACGGCAGCGGGGCGGCGGGCGTGTGACCGTACGCCGGGCGCAGCTCGGTGACGGCGGAGGGATCGGCCCCGCCCGGGGTGGCGGGCCGGAACGCGGCGGGAGTGCGGCCCTGGGCGGGGTGCAGCTCGGTGACGGCGGAGGGGTCGGTCGCGCCGGGGTCCGTCGGGGCCCAGGCCGGTGCCGGACCGTCAGGTGCCCGGTCGGCTGGCGCCGGGGCGGCCCGGGCGGGCAGCGGCTCGGGGGAGGGCTGGGCCGGCTCCAGGGCGGTGCGCCCGGAGGAGTCGCTCAGTTTGATCAGCAGCGCGACCATCAGCCAGTTCGCCAGCAGCGAGGAACCTCCCGCGGCCAGGAACGGCAGCGCCTTGCCGGTCAGCGGGACCAGCCCGCTCACCCCGCCGACGACCACGAAGATCTGCAGTGCCAGCGCCGCCGACAGGCCGGTGGCCAGCAGCTTGCCGAACGGGTCGGTCAGGCCGACCGCGGTGCGCAGGCCCCGCTGGATCAGCAGCACGTAGACCATCAGCACGGCCGTCACCCCGGCCAGGCCCAGCTCCTCGCCGATGGTGGTGAAGATGAAGTCGCTGCGCCCGGCGAACCCGATCAGCCAGGGCCGGCCCGATCCCAGGCCGGTCCCGGTCAGGTGCCCGGTGCCCAGGCTGAACAGCGCCTCGGCGGGCTGCTCGGAGATCGCCTGGTCGTGCACCGGCTTGTAGTAGTCGAGGGGGTGAAGCCAGGCCTCGACGCGGCCGTGCACGTGCGGCTCCACGGTGCCGACCACCGCCGCGCCGCCGACCGCCATCAGCAGGCCGAGCACCACCCAGCTGGTGCGCTCGGTGGCCACGTACAGCATCACGATGAAGACGCCGAAGAAGATCAGCGAGGTGCCCAGGTCGCGCTCGAAGATCAGCACCAGCAGGCTGACCACCCAGATCGCCAACACCGGGCCGGCGTGCCGCCCGCGCGGCAGGGTCATTCCCCAGATCTTCCGTCCGGCCAGCGCGAGCGCGTCCCGGGAGGCCATCAGGTAGCCCGCGAAGAAGATCGTGATCGCGACCTTCACGAACTCGTCCGGCTCGAAGGAGAGCCCGAACAGCCGGATCCAGCGCTTCGCGCCGAAGCTGTCGCTGGGCGAGGCCACCGGCGCGGCCAGCAGGATCAGCGCGCCCGCCATCAGCAGGTAGACGTAGCGCTGGAAGAAGCGGTGGTGCTTGACCAGCACGATCAACGCGATCGCCGCCGCCACCGAGAGGAACACCCACATCAGCTGGGAGGGCGCGGCCGGGAGCTTCTGGTAGTCGCCCTTGGCGCTGTGCGCGGCCTTGTAGCTGATGTCCAGCCGGTCCAGCAGCACCAGCCCGAAGCCGGTCAGGAAGACGCCGAGCGGCAGGATCAGCGGGTCCGCGTACGGCGCGAACCGCCGCACCGCCAGGTGCGCCACCCCGGCGAGCGCGCCCAGCGAGAGACCGTGCACCAGCAGCCCGGGCGGCAGCTTGCCGGTCAGCGCCAGATCGGCCTCGATGTGTCCGGCCAGACAGACGGCCACCGCGAGCGCCAGCAGTCCCAGCTCGATGTTGCGGTGGCGCGCGGCCAGCCGGCGGCCCTCGCCGCGTGCAGTGCTGTGCACCTCGTGTCGTCCCCTTGTCACCCACGTGGCGGGTATCGCCGACGGGCATCCTGCCAGACGTTTGTGTCGTGGCCGCGGTTGCGAACGGCGGGGCTCCGGGGGCAGAACTTTGCCTGGGCAAAGCTTTGCCGGGCCCCGGTAAAGCTTTGTTCAGAACCGGGTATAGAGGAGGGCCCCGCGCGCTCCGGGCCGGTGGCGCGGCGACATCATGGCCGGGCGCCGCGGTGTCCGCCGCGGTGCCCGACGGCGACGGCGCGGACGACCGCCCCGCCTCGGTGGCGACGGGTGCGAGCGAGGTGACCGGACGGATGAACGGCGCGGTGGACGGCGCGGTCTCCGTACTCGCCTACGACGGCCCGCCCCCGTGGCAGTGGTCCTACCTGGCCACCGCCTGGACGGCCGAACCGCTGGTGCTCGCGCTCTCGGTGCTGCTCGGCGCCTGGTACCTGACCGCGGTGCGCACCGTCCACCGGTCCGGCGGCGAGCGGTGGCAGCCCACCCGCACCGCCGCGTTCCTCGGCGGACTGCTGCTGTGGATCTGGTGCACCTGCTCCGGCCTCGGGGTGTACGAGCGGATCCTCTTCACCGACCGGGCCGTGCAGGTCGTGCTGCTGCTGATGGTCGTCCCGCTGCTGCTCGCGCTCGGCGCACCGGTCTCGCTGCTGGTCGCGGCCGCGCCGCCGGCCCGGCGGGAGCGGATCCTGCGGGCGCTGCGCAGTCGACCGTCGAAGGTGCTGATGTTCCCGGCCGTCTCGACCGCGCTGCTGATGGCGCCGCCGTGGCTGCTGTACTTCACGCCCTGGTACGAGGAGTCGGTGTCCAGCGCGGCCGGGAACGTGCTGCTGCACCTGGCGCTGGTGCTGCTCGGGCTCGCCTACTTCTGGCCGCGGCTGCAGATCGACCCGGTCGGGCACGAGTACCCGCACCTGGTCGGGCTGTTCATCACCTTCGCCGAAGTGATCTTCGACGCGGGGCTCGGGATCGTGCTGATCTACGGCGGTCACCTGGTCGCCGAGCACCACTACGTGGCGCTCGGGCGGCCGTGGGGGCCGAGCCTGGTGCAGGACCAGACCTGGGGCGGCAACGCGTTCTGGGTGCTGGGGGACCTGGTCGGACTGCCGTTCCTGGCCGCGCTGGTGCGGCGGATGGTGGTGCAGGGGCGGGAGGAGATCCGGGCCGTGGACGCCGAGCTGGACGCGCGCTTCGAGGCGGCGGCCGAGGAGGCGCGGGCGGCGGGGCGGCCCGAGGAGGAGGAGACGGGGATGCGGCCGTGGTGGCTGGACGACCCGAACCTCAAGCACCGGTACGGGGGCTGATTTTTGCCCTGCCTCGGCCTCCTGACGGTCCGTGGAGCGCGTTTCCACAGGTCAAAAATGGGTTGGCGGGGGTAGGCCGCTTCGCTAGCGTGTGACGTGTCCGGTTCGGAGGCCATTGGGCCGCCCGAGGAGTTCGGGGGCCATTGGGCCGCCCGAGGAGTAGAGAGCAGGAGGTGACCCCCGTGGTCGTTGTCGCCCCGATAGCTGCCCAGGGCAGCACGCGCGTTCACCTCCTCTTCCCGGCCGCCGGCTGAGCCCTTCGCGCCAGCCGTAGCCCGCCGGGACCATTTCCTCCCGAAGGGCCACTGCGTTGTTCGACGCTGCCTCCGTTCCGTCTTTCTCCACCCCTTCTTTCTCCCCCTCTTCTTCTTCCCTCCCCGACGCCGGCTCCGCGCTGACGGGCTACGGCTGGACGGCTGAGCTCGCCGAGCTCTTCGCCCCGTTCGGTGAGGCCGGGCTGCTCCCGGCCCGGATCGTCCGGGTCGACCGCGGCCAGTGCGACGCGGTGATCGCCGACCCGGAGACGGGCGAGCCGCGCACCGTTCGGTTCGACACCCGGCCGGTCGGCGACGCCGACATGATCAACTGCCCGTGCACGGGCGACTGGGCGGCCGTGGACCTCCACGCCCGGCCGATGGCGACCGTCGTCGCGCTGCTGCCGCGCTCCACCGCGATCATCCGCAAGGTGGCCGGCAAGCGTTCCGACGGCCAGGTGCTGGCCGCCAACGTCGACACCGTCCTGATCGCCTCCTCGCTCGCGACCGACCCCGACCTCGGGCGGATCGAGCGCTTCCTCGCCCTCGCCTGGGAGTCCGGCGCCGAACCGCTGGTCGCCCTCACCAAGGCCGACCTGGTGGACGACGCCGAGTTCATCAGGGCCGACGTCGAGGCCGTGGCGCCCGGGGTGACGGTGGTCGTGGTGAGCGCCGAGACCGGCGAGGGCATGGACGTGCTCCGCGCCTGCACCCCCGGCACCACCGCGGTGATCGGCCAGTCCGGCGTCGGCAAGTCCACGCTCACCAACGCGCTGGCCGGCGCCGAGGTGATGACCGTCCAGGAGGCCCGCGAGGTCGACCAGAAGGGCCGCCACACCACGACCACCCGCGAGCTGATCCCGCTGGCCGGCGGGGGCGTGCTGATCGACACTCCCGGGCTGCGCGAGGTCGGTCTCTACGGCGGTGAGGGCGTGGACCTGGCCTTCGCCGACATAGCCGAACTGGCCGAGGAATGCCGCTTCCACGACTGCGGCCACCACACCGAGCCGGGCTGCGCGGTGCGGGCGGCGCTGGCCGACGGCACCCTGCCGCAGCGCCGGATGGACAGCTACCTCAAGCTCCAGCGCGAGAACGAGTGGATCGCCTCGCGGTCGGACGCCCGGGTGGCCAAGGCCCGGCTGCAGAAGTGGAAGACGATCACCAAGTCGATGCGTGCCACGGGAGGTCCGGTGAAGCGCTGATCCGCAGGCGTCGTCGGCCACCGTCGTCGCGCTGCGGCGCCGGTGGCCGGTGGCCGGTGGCCGGTCGACGACGACGATCGATCGACGACGGTTGACCGACCACGGCCGGACGACCACCAAAGGGGTCGGCCTCCGGGGTCGGCCTCCGCCGGGGCCGTCGAACTCAGCGCAGGTCGGCCACCAGGCGGAAGCGCTGCAGGACCACCGGGGTGGCGTCGTCCACGGCGAAGTCCGGGTCGTCGAGGGCGGCGAGCATCTCCGGGCTGCGCCAGAACCCCTCGTGCGTCGCACGCCAGTCGGCCACGCTCCCGTAGCCCTCGCCCTCGTCCAGGGCGTGCTGCAGGTCGACCTCGGCGAGCGGGACCACACGGACGTCCGTGGTCTCGATCACCGCGACCCGGCGGCCGTCGGAATCGAGGACGGCGGCCCGCTCGCCGGGCTGCGGCAGGGGCTCGCCCTCGTGCTCGTAGTCGGCGATCAGACCGGTGGTGCTCGTCTTGGCGCCGCTGAGGACGGCCGCGACCAGTTGGTCGCGCAGCAGGCCGGGGAAGGCGAACTCCTCCGGGGGCAGGGCGGCCACGCGCGGGTCGTCCGGGCCGGCGTACGGGTGGTCGGAGGGCTGGCCGCCCGGCTGCTCGATCATGGGCCGAGCGTATCCGGGGCGTGGCCGAACGGCCCGCGAATTTCGGGCCCGGGCGGCGGGCCGGGGCGGTGGGCCCGGGGCCGGCGTGGCTGCGGACGGTGGGCGTGCATGGCTGTGGGCCGACGGGTGGCGGGGACGGCTCCGTGGGCCGCAGGCCGAGGGAGGGGCGGGGAGGGGAGGGCCTCCGAACGGCGATGTCCGATTCCCGCCAGTCACCCCCCGTCCGATCCCGCAAACTGGACAACGTGATCGACGACGACATCCGGTACCGAGCCGTGGACAGCCGCGACGCCCGCTTCGACGGCGTCTTCTTCACGGCCGTCACCTCCACCGGCATCTACTGCCGACCGAGCTGCCCGGCCGTGACCCCCAAGCGCGTCAACTGCGTCTTCTACCCGAGCGCCGCGGCCGCCCAGGGCGCGGGCTTCCGGGCCTGCCGCCGCTGCCGCCCCGACTCCGTGCCGGGCTCGCCCGAGTGGAACCACCGGGCCGACCTGGTCGGCCGCGCGATGCGGCTGATCGGCGACGGCGTGGTGGACCGCGAGGGCGTCGCGGGCCTGGCGGGCCGACTCGGCTACAGCTCCCGCCAGCTGCAGCGCCAGCTCATCGCCGAGCTCGGCGCCGGCCCGATCGCGCTGGCCCGCGCCCGTCGCGCCCAGACCGCCCGGCTCCTCCTGCAGACCACCGAACTGCCCGTCACCGACGTCGCGTTCGCGGCCGGCTTCGCCTCCGTCCGCCAGTTCAACGACACCGTCCGCGAGGTCTACGACCGCACTCCCAGCGGCCTGCGCGCCGAGGTCACCGCCGGTCGTCGCACCGGGACCCCGGCCGGTGGCCTGACCCTGCGTCTCGCCTACCGCGGCCCGCTGGACAGCGACCACCTGATCGACTTCCTCGCCCTGCGCGCCGTCCCCGGTGTGGAGGAGGTCGTCCAGGGCGAGCGCCCCGGCGTGCGCACCTACCGGCGCACGCTCGCGCTCCCGTACGGGCACGGCATCGCCGAGGTCGACGGCCTGGCGCCGGGCGAGCCGCGCACCCGGGGCTGGCTGGACTGCCGGCTGTTCCTCGCCGACCTGCGCGACCTGCCGACCGCCGTCCAGCGGCTTCGCATCCTCTTCGACCTGGACGCCGACCCGCTCGCCGTCGACGACCAGCTCGGCGCCGACCCGGTGCTCGGCCCGCTGGTCCGGGAGCGTCCCGGCCTGCGCTCGCCCGGTCACGTGGACCCGCACGAGCTCGCCGTCCGGGCCGTCCTCGGCCAGCAGGTCAGCGTGGTCGCCGCCCGCACCCTGGCGGCCCGACTCACCGAGAAGTACGGCACCGCGCTGCCCCAGCCCAGCGGGGGTCTGCGGCTGCTCTTCCCGACCGCGGCCGCGCTGGCCACCGCGGACCCGGAGGACTTCGCGATGCCCGCCGCCCGCCGCCGCGCGCTCACCGGACTGTGCGCCGCACTGGCGGAGGGCGTGGTGAGCCTCGACAGCGGGGTCGACCGGGAGGAGGCCGTGGCCCGCCTGCTGGCCCTGCCCGGCATCGGCCCCTGGACGGTCGGCTACCTGCGGATGCGGGCCCTCGCCGACCCCGACGTCTTCCTGCCGAGCGACGTGGGCGTCAAGCACGGCCTCGTCCGGCTCGGCGCCCCCGGCGACCCGACGTCCGCCGCCCGCGCGGCCGAGGCCTGGGCGCCGTGGCGCTCCTACGCGGTCCACCGACTGTGGGCCGGACCCGCGATCACCAGCACCGGAACGGAGAACGAACGAGCATGAGCACCACCACCCACCCCGCCACCGCCCCCACTGCGGCTCCCGCCGACACGGCGCACCCCACCGCGGCCCACCCCGCCACCGTCTACACGACGATGGAGAGCCCCTTCGGCCCGTTGCTGCTCAGCGGCGTCCTGCCCGAGGACGGCGGGCCGGCCGCGCTGGCCACCGTCACGGCACCGGGCCAGAAGTACGCGCTGGCCGAGCCCGCCGACGACTGGGTCCTCGACCCGGAGGCGCTCGCCGAGCCGGTGGCCCAGCTGACCGCCTACTTCGCCGGCGAGCGCACCGAGTTCGACCTGCCGCTCGCGCCCGTGGGCACCGAGTTCCGCCGCAGGATCTGGGCCGCGCTGGACGAGATCCCGTACGGGGCGACCGTGACGTACGGCGAACTCGCCGAGCTGGCCGGGCAGGAGCCGCGGATGGTGCGCGCCGTCGGCGGCGCGGTGGGTGCCAATCCTCTGCTCATCGTGCGCCCCTGCCACCGGGTGCTCGGCGCCAACGGCTCGCTCACCGGGTTCGCGGCGGGCGTGGACCGCAAGCGCCGGCTGCTGGAGCTGGAGAGCGGCACGCTGTTCTGAGTACCGCCCCGGTTCTCCGGTTCCTCTGGTTTCTCTGGTTCCTCCGCTTCCCCCCGGTCACTCCGAAGCGCGCAGGTCCACCCGCCAGTCGTGGCTGCGCATGAACCGCCCGGGCGGGAACTCGAACTCCGTCTCGCCGAGCAGCGTGAACCCGGCCTTGGCGCAGACCGCGTTGGAGGCGGGGTTGTCCACCGACGGGAAGGCGTGCAGGTAGCGGTGGGCGGCCTCGCGGCGGGCGGCCGCGACCGCGGCGCGGGTGGCGGCGACGGCGATGCCCCGGCCCTGGAAGTCGGGCAGCACGTTCCACCCCATCTCGTGGACGGTCCCGCCCCGCCAGGTCCGGGTGCCGTAGCCGACCGTGCCGACTGCGGTGCCCTCGTCCGCGGCGGCGCTGTTCTTCGGTGCCCCGCCACCGACCGCCTCGGTCCCGGGCAGCAGCACGATCCGGTACATGCAGCCGAGGCCGGACGGGACGAAGTCCAGGTAGCGGCCGTGCCGGACGAGCAGTTGCTCTTCGGTCTCCGGCCCGCCGACGTGCTTCTTCATCTCCGGAGTGTTCACCCGGCGCAGCAGCGCGAGGTCGGCGTCCGTCCAGGGTTCGATCCGCACCTGTGCCGAGGTGCCCGTCCGCGCTGTGGTCATGCCGGGGACGGTAGCGGGCCTCCCGGGCCGTGGACCAGTGCTTTTCCCCGTCGCAGCCGGATCGGGCCGTCGGGCCGGGCCGTCGGATCGGGCCGCCGGATCGGGACCGGTGCCCCGGGCGGTCGGCTCAGCCCTGTTCGGTGCCGGTCCCGGGCTGGGCGAGGGCGCGGGCGAGCTGTTCCAGGGCGGGCAGGGCGTCGACGACCGCTTCGCGGTCGGCGGGGTCGAGGCTGCCGAGCGCGGTGGCGATGCGGCGCTCGTGGGCGTGTTGCCAGTCGTCCAGCTGGCGCCGGCCGGCCGGGGTGAGGGCGATCCGGGCGGTGCGGCGGTCGCCGGGGTCGGCCTGACGGTCCACGAAGCCGGCTTCGAGCAGCTTGCCGACCAGTCCGCTGACGGTGTTGGGGGCGAGCCGTTGCCGGGCGGCCAGTTCGCCGACCCGCAGCGGCGCGGCGGCGAGGGTCTGGAGGAGTTCGACCTGCGCCATCGGCAGGGACTCCCACGGGTAGTCGGTGCGGATGCTGCTGCGCAGTGCGCGGCGCAGCCGGGTGACGGTGTCGGTCAGCCGTCGGGCGTGCTCGACCGCCGGGTCGGGGCTTGCGGTGGCGGAGTCGGGAACGTGTGGTGACGACGGCATGGCGGACAGCGTATCTCCTGGTACGGGGCGTGCCGGGGGCGCGGTCCGTCCCTCGGACGCGGTGCGGACAGCCTGCGAGACGCTTCGTATCGCAGGACGACCTGCTCGTAGAAAGAACATGTCTGCATCCGATATATTCGTGCCATGAACGCCACCGCCCTTGCCGCACGGCTGCTCACCGAGCGGCCCCGGCCCCGCGGCATCGCCGGCTGGCGCCACGCCCACTGGCTGGCCGTCGGCACGGTCTGCCTCGGCGCCTTCCTCGGCCAGCTCGACGCCAGCGTCATCGCCCTGGTCTTCCCCGCCATCGGCCACCACTTCGAGGCGGGCTACGCCGCCGTCGAATGGGTCGCCCTCGCCTACCTGCTCGTCCTGGTCGCCCTGCTGGCCCCGATCGGCCGGCTGTCCGACCTGGTGGGCCGCAAGACGATGTACATCGGCGGCTTCGCCGTGTTCGGCCTGTCCTCACTCGGCGCCGGATTCGCCGGCAGCCTCTGGATCCTGGTCGGCTGCCGGGGCGTCCAAGCCGTCGGCGCCGCGATGATGCAGGCCAACAGCGTCGCGCTGGTGGCGCGCGGCGTCCCGGAGCACGCGATGCGGCGGGCGCTCGGCATCCAGGCCTCCGCCCAGGGCCTCGGGCTGGCGCTCGGGCCGAGCCTCGGCGGACTGCTGGTCGAACACGCCTCGTGGCGCTGGGTGTTCTGGGTCAACGTGCCGATCGCCGTGTTCGGCATCCTGGCCGGCTGGTACCTGCTGCCGCGCACCCGGACGGAGCGGACGGGCCCGGCAGCCGTAGCGACGCCCGGTCCGGGGGCCGTGCCGACGCTCGGTCCGGGGGCCGTGCCGACGCTCGGGGTGCGGGCGGTACCGGGGCCCCGGGGGCGAGCGGTTCCGGAGCCCCTCGCGCCCGCTGCGGTGCTCCCGCACCGGGACGACGCCCACTTCGACCTGCCCGGCATGCTGTTGCTCGGCGGCGCGACCACGGCGCTGCTGCTCGCGCTGTCCACCGCCTCCGGCCTGCCGCTGCCCGGCTGGGCCGTCACCGTCCTGCTGCTCGCCGCCGCGGCGCTCACGGCGGCGCTGGTGCGCCAGGAGCGGCGGGCGGCCCGGCCGATCCTGGCGCCCGGACTGGTCAACACCCCGGGGGTGCGGTCCGGCCTGGTGGTCGCGCTGATCGGCTACCTGCTGCTGTTCTGCCCGCTCGTGCTGGGCCCCGTGCTGCTCACCGGCGCCGGTGTGTCGACCGCCGGCGCGGGCCTGCTGGTCACCCTGCTGCCCGCCGCGTTCGCCTTCGCCGCGACGGTCGGCGGCGGGCTGCTGCCCCGAGGCTGGTCGGACGCGACCAGGTGCCGGGCCGGCGCCGCCGTCGCGGCCGCCGGGCTGCTGCTGTTCGCGCTGCTGCCGGCCACTGCCGTGTCGGCGGCCCCGCTGCTGGTCGCCGGGTACGGGCTGGGTCTGCTGCTGCCCGCCAACAACGCGCTGGTGATGCGGGCGATCCCGGCGGAGTGCTCGGCGGTCGGCGGCGGCATGGTGAACATGGCGCGCAGCCTCGGCACGGCGCTCGGCATGGCGCTGTCGGTCCTCGGCGTCCACCTGGCGGGCGCCGCGTCCGGTGGGCGGACGGTGCTGCTGCTCCTCGCGGCGGTCGCGGCGGCGGCCGCGGTCCTCACCCGGCCCGCCCGAGCGGCCGGCACCGCCCGTCCGGCCCGCGCTGTCCGAGCGGCCGGCACCGCCCGTACGGTCCGCGCGGGCGGGACGGCTCGTGCCACCCGACCGGACCGCGCACCCCGCGCACCCCGCGCGGAGCGTCGCTAGCGGGCCGGGGCGTTCAGGGCGTCCTGGGCCCGGCTCAGGCCGAGCCGCACCAGGGTCTCCAGGGCGTCGGCGCACCGGTCCAACTCGACGGGCATCGCGGCCAGTTCGTCGTCCGAGAACCTCTTCAGCACGTAGTCGCCGACGCTCTGCCCCTTCGGCGGCCGCCCGACGCCGAACCGCAGCCGGACGAAGTCACGGGTGCCGAGCACCTCGCCCACCGAGCGCACCCCGTTGTGGCCGCCGGGCCCGCCGCCACGCTTCAGCTTGGCGGAGCCGAACGCGAAGTCCAGGTCGTCCTGCACGACCACCAGCCGCTCCACGGGCACGCCGTACCGGCGCATCAGCGCGGCCACCGGACGGCCGGACAGGTTGATGAACCACAGCGGCTTGGCGAGCAGCACCGGCCGGCCGTCGACCTCGATCTCCGCGACCAGCGTGGCGATCCCCCGCCGGCGGAACCGGGCGCCGTGCCGCTCGGCCAGCCGGTCGGCGGCGAGGAAGCCCGCGTTGTGTCGGGTCTGCCGGAACCACGGTCCGGGGTTGCCGAGTCCGGCGATCAGCCAGGGGGTGTCGGCGGCGCCAGCGCCGGCGGAGGCGGGGGTGTCGGGGGCGGCGGGGGTCATCTGGGGTCTCCGGGCGGGGGCGGGGGCGGGGGCGGGGCTGGGGGTGGGAACGTCGGAAGGGGGGGGGGGGCGGCGTGTATGTGTGGCGCGCTCGAGCCCACCCCCCCCGGCGCGGGCGGCGGGGCCGGG
>NZ_JBHWBZ010000035.1:71958-83987 GCF_042735475.1 Kitasatospora sp. NPDC059577 | reverse complement strand
GCGCCCACCTCACCCACACCCACCACCAACTCCCCCCCACCCACCCCTACCGCGACTTCGTCGCCCACACCCTCAACCACACCACCAACAGCCGCCAGTACTTCACCGAACACCTCGCCGGCCTGACCCAACCCACCACCCCCTACAACCTCACCACCACCGACCCGACCACCACCCGCGAAACCCACCACCCCCTGGACCCCGCCCTCACCCACCGGATCCACACCACCTCCCGCCACCACGGCACCACCCCCGCCGCCCTCTTCCACCTCGCCTACGCCCACACCCTCAGCCACCTCACGGGCCACCCCGACACCGTGTTCGGCACGATCCTCCTCGGCCGTCACACCACCGGCTCCCCCCGCAACACCCTCGGCCTCCACATCAACACCCTCCCGATCCGCATCGACACCCGCAACCAGGACGCCCTCACCGCCCTCCACACCACACACCGCCACCTCGCCGACCACCTCGAACACGAGCACACCCCCCTCGCGGTCGCCCAGCAGGCCGGCCCCCTCCCGCCGAACACCCCGCTCTTCACCACCGTCCTCAACTACCGCCACACGCCGATCGACGAGGCGAACATCGAGGACGAACTCGACGGCATCGAGCTGGTCTTCACTCAGGAGCGCACCACCTATCCGCTCGGAGTCTCGATCGACGACTTCGGCAGCGGGTTCGCGTTCACCGTCCAGTGCGACGCCTCCATCGACCCCGAACTCATCCGCGGCCTGCTGCTCACGGCCACCGAGAACATCGTCACCGCCCTCGAGACCGACCCCCACACCCCCCTCGCCGACATCCCCGTCCTCACCCCCGAACTCCGCCACACCCTCCTCACCACCTGGAACGACACCACCACCCCCACCCCCCACACCACACTCACCCACCTCCTCACCGAACAGGCCACCCGCACCCCCGACCACACCGCCCTCGTCTTCGAAGACCAGCAGCTCACCTACACCCAACTCCACACCCACGCCAACCAGTTGGCCCACCACCTCATCCACCACGGCGTCACGCCCGGGTCACTCGTCGCCCTCCGCCTCGACCGTTCCACCGAACTCGTCGTCGCCCTCCTCGCCGTCCTCAAGGCCGGCGCCGCCTACCTCCCCATCGACCCCTCCCACCCCGACGACCGCGTCACCACCATGCTCGACGACGCCCAGCCCGCCCTCCTCCTCACCACCAGCACAACCGCCGTATCCACCACGCAAGTTCGGACCATCCACCTCGACCTCACCGACCTCACCGACCAGCCGAACACCGAACCCCCACTGACCGTCCACCCCGACCACGCCGCCTACGTCATCTACACCTCCGGCTCGACCGGCCGCCCCAAGGGCGTCACCATCCCCCACCGCGCCATCGTGAACTTCGCCCTCGGGCAGATCGCCAAGTTCGGGATCGGCCCCGACTCCCGGGTGCCGCAGTTCGCGTCGCCCAGCTTCGACGGGGCGGCCTGGGAGATCTACACCGCCCTGCTCTCCGGCGCCTGCCTGGTCGCGGCGCCGAAGGAGCGACTGCTGTCCGCCAAGGAGCTGGCCGAGATCCTGTCCGAGCACGGGGTGACGCACGCGGTGCTGCCACCGGCCGCGCTGGCCGAACTTCCGGAGGGCGCACTGCCGGACGGCATGACCCTGGTGACGGCCGGCGAATCCTGCCCGCCGCACCTGGTGGAACGCTGGTCGGTCGGCCGCACGATGATCAACGGCTACGGCCCGACCGAGAACACCGTCGGTTCGGTGATGAGCGACGCCCTCTCCGGTGCCGTCGCAGCCCCGATCGGGCGGCCGCTGCCCAACACCCGGGTGTACGTGCTGAACGCGCGACTGGAACCGGTCCCACCGGGCGTGGACGGCGAACTCTACCTGGCAGGCGCCCAGTTGGCCCGCGGCTACCTCAACCGTCCCGGCCTCACCGCCGAACGCTTCACCGCCTGCCCGTTCGGCGAACCCGGCCGCCGCATGTACCGCACCGGCGACCTCGCCCACTGGACGGAGGACGGCCGACTCGTCTTCGCCGGCCGTGCCGACGAACAGGTCAAGCTCCGCGGCTTCCGGATCGAACTCGGCGAGATCCAGGCCGCCCTGGCCACCCACCCGGCCGTCGCCCAGGCCGCCGTCATCGCCCGCGAGGACACCCCCGGCGACAAGCGCCTCGTCGCCTACCTCGTCCCCACCGCCACCGACCACCGCGATGACGACGAACTCGCCGCCCGGGTCCGCGCACACGCCGCCGAGCGGCTGCCCGACTACATGGTTCCGTCAGCGGTCGTGGTCCTCGACGCGCTGCCCGTCACCGTCAACGGCAAACTCGACCAACGCGCCCTGCCCGCCCCCACCCACACCACGAACCGCACCGACCGCACCCCCACCACCCCACACGAAGAAGTGCTCTGCGCCGTCTTCGCCCAGGTCCTCGACCTCCCCCACGTCACCCCCACCGACAGCTTCTTCGACCTCGGCGGACACTCCCTCCTCGCCACCCGCCTCGTCAGCCGCATCCGCACCACCCTCGGCATCGAACTCGGGATCCGCACCCTCTTCGAGCGGCCCACGCCCGCCGGACTGGCACGTCACCTGGACAGCGGCCGAGCCGCACGCCCGGCGATCACCGTCACCGAGCGGCCCGAGCGACTGCCCCTCTCCTTCGCCCAGCAACGCCTCTGGTTCCTCGGTCAGTTGACCGGTCCCAGCGCCACCTACAACATCCCCATCGCCCTCCGCCTCACCGGCACCCTCGACCGGAACGCCCTCCAGGCCGCCCTGATCGACCTGATCACCCGGCACGAATCCCTGCGCACCGTCTTCCCCACCGGGAACGGCGACCCCCGCCAGCGGGTGCTCACACCTCAGGAACTCACCTTCGAGCTGCTCGTCACCGAACTCGACACACCCGACGACCTCCCGCACGCCATCACCCACACCACCACCCGCCCCTTCGACCTCACCACCGAACTCCCCCTCCGCGCCCACCTCATCACCCTCGCACCCGACGACCACGTCCTCACCGTCACCATCCACCACATCGCCGCCGACGGCTGGTCCCTCGCACCCCTCGGCCGCGACCTCACCACCGCCTACACCGCACGCCTCACCGGCCACGCCCCCGACTGGTCACCCCTGCCGGTCCAGTACGCCGACTACACCCTCTGGCAACGCGAGCTGCTGGGATCCGATAACGACTCCGAAGCCCTGCTGGCACGGCAGTTGAGCTACTGGCAGGAAGCGCTGGCCGACCTGCCGGAGGACCTGCCCCTGCCCTACGACCACCCCCGCCCCGCCATCGCCACCCAGCACGGCGCGCTCGTCGACCTCACCGTCCCCGCCGACCTCCACGCCGCCCTCACCCACACCGCCCGCGCCAACGGTGCCACCCTCTTCATGGTCCTCCAGACCGCCCTCGCCACCCTCCTCTCCCACCTCGGCGCCGGACACGACATCCCGATCGGCACACCCATCGCCGGACGCACCGACGACAACCTCGACAACCTCGTCGGCCTCTTCGTCAACACCCTCGTCCTCCGCACCGACCTCACCGGCAACCCCACCTTCACCCAGGCACTCGCCCGCGTCCGCGACACCGGCCTCACCGCCTACGCCCACCAGGACATCCCCTTCGAACGCCTCGTCGAAGAACTCGCCCCCACCCGCTCCATGGCCCGACACCCCCTCTTCCAGGTCATGCTCGCCCTCCAGAACAACGCCACCGCCACCCTCGACCTCCCCGGCCTCACCACCACCTCCCTGCCCACCGGCGCCCCCGCCGCCAAGTTCGACCTCCAACTCGACATCAGCGAACACCACGACCCCACCGGAAACCCCGCCGGCCTCGCCACCCGCATCACCTACGCCACCGACCTCTTCGACCAGAAGTCGATCGAACTCCTCGGCCGTCACTGGGTTCACCTCCTCGCCACCTTCGCCGCCGACCCCACCGCCCCGGTCCACTCCGTCGACCTGCTCACCCCCGACGACCGCCGTCACCTCCTGACCGCCTGGAACGACACCTCCACCGACGACCCCACCCAGCCGCTCACCGCCCTCTTCGCGGCGCAGGCGGCCCGCACCCCCGACGCCACCGCCCTCGTCCACGCCGACCGGCAGCTCAGCTACGCCGACCTCGACGCCCGCAGCAACCGCCTCGCCCATCGCCTGATCGCCGCCGGCATCGGGCCGGAGAGCCGGGTGGTACTGCTCGGCGAGCGGTCCCTGGACCTGGTCGTCGCGATCCTGGGCGTGCTCAAGGCCGGCGGCAGCTACATCCCGCTCGACACCCGGTACCCAGCGGCGCGGATCCAGCAGATCCTCCGGGAGAGCTCGGCCCGGGTGGTGCTGTCCGACGGCCTTCTCGGCCGGGACATCGAACTTCCCGACGGTGCCGTCCTGTTGAGCACGGACCCGGAGGCGGTGGCGGCGTTCCCCGACACCGCGCCGGCCGTCCCGGTCCACCCGGACCAGGTGGCCTACGCGATGTACACCTCCGGCTCGACCGGCATCCCGAAGGGCGTCATGGCGACGCACCGCAACGTCGCGGCCCTCGCCGCCGACCGGATGTTCCACCCGGCCGCGCACCGCCGGGTCCTCCTGCACTCGCCGCTCGCCTTCGACGGCTCCACCTACGAACTGTGGGTGCCGCTGCTGTCCGGCGGCACGGTGGTGCTCGCGCCCGTCGGCGAGACGGACCCGGCGGTGTTCCGGTCCGTACTCACCGAGCAGCGGGTGACCGGCGCGTTCTTCACCACCGCCCTGTTCAACCTGCTGGCCGAGGACGAGCCGGAGGCCTTGGCGGGCCTGGGCGAACTGCTGACCGGCGGCGAGGCGGCCTCACCGGCCGCGATGGCGGCGGTACTGGCGGCTTGCCCGGACACCGTGGTGTCGCACGTCTACGGGCCGACGGAGGCCACCACCTACGCCACCGGACACCGGCTCCCCGCCGCACCGCTGCCACGGGCGATCCCGCCGATCGGCCGCCCACTGGACAACACGCGGGTCTTCGTCCTGGACGCCGCGCTGCGTCCGGTGCCGCCGCGCGTGGCCGGTGAGCTGTACATCGCCGGCACCGGCCTGGCCCGGGGCTACCTCGGCCGCCCCGCCCTGACCGCCGAACGCTTCGTCGCCTGCCCCTTCGGCGCGCCCGGCGACCGCATGTACCGCACCGGCGACATCGTCCGCTGGACCACCGACGGAGAACTGGAGTTCGTCGGCCGCACCGACGACCAGGTCAAGATCCGCGGCTTCCGCATCGAACCCGGCGAGATCCAGGCCGTCCTCGCCGCCCACCCCGCCGTCGCCCAGGCCGCCGTCCTCGTCCGCGAGGACACCCCCGGCGACAAGCGCCTCGTCGCCTACCTCGTCCCCACCCCCGACACCGACGAAGCCGGCCACGGCGGCGACGAACTCGCCGCCCAGGTAAGGCAGTACGCCGCCGAGCGACTGCCCGAGTACCTCGTGCCCTCGGCGACACTGGTCCTGGCGGCCCTCCCCCTGACCGTCAACGGCAAGCTCGACCGCCGGGCCCTGCCGGTCCCCACCTACTCCACCGGCGCCGGCCGCGCACCCGCCACCCTGCGCGAAGAACTGCTCTGCACCGTCTTCGCCGAAGTCCTCGGCCTGCCCTCGGTCGGCGTCGAGGACAGCTTCTTCGACCTCGGCGGACACTCCCTCCTCGCCACCCGCCTCACCAGCCGCATCCGCACCACCCTCGGCACCGAACTCCCCCTCCGCACCCTCTTCGAAGCCCCCACCCCCGCCACCCTCGCCCAACGAATCGACACCACCACCACCGGAACACGCCCACCGATCACCCCCACCGAACGACCCCGACCCCTCCCCCTCTCCTTCGCCCAACAACGCCTCTGGTTCCTCGGCGAACTGACCGGCCCCAGCGCCGCCTACAACATCCCCACCGCCCTCCGCCTCACCGGCACCCTCGACCACGACGCCCTCCAGGAAGCACTCCGCGACCTGATCACCCGCCACGAAGCACTGCGCACCCTCCTCCCGTCCGTCGACGGCCGACCCCACCAACGCATCCTTGCCCAGGACGAGTTCACCTTCCGGCTCACCGTCACCGAGACCACCGAGCCGGAGCTGGCCACGGCGCTGGAGCGCATCACCGGCCACACCTTCGACCTCGCGACCGAACTCCCCCTCAAGGCCGAGCTGTTCACCCTCGCACCGCAGGACCACGTCCTCGCGCTGACGGTCCACCACACGGCGGGGGACGGCTGGTCCTTCGGCCCGCTCGCCCGGGACCTCACCGCCGCCTACACCGCACGCCTCACCGGCCACGCCCCCGACTGGTCACCCCTGCCGGTCCAGTACGCCGACTACACCCTCTGGCAACGCGACCTCCTCGGCGACCACCACCACCCCGACAGTCTCCTCACCCACCAACTCGCCTACTGGCGAACGGCGCTGGACGGCTCCCCCGCCGAACTCGCCCTGCCCTTCGACCACCCCCGCCCCGCCATCGCCACCCAGCACGGCGCGCTCGTCGATCTCACCGTCCCCGCCGACCTCCACGCCGCCCTCACCCACACCGCCCGCGCCAACGGTGCCACCCTCTTCATGGTCCTCCAGACCGCCCTCGCCACCCTCCTCTCCCACCTCGGCGCCGGGCAGGACATCCCGATCGGCACACCCATCGCCGGACGCACCGACGACAACCTCGACGACCTCGTCGGCCTCTTCGTCAACACCCTCGTCCTCCGCACCGACCTCACCGGCAACCCCACCTTCACCCAGGCACTCGCCCGCGTCCGCGACACCGGCCTCACCGCCTACGCCCACCAGGACATCCCCTTCGAACGCCTCGTCGAAGAACTCGCCCCCACCCGCTCCATGGCCCGACACCCCCTCTTCCAGGTCATGCTCGCCCTCCAGAACAACGCCACCGCCACCCTCGACCTCCCCGGCCTCACCACCACCTCCCTGCCCACCGGCGCCCCCGCCGCCAAGTTCGACCTCCAACTCGACATCAGCGAACACCACGACCCCACCGGAAACCCCGCCGGTCTCGCCACCCGCATCACCTACGCCACCGACCTCTTCGACCAGAAGTCGATCGAACTCCTCGGCGAACGCTGGATCCGGGTGCTGACCGCCCTCACCACCGACCCCGAGGCCCCGATCAGCACCGTCGACGTTCTCGCCACCGAGGAACGCCACCGGATCCTCACCACCTGGAACGACACCGCCCAGCCGACGACCCCGACCACCCTGCCGCAGCTCTTCCAGACCCAGGCAGCCCACCACCCACAGGCCGAAGCCGTGATCTTCGGCGCACAGCGCCTCAGCTACGGCGAGTTGAACGCCCGAGCCAACCGGCTGGCCCGTCTGCTGGTCGACCTCGGCGTCGGACCGGAGTCGCTGGTCGCGGTCTGTCTGGAACGCTCCGCCGACCTGGTGGTCGCCCTGCTCGCCGTCCTCAAGGCCGGCGGCGCCTACCTGCCCATCGACCCCGACTACCCCGCCGACCGCATCGCCTACGTGGTCGGCGAGGCGGCTCCCGCCGTGGTGCTGGCGTCCACGGCGACGGCCGGGGCCGTACCGGGCAGCGGCGTGCCGGTGGTCCTGCTGGACGAGCCGGCGACCGGGCAGCGGCTGGCCGCTCTGGCGGACGGCGACCTGTCGGACGCCGACCGCCGGGCACCGCTGCTGCCCTCCCACCCGGCGTACGTGATCTACACCTCGGGCTCCACCGGCCGCCCCAAGGGCGTGGTGGTCCCGCAGCAGAACGTGGCCTTCCTGGTGGCCGGCACCGCCCGCTGGTTCGACTTCGGCCCGGACGACGTCTGGACCTGGTTCCACTCCTACGCCTTCGACTTCTCCGTCTGGGAGCTGTGGGGCGCGCTGTTGCACGGCGGCCGGCTGGTCGTCGTCCCGTTCGAGACCTCCCGCTCGCCGCAGGACTTCCTGGACCTCCTGATCCGCGAGCAGGTCACCGTCCTCAACCAAACCCCTTCCGCCTTCTACCAGTTGACCCAGGTCACGGCGGAGGACACCGAGGACGCAGCCCGGACGGCCACCATCGAGGGCGACGCCGAGCCGCACCGGCCCCCGCTGCGTACCCTGGTGCTCGGCGGCGAGGCCCTGGACGTGAGCCGCCTGGACGGCTGGTTCCGCCGGCTGGGCGAGCGGGCGCCCGCCACGGTCAACATGTACGGCCCCACCGAGGCCACCGTCTGGGTCACCGGCAAGCCCGTCAACTCCCGTGGCAGTGCGGCGAGCCCGTCGACGACCCGGGCCTCCGGGGCGTCCGGCGAGGCCACCTCGTCGATCGGCCGCCCGCTGGGCAACTCCCGGGTCTACGTGCTCGACGCCGCACTGCGCCCGGTGCCGCCGGGCGTGGCCGGCGAGCTGTACCTGGCGGGCGCCAACCTGGCCCGCGGCTACCTCGGCCGCCCCGGTCTGACCGCCGAACGCTTCGTGGCCTGCCCCTACGGCGAACCCGGCCGCCGCATGTACCGCACCGGCGACATCGTCCGCTGGACCGCCGACGGAGAACTGGAGTTCGTCGGCCGCACCGACGACCAGGTCAAGATCCGCGGCTTCCGCATCGAACTCGGGGAGATCGAGACCACGGTCGCCTCCCACCCCCGGGTCTCCCAGGCGGCCGTCCTGGTCCGCGAGGACATCCCGGGCGACCGGCGCCTGGTCGCCTACACGGTCCCGGCGGACGACGGCACCGATCTGCCCGTTGAGCTCCGGCAGTTCCTCGCCGACCGGCTGCCGGACTACATGGTGCCCTCTGCGGTGCTGCTCCTGGACGCCCTGCCCCTCACCGTCAACGGCAAGCTCGACCGCCGCGCCCTGCCGTCACCGGCGTACGGCGCGACGACGGCCGGCCGCGCCCCGAGCACGGTGCAGGAGGAGATCCTCTGCGGCATCTTCGCCGAGGTGCTGGAGCTGCCGAGGGTGGGGGTGGACGACGGTTTCTTCGAGCTCGGCGGGCACTCGCTGACGGCCGCACGCCTGGTCAGCCGGATCCGCGCGGTCCTCGGTGTCGAGGTGGGGATCCAGACGCTGTTCACCGCGCCGACCGTGGCCGGGCTGGCCGAGCGGCTCGGCCTGCCGGACACCCGCGAGGCCCTGGGCGTGCTGCTGCCGCTGCGCACGACCGGCAGCCGGGAGCCGTTCTTCTGCGTCCACCCGGTCGGCGGCCCGAGCTGGTGCTACTCGCCGCTGGCCAGGTACCTTCCGGCGGACTACCCGCTCTACGGCCTCCAGGCCGCCGGACTGGACGGGCCGGACGGCCGGGACGGCTCGGACGGCCACGGCACGACCGGCCACGGCTCGGACGGCCCGGACCTCCACACCGAACTGCCGGGATCCATAACGGAGATGGCCGCGCAGTACGTCGAACGGATGCGCAGCGTCCAGCCCGCCGGCCCCTACCACCTGCTGGGCTGGTCCTTCGGCGGTGTGGTCGCCCAGGAGATCGCCGCCCAACTGCGTGATCAGGGTGAGCAGGTGGCCGCCCTGGTGCTGCTGGACGCCCACCTGCCGACCCGCCCGGCCGGGGCCCCCGAGGACGCCGGGCGGGCGGAGCCGGAGGGCTTCGAGGAACTCATCGACCAGAGCACGCTGTCGATCGAGCTGACGGCCGAGGAACTCGCCACCGCCTCCCGGGTGATCGCGAACAACTTCCGTCTGCTGCGGGCGCACCGCCCGCGCCGCTTCGACGGTGACGCGCTGCTGGTCTCGGCCCGGGACGACCGCGGGCGCGACGTCCCGCACCGGGACGTCTGGACGCCGCACATCACCGGCGAACTCACCGATCACCCGTTGGACTGCCGCCACGAGGACATGGCCCAGCCCGATGCCCTGCGCCGGGTCTGGGAGCTCACCGCGGCCTGGCTGGCCGACCGGGAGGCGACCGGCTGACCCACCCCGCACGCACACCGCAGCCGCGGTGACCGGACCGGCCCAGCCGGCCCGCTCACCGCGGCTGTGTCATGCCGTCGGCGCACCCCGGGCGACCCCGGGTGCATCACTATGCAGTGATTGCCATTTTCATGAATCACCGGGGATGTCAATATTGCACACCCCCGGCGCGAAGCTCAATCACTGCTCAAATCCTGGGCTTACCCACAGGTAACGTAACAGACGACTGAACAGAATGCCTCCTACCAGGGCGGATATCCGGCAAAGAAAGTAAACATTCAGTAATGAAATCTGTGCAGAGGTCTATGAATAGCCCTACTGTGTGGCAACTCTCCGCGCTCCGAGCGCATCCCGGAGCCCCCACACACAGAGAGATCGCCAATGGCTTCCCTCAACCAGATCTCGCCGCCCGGCCAGAGCACCGGTTCCGACTCCGGAACCACCCACCGGTCGCTCAAGCGCCAGATCGGTCTCATCGGCCTCATGTGGGCCTCCGTCGGATCGATCATCGGGTCCGGCTGGCTCTACGGAGCGAAGAACGGCGTGGTCGCCGCCGGCCCTGCGGCCGTCATCTCCTGGGGCATCGGCGCGGTCGCCATCGTGCTCCTCGCCCTGGTGCACGCCGAACTCGGCGGCCTGTTCCCCGTCGCCGGCGGTACCGCGCGCTACCCGCACTACGCCTTCGGCGGCCTCGCCGGCATGAGCTTCGGCTGGTTCTCCTGGCTGCAGGCGGCCACCGTCGCGCCGATCGAGGTCGAGGCGATGATCGGCTACGGCAAGGACCTCCCAGGGGCCTCCGGACTGCTGAACGCCGACAACACCCTCACCACCACCGGGTTCATCGTCGCCACCCTGCTGATGGCCGTGTTCGTCGCGGTGAACTTCCTCGGTGTGAAGGCCCTGGCCCGGACCAACACGGTCACCACCTGGCTGAAGATCTTCGTCCCGCTGTTCACGATCTTCGTCCTGGCGATCACGAGCTTCCACAGCTCCAACTTCACCTCGCACGGCTTCGCGCCGTTCGGCGCCAAGGGCGTGCTGGCCGCGATCAGCTCCAGCGGCATCATCTTCGCGCTGCTCGGCTTCGAGCAGGCGATCCAGATCGCCGGTGAGAGCCGCAACCCCAAGCGCGACATCCCCCGCGCCGTGCTCGGCTCGGTCGCCATCGGCACCCTGATCTACACCCTGCTGCAGGTGGTCTTCATCGGCGCCCTGCCGGTCAGCGCCTTCGCCAACGGCTGGGACAAGCTCGACTTCCCCGGCATCGACGGCCCCTTCGCCGGTCTGGCGACCCTGGTCGGCCTCGGCTGGCTGGCCTGGATCCTGAAGGTCGACGCGATCATCTCCCCCGGTGGCACCGGCCTGATCTACACCACCTCCACCTCGCGCATCTCCTACGGCCTGAGCAAGAACGGGTACGCCCCGCAGAAGTTCGAGCAGCTGGACAAGAACGGCGTGCCGTGGTTCGGCCTGATCCTGTCCTTCGTCACCGGTGTGATCTGCTTCCTGCCCTTCCCGAGCTGGCAGGAACTGGTCGGCTTCATCACCTCCGCCAGCGTGCTGATGTACGCCGGCGCCCCGCTGGCCTTCGGCGCGCTGCGCCGCCGTCTGCCCAACCGTGAGCGCTCCTACCGGCTGCCGCTGGGCGGCGTGATCTCGCCCGCCGCGTTCGTGGTCGCGAGCCTGATCATCTACTGGTCCGGCTGGCACATCCTGTCCCGCCTGGGCCTCGCGATCGTCCTCGGCTACGTGCTGCTCGGCAGCTACGCGGCGTACGCGATCAAGAAGGGCCTGCCGAACGCGCCGCGCCTGAACTGGAAGGCCGCCCAGTGGCTGCCGGTCTACCTGCTGGGCCTGGGCCTGATCTCCTGGCAGGGCGGCTTCGGTGACGGCACCGGCCGGATCCCGCTCTGGTACGACATGGGCATCGTCGCGGTGTTCGCCCTCGGCATCTACTACTGGGCGATCCGGGTCGCCCTGCCGGCCGAGGAGATCGAGCGCGAGGTCGCCGACGTCGAGGTGGTCGACGCGGGCGGTCACTGATCCCCGCACCTGACCCGAAGGGGCCCCCCGGCGGCCCAACCCCGCGCGCCCAGCCGCGCGGCCCGCGCCCCCCCCCCCCCCCCCCCCGAC
>NZ_JBHWBZ010000035.1:64561-71948 GCF_042735475.1 Kitasatospora sp. NPDC059577 | reverse complement strand
GGGCCGGGGTTATCGCGGGGGTGGGCGCCCAGGTCGGGGGGTCGCCGGCGGGCGTAAACTGCCCCCCCCACCGCACCGGACGGGCCCGCCGGTCATCCGACCGGCGGGCCCTTCCGCGTGCCTCAGAGGCCCAGCACCGTCCGCAGCACCGTGCCCAGCTCGGCCTCCGGGTCCAGCGCCGGACCGGGCGAGCGCCACGCGACGAACCCGTCCGGGCGGACCAGGACGGCGCCCTGCGGGCCGATGCCGTGCAGGGCGGCGAAGTCCGCGCCCGGCTCCGGGGCCAGGTCGTCCTCGGCACCGTCGCCGATCCGGTAGGCGTCCAGCGGGACGGCCAGCCGGTCCGCCGCCCGTCGGGCGCCCGCCTGCCAGGCCGCGCCGTCGGGGCCGGTGAGCAGCACCATCGCCTGGTCGTACAGGTCCAGGGTGGAGAGCTTCACGCCCGCCCGCAGCAGCCACTGGTGCGGGGCCCGGCTGCCGGGCTCGCCCGCCGACTCGAACTGCTCGGGAACGACGGCGCCCTCCCGGTCCGTGCCGATCACCGCGCCGACCGGGTAGCGGTAGCCGAGCGCCACCGCGAGCACCCCGGCCTGCCGCCCGACGCCCGGCACCACCGCGTAGCCGGGGTGGCTGTGCTCGGCGGAGCGGGCCGAGGCGCGCTCACTGGTCACCCGGGCGACCGGCCGCCGCTCCTGCCCGTACGTCTCCAGCAGGCTCGGCCCGGCCCAGCCGCACAGCACGGCGGCGAGCTTCCAGGCCAGGTTGTGGGCGTCCTGGATGCCGGTGTTGGAACCGAAGGCGCCGGTCGGGGACATCTCGTGGGCGGAGTCCCCGGCGAGGAAGACGCGCCCGGCGCCGTACCGGTCGGCCACCCGCTCGGCGGCGTGCCAGGGCGCCCGGCCGGTCACCTCGACGTCCAGCTCGGGCAGGCCGACGGCGGTGCGGATGTGCCGCTCGCACCGCTCGTCCGTGAAGGCCTCCAGCGGCTCGCCGTGCTCGGGGTGCCACGGAGCGTGGAAGACCCACTCCTCCTGGTTGTCGACCGGCAGCAGCGCGCCGTCCGCCTCCGGGTTGGTCAGGTAGCAGGCGATGAAGTGCCGGTCACCGACCACCTCCGCCAGCCGCTTGGCCCGGAAGGTGATGCTGACGTTGTGGAACAGCTCGCCCTTGCCGCTCTGGCCGATGCCCAGCCGCTCGCGGACCGGGCTGCGCGGGCCGTCCGCCGCGATCAGGAACTCGGAGCGCACCACCCGCTGCTCGCCGCTCTCCCGGCTGCGCAGCACCGAGGTCACGCCGTCGGCGTCCTGCTCGAAGGACACCAGCTCGGTGCTGAACCGCACGTCCCCGCCCAGGTCGCGGGCCGCCCGCAGCAGCACCGGCTCCAGGTCGTTCTGGCTGCACAGGCACCAGGAGCTGGGGCTGAACCGGGCCAGCCGGCCGCCCGGGTCGATCTCGCGGAACAGCCACTCCTGCTCGGTGCCGGTCAGCGAGGGCGCCTGCAGGATGCCGTGGTTGGGGGCGAGGACCGAGGCGGCCTCACGGATCGCCGGCTCGACCCCGGCCACCCGGTACAGCTCCATCGTGCGGACGTTGTTGCCCCGGCCCCGCGGGTGACGCGAGGTGTCGGCGTGCTTCTCGACCAGCAGGTGTCTGACCCCGAGGCGGCCGAGGAAGAGTGAGGCCGACAGCCCGACCAGCGAGCCGCCCACGATCAGGACCGGCACCCGGTCGTCGATCTTCGGATTCATCAGTTGCTCCACCCTGTCAGGGGATTCCGCGGCCCGGCGTCTGGGTCGGCGCCGCCCTCGACGGGCCCGCTCAGCCGGGGGCCCCGCTCTTCCATCCCCCACCCGGGACCGGCTCTGCCGCCCCTTCGCTCGGATGGCCCGCAAATCTCGCGCCGCGCCCGGTGCGCCGCCCACGATCGACCTCAGGCCTGGCGCCGACCGCCCGGGCCCGACCCGCCGTCGCACCGCCTTCCCAGGCCGGGGAGCGCCCGCCGGGCACGACAGACACGGCCCGCAGCGTGCGGCCCAGAGCAGAAAGTGGATCATGACAACTCTGTCCGAACCCCAGCCGAGGCAGCACTCCGACTCCGACACCCGGTTGCGGGTCGTGCTGATGCTGGAGATCCAGGACGGCGCCCAGCAGCGCTTCCTCGACGTCTACGAGCAACTGCGCCACCAGGTGGCCTCGGTCCCCGGCCACGTCAGTGACCAGCTGTGCCAGTCGATCAACGACCCGCGCCAGTGGCTGATCACCAGCGAGTGGGAGGACCAGGAGACCTTCCTGCAGTGGGTGGACAGCCCGGCCCACCGCGAGATGGTCAAGCCGATGCACGGCTGCGTCAGCGACAACTTCCGCTCGCTGCGCTACGCCGTCCTGCGCGAGACCTCGGCGGCTGGCTCCACCGGCACCCGGGCCCCGATGGAGGTGCCGCCCGGGCTGCCGCCCACCTCGCCCGCCGGCCACGTCGGCCCGCCGAAGGCCGAGCCGGGCCCGGACGGCGTGGTCCGCCACGCCCTGACCTTCACCGTCAAGCCCGGCAGCGAGCCCGAGGTGGCCCGGATCCTCTCCGGCTACGCCTCCCCCCGCGCCGAGGTCGACGAACACACCCGGCTGCAGCGCACCTCGCTGTTCATGCACGGCAACCGGGTCGTGCGGGCCGTCGAGGTGGTCGGCAACCTGGGCGACGCGCTGCGCCACGTGGCGATGCAGCCCGAGGTGCGGGCCGTCGAGGAGGCGATCAACCCGCACCTGGAGGAGGCCCGCCAGCTGGGCGACCCGCAGGCGGCCCGCGCCTTCTTCGCCAGGGCGGCGCTGCCCGCCGAACACCAGGCGATCGCCGGCTCCCCCGCCTCCGGCCGGCTGCACCGGCACGCGGTGCTCTACCCCGTCCGTCCCGGCAACGGGCGGGCGGTGGCCGAGTTGCTGGCCGAGCACGACAACCTGGCCACCGCCGACCCGACCGGTCCCGTCGCGGCGGGCACCGTGTTCCGGCGCGACGACGTGGTGGTGCGCCTGGTCGACCTGCGGGTGCCGGCCGAGGCCGACCCCGCGGCGGCCCTCGGCGTGGCGGACGACCGGGAAGCGGGCGAACTGGCCCGGCTGCTCGACCTCGGACCGCAGGGCGACCTGCGCACCGTCGCCGGCCTCAGCGCCTTCCTCGCCGCCCGCGCCATGAACCCGGTCACCGACCGCAGCTCCAGCGACCCCCGAGCCAACTGACGCTTCGTCAGAACCCGTCGACTTCCCGGAGGAAGAGCACCATGACCACGCAGTACCCACGGATCGTCAACGTCGACGAGGCTCCGGAGAACCGCCGCCACGGCGCCGAACTACGCACCATGCTCACCCCGACCAGCTGCGGCGCGACCAGCGGCTTCATGGGCCTGGCGATCGTGCGGCCCGGCGAACGGATCGGCGAGCACTACCACCCGTACTCCGAGGAGTTCGTGTTCGTCGTCTCCGGCGAGCTGGAGGTGGACCTCGACGGGAAGGCCCACCCGCTCAAGCCCGACCAGGGCCTGATGATCCCGATCAACATGCGTCACCGCTTCCGCAACGTCGGCGACACCGAGGCCCGGATGGTCTTCCACCTCGGCCCGCTCGCCCCGCGCCCCGACCTGGGCCACGTGACCACCGAGGAGTCCGCGGCCTCCGGCCCGCCGGAACACGCCAAGGTGGCCTCGTGACCCGGCGCGTCGCCGTCACGGGGATCGGTGTGGTCGCGCCCGGCGGGGTCGGGGTCCCGGCGTTCTGGAACCTCCTCACGGCCGGCCGCACCGCGACCCGGGGCATCACGCTCTTCGACCCCACCGGGTTCCGTTCCCGGATCGCCGCCGAGGTCGACTTCGACCCCGCGGCCCACGGGCTGAGCCCGGAGGACGTCCAACGGGCTGACCGCTACGTCCAGTTCGCGATGGTCGCGGCCGACGAGGCGATCGCCGACGCCGGCCTGGACCTCGCCGCCGAGGACCCGTGGCGGATCGCCGTCTCGCTCGGCACCGCCGTCGGCGGCACCACCCGGCTGGAGCACGACTACGCCCTGGTCAGCGCCTCCGGCGCGCGCTGGGACGTGGACCACCGGCAGGCGCAGCCGCAGCTGCACCGGGCCTTCGCCCCCAGCACGCTGGCCTCCGCGGTGGCCGAGCGGACCGGCGCGCACGGCCCGGTCCAGACCGTCTCCACCGGCTGCACGTCCGGTCTGGACGCGATCGGCTACGGATTCCAGGCGGTCGAGGAGGGCCGCGCCGACATCTGCGTCGCCGGCGCCTCCGACTCCCCGATCTCGCCGATCACCGTGGCCTGCTTCGACGCCATCAAGGCCACCAGCGAGCGCAACGACGACCCGCAGCACGCCTCCCGGCCGTTCGACGCCGACCGCGACGGGTTCGTGCTGGGCGAGGGCGGCGCCGTCCTGGTGCTGGAGGAGCTGGAGCACGCCCGCCGCCGCGGCGCCCGGATCTACGGCGAGGTCGGCGGTTTCGCCACCTTCGGCAACGCCTACCACATGACCGGCCTCACCAAGGAGGGGCTGGAGATGTCCCGGGCGATCGACCACGCGCTCGCCCACGCCCGGGTGAACCGCACCGACGTCGACTACGTCAACGCGCACGGCTCGGGCACCAAGCAGAACGACCGGCACGAGACCGCCGCGGTCAAGCGCTCTCTGGGCGGGCACGCCTTCGAGACCCCGATGAGCTCGATCAAGTCGATGGTCGGGCACTCGCTCGGCGCGATCGGCGCGATCGAGGTCGTCGCCTGCACCCTGGCGCTCGCCCACGGCGTCGTGCCGCCGACCGCCAACTACGAGACTCCGGACCCGGAGTGCGACCTCGACTACGTGCCGCGCACCGCGCGCGAGCTGCCGCTGAGCCACATCCTCTCGGTCGGCAGCGGATTCGGCGGATTCCAGTCCGCCGTCGTGCTCAACAGAACGGGGTGAGTTCCATGACGTCACGTCAGCAGGGCCGCCGAGCGGTGGTCACCGGCCTCGGCGTGGTGGCGCCGAACGGCGTCGGGGCCGACGCCTTCTGGAAGGCCACCAGGCAGGGCGTGAGCGTCCTCGACCGGATATCCCGCGAGGGCTGCACCGAGCTGCCACTCAGGATCGCGGGTCAGGTGCGGGACTTCGAGCCGCAGTCGGCGATCGACAACCGCTACCTGGTACAGACCGACCGCTTCACGCACTACGCGATGGCCGCCGCCGACCTGGCGGTGGCGGACGCCGGCTTCCGGCCCGACCCCGAACAGCCCTTCGCGGTCGGCGTGGTGACCGCGGCCGGCTCCGGCGGCGGCGAGTTCGGCCAGCGCGAGCTCCAGCAACTCTGGGGCCAGGGGCCGAGGTTCGTCGGACCGTACCAGTCCATCGCCTGGTTCTACGCGGCCAGCACCGGCCAGATCTCGATCCGCGGCGGCTACAAGGGCCCCTGCGGCGTGGTCGCCAGCGACGAGGCCGGCGGCCTGGACGCCCTCGCGCACGCCGCCCGCACCGTCGAGCGCGGCACCGACGCGGTGGTGGTCGGCGCCGCCGAGGCCCCACTGGCCCCGTACTCGATGGTCTGCCAGCTCGGCTATCCCGAGCTCAGCCTGGCCGAGCGGGCCGAGGAGGCCTACCTGCCGTTCACCGCGAAGGCCTGCGGCTTCGCCCCCGCCGAGGGCGGCGCGATGCTGATGCTGGAGGACGAGCAGGCCGCCCGGCGACGCGGAGCCGCCGTCCGGGCGCACCTGACCGGGCACGGCGCCACCTTCACCGGGGCCTCCCGCTGGGAGGAGTCCCGGGAGGGGCTGGCCGCCGCGATCCGGATCGCGCTGGACGAGGCGCGGATCGCGCCCGAGGAGATCGACGTGGTCTTCGCGGACGCGCTGGGTGTGCCGGCCGCCGACCGGGCGGAGGCGCTGGCACTGGCCGACGCGCTCGGCCCGGCCGCCGAACGCGTCCCGGTCACCGCGCCCAAGACCGGTACCGGGCGGGCCTACTGCGGCGCCCCGCTGCTGGACGTGGCCGCCGCCGTGCTGGCCATGGAGGACGGCGTCCTGCCGCCCACACCCAACGTCACCGAGGTCTGCCACGACCTCGCCCTGGTGACCGACCGCGCCCGCCCCGCCGAACTGCGCACCGCCCTGGTGCTCAGCCGCGGACTGATGGGCTCCAACTCCGCGCTGGTCCTCCGGCGCGGGGAGCGGTCCTGAAGCACTCCGTCACACCTCCGAAGGGAAGCACCCCGTGAGCAACACCCTCAGCTATCCGGAACTCGCCACCCTGCTGCAGGCCCGGGCCGGCGTCACCGTCGACCCGGTCGACCTGGAGCAGCCGGGCGCGCAGTTCGACACGTTCGGCGTCGACTCGCTCGGACTGCTCGGCGTCGTCGGCGAGTTGGAGAACCGGCACGGCCTCAAGGTCACCTCGGGCGCCGAGTCCGCGAAGACCCCGGCCGAGTTCATGGAGCTGGTCAACTCCTCCCTCTCCGCGAAGGCCGGTGCCTGAGATGCCCGGACACACGGACAACGAGATCGTCATCGCCGCGCCGCTCGACCTGGTCTGGGAGATCACCAACGACCTGGAGAACTGGCCGGACCTCTTCAGCGAGTACGCCTCCGTGGACGTCCTGGAGCGTGACGGCGACCGCGTGCAGTTCCGGCTCACCATGCACCCGGACGAGAACGGCCAGGTGTGGAGCTGGGTCTCCGAGCGCACCACCGACAAGACCTCGCTCGCGGTGCGCGCCCGGCGGGTCGAACCCGGCCCGTTCGAGTTCATGGACATCCGCTGGGAGTACGCGGAGGTCCCGGCCGGCACGAGGATGCGCTGGATCCAGGACTTCGCGATGAAGCCCACCGCGCCGGTCGACGACGACGGCATGGTCAACCACATCAACAAGAACTCGCGGATCCAGATGCAGCTGATCCGCGAGAAGGTCGAGAAGCGGGCGGCGGAGCTGTGAACGGCACCCACCGCGCCCTGATCGTCGCCCGGATGAAGCCCGAGGCGGCACCGGACATCGCCGAGGTGTTCGCCGAGTCCGACCAGGGCGAGCTCCCGCACCTGATCGGCGTGACCGGCCGCAGCCTCTTCCAGTTCGGCGACGTCTACCTGCACCTGATCGAGGCCGACCGCCCGCCGGGCCCGGCCGTCGCCAAGGTCATCGGGCACCCCGAGTTCCGGACCGTGAGCGACCGCCTGACCGCCTTCGTCCAGGCCTACGACCCGGCCACCTGGCGTGAGCCGAAGGACGCGATGGCGCGGGAGTTCTACCGCTGGGAGCGCTGAACCGAGCCGCGCCGCCCCGACGGGCCCGCCCCCGGCCGGGTGCCGGGGGCGGGGCCCGCGCGCGCGCCGGGCCGCCCCCCCCCCCCCGGGCGGCCCCCGCACCCCCCCCCCGGC
>NZ_JBHWBZ010000035.1:62850-64551 GCF_042735475.1 Kitasatospora sp. NPDC059577 | reverse complement strand
GCGGGGGTTTACCGCCCGGGGGGCGGTCCCCCCGCCGCCGGCGCCCCCGCGCGGGCCCCGCCCCGCGGGGGGGCGGGGGCGGGGCCCCGTCGCGCGCTCCGGCTCTCCACCCCGGCCCGGCCGCGCGCTCTCCCGCGCCCGCGGCGGATTCACCCGGATCACCGGCGCAGCCGGGTGAACACTCCCTGGACTCCACCCGAAGGGCGCACAGTCCGCACCGGCGCTGCCACGCTCCGGTGGCAGGCGGCGGCACGGTGGATGACGGTGGATCAGGCGCACCCCCCGCGAGTCCCCTTGTCCGGCACCGTGCCGGCAGTCGCGGTCCGCGCACCGAAAGGAACAACCTGATGCGTTCTGCACGCACCCTGCTCGCCGCGGCGGCCGTCGCCGCGGTCCTGACCGCCGGCGCCCCCATGGCCTTCGCCGACGGCTCCTCCTCCGACCAGGGCAAGAACCTCACCTGGCAGGAGAAGCCCGCCGACGGCTCGAAGCCGGCCGACAGTTCGAAGCCCGCGGACAGTTCGAAGCCTGCCGACAGTTCGAAGCCCGCCGACGACAAGATGGGCGGTGCCGCCTCCCAGGAGCACAAGGGCACCGAGGAGCACAAGGGCTCCGGCGAGCACAAGGGCACCGAGAGCAAGGACGAGGAGCACACGACCCCGCACGGCGGCGTGCACACCGGCGGCGGCGGCCTGGCGCTGTCCGGCGGCGGCCTCGCCTCCGGCGCGGTGCTGCTGCTCGGCGGCCTCGGGGCCGGCGCCTACGCCCTGCGCCGCGGCCGCCGTGCCTCCGGCGCGGTCGCCTGACGCCCCGCACCCTGCTTCCGCCGCCTCCGGGCGCCTCCCCGGCCGGGACGGGGCGCCCCGGGGGTGGCGGGCCGTTCGGAACCGGTTGAGCGGAGGACAGGAATGACGGGCGGTCCCGCCTCTGGAATGCCCCGGCTGCTGCGCGCCGGGATGGGCGCGGCAGCGGTCGGTCTGCTGCTGATCTACAACTCGGTGGACACCGGGCCGCGCACCGACGAGGCGGCGACCCAGGCCGCTCCCCCGGCGGCCGCCGCGCCTGCCGTCCCCGGGCCGTCGGCCGCCGCCTCCCCGCCGCCCGCGGCCGCCGTGCCGGGTACGCCGGCGCTCAAGAGCGCCAAGCCGACCCGGCTGCGGATCCCGCAGATCGCCGTGGACGCGCCGTTCACCGAGCTGACCCTCGGCCCGACCGGCCAGCTCAACGCGCCGCCGCCGGACGACAAGAACCTGGTCGGCTGGTACCGCGACGGCGTGACCCCGGGCGAGCGCGGCAGCGCGGTCGTCGCCGGGCACGTGGACACCACCAAGGGCCCGGCGGTGTTCCTGCTGCTGAGCCTGCTGCTGCCGGGCAACAAGGTCGAGGTGAGCCGCGCCGACGGCACCGTCGCGGTCTTCTCGGTGGACTCGGTGGAGACCTTCGCCAAGGACGCGTTCCCCGACAAGAAGGTGTACGGCAAGACGCCCGACGCCCAGCTGCGCCTGATCACCTGCGGCGGCGCGTACGACAAGAAGCGGCGGGACTACCTGGACAACGTGGTGGTCTTCGCCCACCTGGAGTCCTCGCACAAGGCCTGACGCGGCGCCCGCACGGAACGACCCGGGGGGCCCCCCGGGCCCCCGCGGGGGCCCCCCCCCCCCCCCCCCCCCCCCCCCCCCCCCCCCCCCCCCCCCCCCCCAC
>NZ_JBHWBZ010000035.1:60226-62842 GCF_042735475.1 Kitasatospora sp. NPDC059577 | reverse complement strand
CCTATAACCCCCCCACCCCGCAAACCGAGATATACGTTGGTCTCGTGGGCTGGGAGTTGTGTATTAGAGACAGCCGGTATCCCCGGGGGCCGACGGTCGTCGTGTGCCGGACTGCCGCGTGAGCCGTGTCAGCCGCGGACGGTGGCCTCGAAGGCGTGCAGGTAGGGGTTGACCGGGCAGACCTCGGTGACCGTCAGGCCGGCTTCCTCCATCAGCCGGACCATGCTCTCCTCGGAGTGCTTGGCGCCGCCGACGTTGAGCATCAGCATCAGGTCCATGGCGGTGGTGAAGCGCATCGACGGGCTGTTGTCGACCAGGTTCTCCACCACCACGACGCGGGCGCCGGGGCGGGCCGCCCGCACCACGTTGGCGAGGGTGCGGCGGGTGCTCTCGTCGTCCCACTCCAGGATGTTCTTGATGATGTAGAGGTCGGCGCGGACCGGGATGTCCACCCGGCAGTCCCCCGGCACCAGCCGGGCCCGGGCCGAGAAGGGGCCGCCCTCCCGCAGCCGGGGGTCGGCACCGGCGACGACCTTGGGCAGGTCGAGCAGGGTGCCGTGCAGCGCCGGGTGCTTCTCCAGCAGGCTGGCCAGGACGTGGCCCTGGCCGCCTCCGATGTCGACCACCGAGTCGACGCCGGTGAGGTCCAGGTAGTCGGCGAAGTCCTGGGCGGACTGCCGGCTGGAGGTGGTCATCGCCTTGTCGAAGACCTTCGCCGAGTCGCCGCCCTCGCTGTGCAGGTAGTCGAAGAACTCCTTGCCGAACAGCTCGGGGAAGACGTTGCGGCCGGAGCGGACCGCCTCGTCCAGCTTGGGCCAGGCCTCCCAGGTCCACGGCTCGGTGCACCAGAGGGAGATGTAGCGCAGGGAGTTGGGGGCGTCCTCGCGCAGCAGCCGGGACATCTCGGTGTGCTCGAAGCGGTCGTCCCCGCTCTCCGCGAAGATGCCGTAGCAGGTGAGCGCGCGCAGCAGGCGGCGCAGCTGGCGGGGTTCGGTGTCGAGCGCGGCGGCGAGATCGGTGACGGCGGTCGGGCTGTCGCCGAGCGCGTCGGCGACGCCGAGCCTGGCGGCCGCGCGGACGGCGGCGGCGCAGGCCGCGCCGAAGACGAGTTCGCGCAGGCGCATCGCGGCCTGCGGGCCGGTGTGGGTGGGTGCGGTGGTCATTCGCGGTTCCTTGGGGGTGGGCGGCGGGGGGTCGGGGTGCTCAGCAGCGGCCGGAGGGCTCGGAACGCTCGCAGGTGTTGCGGGCGAAGGTGTTGCCGGCGCCGGCGTCGCGGTCGGCGAGGTCGGCCGGGGCGTTGCCGCTCAGGTGGTTGTCGGTGACGACGGCCCGGGTGTTGGAGGTGCCGACGGCGCTCTTGAAGAGGACGATGCCGCCGGAGAAGTCCGAGCTGCCGGTGTTGTCGCGGACCTCGTTGTCGGTGACCCGGGTGTCCTCGGTGCCGGTGAGCACGATGCCGGCGCCCTGGATGGCGCCCAGGCGCGGGTTGGCCGGGCAGAACTTGTTGTTGGCGACGACCCTGTTGTGCCGCACGTCGAGGTCCCCGGCGCGGGGCACGCCCTCGTCGCCGACCACGAAGACGCCGCCGCAGTTGCCGTTGATGTCGTTGCCTTCGACGGTCAGTGCGCGCAGCCGGCGGACGGTGACGCCGACCCGGTTGCCGGTCAGCTCGTTGCCCTCGACCACGGTGCCGCCGGTGTCGGGCGCGCCGCCCTCGCGGTAGGCGTAGTTGGCGAGGAAGACGCCGGACTGGCCGTTGTCGGTCGAGCGGTTGCCGATGATGGTGGCCTTGGTGGACATCTCCTGGCTGATGCCCTGCTGGGCGTTGTGGTGGACGTAGGTGGCACGGACGGTCAGGCCGGTGGTGCCGCTGGCGTCGATGCCGTTCTTGGTGAAGCCGGTGACGGCGAGGGCCTCGATCGTGGTGCCGGCCAGCGGGGCCTGCTCGGTGCCGACCACGCAGATGCCGTGCCCGGCGGTGGCGCAGGCGTTCTCCGTGCCGGTGCCGGGGGTGATCACGGTGTCGGCGCCGGATCCGCGCAGGGTGAGGTCGGCGGTGGTGATGCGGACGCTGCCCCGGTAGGTGCCGGGGAGCAGTTGGACGGTGTCGCCGGGCTTCGCGGCGTCGACGGCCTGCTGAACCGATTCGCCCGGCTGGACGAGGTGCAACGTGCCGGCGGCCGCGTGGGCCGGGGGCACGGCGGCCAGGGCGGTGAGGGCAGTGGTCAGGGCGGTGGCGGCGGCGGTGGCCGCGGCGAGGTGGTGGACCCGTCGCGTGGGCATGAGTGGTGACCTGTCTTTCGGCGCGCGCGGTGTTCGTGGGGTGTCGGAGCCCGGGCCGGCGGTGTGGACTGACGCGCTGTGCCCGGACGGTGACGGCCGGTGGGTGCGGCCGAGTCGACGGTACGGTCGCCCGGATGGGGTCGCCACCAGGGCTGGGCCGTGGGACTGACGGGGCGTCGGCCGGGAGTGGGGCGGCCCGGCGTGGCGCGCACCGGGCGGACATGACGCCGCGGCCCCCCCCCGGGGGCGGGCCGGGGCCGGGGGGGTTTGCCGCGGGGCGCTATTTAAAAATACCATCCCCCCCACCCCACCTGTATCGCGGATAGCCGCGAG
>NZ_JBHWBZ010000035.1:42193-60216 GCF_042735475.1 Kitasatospora sp. NPDC059577 | reverse complement strand
GGGGGGGCGGGGGCGCGGGCGGCCGGGGGGGGGGGGGGGCGCGGCGCGGGGGGGGGGCGCGGCGCCCGCCCCCGCCCCCGCCGGCGCCGGGGCCCCCCCCCCCCCGGGGGTGTTTCCCGGTGGGCGCGGGGCGGGGTCCGGTCGGTGCGGTGGGCCGGGGCGGGCACGTCGGTGTCCCGGGCCGGGCCGGCCGGGCACCCGGCCGCGTCCGCGGTGTCGACGGTGTGCACGTCGTTGGCGAAGCGGGGGTCGGACAGCACGGTGCGCACGTCCTGGTAGCGGACGGCGATCCGGACCGGGTCCACGCCGGGGACGGTGGCGCGGGCGAGCGGGGCGCGTTCGCGCAGGTCGGCGAAGGCCCCGAAGGGGTCGCGGATCAGCTGGTCGGCGCGCAGGTCGACGGTCTCGACGGGTTCGGCGGTGGTCACGGTCGCCTCCTCGGGGTCACGGGTCCCCTTGGTCACGGATCGTGACGGAGCTGGAGGTCACCGGGCCTGGTTTCCCCGCCCGATTCACTCGATGGAGTACAGAGGATCGTTTCGCCGGGCCCCGGGAGGCCAGGTCCTCGGGCGCCCGCGTCGACCCGTCGTCCGGCGCCCGCCTCGACCTGCCCGGCGCCGCCGCCCCGGCCCGTGACATGCTCGGGGCCATGACCACCGCGCTCGTACCGCCCGTCGCCACCGTCCGCAACCCGATCGGCGCCCACGTCCCGGTGGCCGGACGCGGGCTGGCCGGGACGGGACTGGCGTACGCACGACGGGTCGGTGCCGAGACGGTGCAGGTGTTCGTCGCCAACCCGCGCGGCTGGGCCACTCCCCCGGGCAACCCGGCGCAGGACGAGGAGTTCCGCACCGCCTGCGCCGACCAGGGCATCCCGGCCTGGGTGCACGCGCCGTACCTGATCAACTTCGGCTCGGACAACCCGGCCACCCGCGAACGCTCGGCCGACTCGCTGCGCCACTCGCTGCGCCGCGGACACGCCATCGGCGCACTCGGCGTGGTGCTCCACACCGGCTCGGCGGTCGGTACCGCGCCCGACGGCGGATCGCGCCGGGCCGAGGCGATGGCGCAGGTCCGCGAGGACGTCCGGCCACTGCTGGACGAACTCGACGCGCTCGGCGAGGACGCGCCCTGGCTGCTGCTGGAACCGACCGCCGGCCAGGGCAGCTCGCTCTGCTCACGGCTGGAGGAACTGGCCGAGTACGTCGAGGCCCTGGACGGCCACCCGAAGGTCGGGGTCTGCCTGGACACCTGCCACGCCTTCGCCGCCGGGCACGACCTGGCGGCACCCGGCGGGGTGACGGCCGCGCTGGACGCCCTGGCCTCCGCCGCCGGTCCGGGCCGGCTACGGCTGATCCACGCCAACGACTCCGAGGACGTGGTCGGTGCCCGCAAGGACCGGCACGCCAACATCGGCGCCGGGATGATCGGCGCGGAACCGTTCCGCGAGCTGTTCGAGCACCCGGAGACGGCCGGCGTGCCGCTGCTGGTGGAGACCCCGGATCGCAAGCACGGCGGGGACGGCACGGGCCACGCGCTGGACATCACGGTGCTGAAGGAGCTGCGGGAGCGGGCGGCGGTCCACGTCTGAGCGCTCCGGGCCCCGGAGTACCGGCGTTCCGGCGCTCCGGCGTTCCGGTCCGTATCCGCGTCGGCCTCCGCGTCCTCGCCTGGAGCTGCCGGATGACGGGGCCGGTGGCAGGCTGGAACGGATCACTGCCGCCGGCCTTCCAGGGGGTCGTTTCATGTCTCCGACCCGGAACCTCGCCGCGCTGCCGTGCGGGCGCCGCAGCAAGTGGGTGGTGCTCGCGCTGTGGCTGGTGCTGCTGGTGGCCGCCGGTCCACTGGCCGGGAAGCTGATGGGCGCCGAGGACAACCAGGCGTCCAGTTGGCTGCCCGGCAACGCCGAGTCCACCCGGGTGCTCGACGAGCAGCGGGTCTTCCAGCCGGTGGACACCGCCCAGGCCGTCGTGGTGTACCAGCGGGCCGGTGGCATCACCCCCGCCGACCGGGCCGAGGCCACCCGCGACGCCGTCCAGTTCGCCGCCGTGCCGCACGTCGTCGGACCGGTGAACGGTCCGGTGGTGTCCACCGACGGCCAGGCCATGCAGACCACCGTGCCGATCGACATCGGCAGCAACGGCTGGAACGACCTCAAACCCGCCGTCGACCAGCTGCGCCGGATCGCCGCCGACGGCAGTCAGGGCATGATCACCCACGTGACCGGGCCCGGCGGAGTCGCCGCCGACCAGGCCGAGGCCTTCGCGGGCATCGACAGCGCGCTGCTCGTCGCCACCGTCAGTGTGGTGATCATCCTGCTGCTGCTCACCTACCGGAGCCCGGTGCTGTGGGTCCTGCCGCTGGTCTCGGCGGCCGGGGCGCTGGTCGTCGCCGAGGCGATCATCTACCTGCTCGCCAAGCACTCCGGTCTGACCGTCAACGCGCAGAGCGCCGGCATCCTGATCGTCCTGGTGCTCGGCGCGGGGACGGACTACGCGCTGCTGCTCACGGCCCGCTACCGGGAGGAGTTGCGCCGCCACCAGGACCGGCACGAGGCGATGGCGTTCGCCCTGCACCGGGCCGGGCCCGCCATCCTCGCCTCCTCGGCAACCGTGATCATCTCCATGCTCTGCCTGCTGGTCGCCCAGATGAACTCCACCAGCGGCCTCGGCCCGGTCTGCGCGATCGGCGTCCTGGTCGCCCTCGTGGCCATGCTCACCCTGCTGCCCGCCCTGCTGGTGATCGTCGGCCGCTGGGTGTTCTGGCCGGTCCGGCCCGGGTACGGCACGCCGGAGCCGACCAGGACCGGCCGCTGGGCGCACATCGGCACCTGGATCGGACGCCGGCCGCGCAAGGTGTGGGTGACCACGGCGCTGGCGCTCGGGGTCTGCTGCATCGGGCTGGTCTCGCTCGACGCCAACGGCCTCAGCACCGCCGGGACCTTCACCGGCAAACCGGACTCGGTGATCGGCCAGCAGGTGCTGGAGCAGCACTTCCCCGGCGGAACGGGCGCACCGCTCACCGTCATCTCCACCGACACCGGCGCGCCCGCCGTCCGGGACGCCGCCAGGACGACGGCCGGGGTCGCGGCCACCACGCCGCCGGTCATCCGCGAAGGGCAGGCCCTGTTCCAGGCCACCCTCGCCGACCCGCCGGACAGCCAGGCCGCCAAGGACACCGTCGACCGGGTGCGGGCCGCCGTGCACGCCGTGCCGAACGCGGACGCCAAGGTCGGCGGGAGCACCGCCGTCGTACTGGACGCCGGGCGCGCCTCCGCCGCCGACAACCGGGCGATCATCCCGCTGGTCCTCGGCGTGGTGCTGCTGATCCTGGCGTTGCTGCTGCGGGCCGTCACGGCGCCGCTGGTGCTGATCGCGACCGTGGTGCTGTCGTACGCGGCGGCGCTCGGGATCAGTGCGTTCTTCTTCGCGCACGTCTTCCACTTCCAGGGCCAGGACAACGCGTTCCCGCTGTTCGTCTTCGTCTTCCTGGTCGCGCTGGGGATCGACTACAACATCTTCCTGATGACCCGGATCCGGGAGGAGTCCGCCCAGCACGGCACCCGGCAGGGGGCGCTGAACGGGCTGTCCGCCACCGGTGGCGTGATCACCTCGGCCGGCCTGATCCTGGCCAGCACCTTCGCCGTGCTCGGCACCCTGCCGATCGTGGGCTTCGCCGAGATCGGCTTCGCGGTGGCCCTCGGCGTGCTGCTCGACACCCTGATCGTGCGTTCGGTGCTGGTCACGGCGCTCACCATGGACCTCGACCGGCACATCTGGTGGCCGGGGCGGCTGTCCCGACCGGACGCGGTCGCGGCCCCGGTCGCGGCGGCTCCGCCGGGCGGACAGGAGTGAGCCCGGGAACCGCTGCGGCGGTTCCCGGGCCCGGTCCTCGATCGACAGCCGGTCAGGCGTCGGTCAGCAGTCGCCGATGCACTTGTCGTCGGAGTGCTCGTGCGCGTTGAGCCAGCTGGCGTGCGGGCCGAACAGGCCGACACCGGCCGAACCCGTCTCCAGGCTCGCCGAGCTGGACGAGTCCGACGCGTGCCAAGCGGCCATCGCCGGCACCGGCACCGCGAAGGCGGCGGCGCCCGTCACGGCGGCGATCACGGCGAGCTTGCGGACGTTTCCACGAAACGACATCAGATGTCCTTTGGGTGGTCTCTGGCATGGAAAGGAGAAGCGCCCCGGGGCCGGCCACAAGCACACCCGGCCACCCCGCAGCACCGGCACAGGTTTGCACACGAACGCGCACGAACCCGCCTCCATCGCAACCCGACTGAGGCATTCGGGTGATGCAACTCCCCCTCCCGGACGAACCGGGGGCCCGTTCGCGCATGCGGTCGATCGGCCGGGCGGACCGCGCCGGACGAGTGCCCGCCGGGCCGCCGCCGCACCGCAAGACTTGCGGCGAAGCGCCGGACCGGCTGAACAAATCCCGTCGATTTGGTGCAAGGTGTCGCCCGGTCCGAGCATGAACGGTCGCTCCGCACCCTCCGCGCGCTCCACCGAGCGTTCTACCGGACGCTCCACCGAGTGCCCCGCCGGGCGCTCCACCGAGCGCTCCGCCGGAGGTCGAGCAGGACCACGAAAGGCGCACCACCCACATGCAGACCAGCCCCGCCGCACCCCGGCAGGCGACCCGACCGAACGCCCCGGAGACCCCGGCCCCGGTCGACCCCACCCCCGCGAAGAACGGCCGCTTCGGGCTCGCGACCGCCACCGCCCTGGTGACGGGCAACATCATCGGCGGCGGCATCTTCATGATCCCGGCCGCCGTCGCCCCGTACGGGACGGTCAGCCTGGTCGCCTTCGCGGTGCTCACCGTGGGCGCGATCGCGCTGGCCCTGGTCTTCGGGCAACTGGCCCGCCGCAACCCGCGCACCGGCGGACCGTACGTCTACGCCCGGGAGGCCTTCGGTGACTTCGCCGGCTTCCTGTCCGCCTGGTCGTACTGGATCACCACCTGGGTCAGCAACGCCGCGCTCGCCGTCGCCGCCGTCGGCTACCTCGACGTGCTGCTGCCCGTCGGCCACTCCACCGCGCTCAGCATCACCGCCGCACTGGCTTTCCAGTGGCTTCCCGCGCTGGCGAACCTGGCCGGGACCAGGTACGTCGGGGCCGTCCAACTCGTCTCCACCGTCCTGAAGTTCGTCCCGCTGCTCCTGGTCTCGGTCGGCGGCCTGTTCTTCTTCGACCCGAAGAACCTCGGCCCCTTCGACGGCAACGGCCAGGGCTGGGCGGGCGGCATGACCGCCGCCGCGGCGATCCTGCTGTTCAGCTACCTGGGCGTGGAGTCCGCTGCGATGAGCGCGGGCAAGGTCCGCGACCCGGAGCGCAACGTCGGTCGGGCCAGCGTGCTCGGTACCACCGGCGCGGCGGTGGTCTACCTGCTGGGCACGCTCGCGGTCTTCGGCAGCGTCGCGCACGAGCGGCTGGTCCACTCCGCCGCACCGTTCTCCGACGCCGTGGACGCCATGTTCGGCGGCTCCTGGGGTGGCACGGCGATCGCCGTCGCCGCACTGGTCTCGATGACCGGCGCCCTCAACGGCTGGACCCTGCTGGCCGCCCAGGCCCCGTACGCGGCCGCCAAGGACGGCCTGTTCCCGGCCGCCTTCGGGAAGGAACGGCGCGGCGTGCCGGTCTTCGGCGTGGTGGTGAGCGTCGCCCTGGCCTCGGCGCTGACCGTCCTCGACTTCGCCAGCGGCGCGAAGGGCGCCTTCGACACCCTGGTGCTGGTCACCACCTTCACCGCCACCGTGCCCTACCTGCTCTCCACCGCCGCCCAGTTGTACTGGCTGGTCCGCGGCGCCACCGACAAGGTGGACAACGGCCGGCTCGTCCGCGACGCGGTGCTCGGGCTCGGCGCCTTCGTCTTCTCCCTCTGGCTCCTGGCCGGCGCCGGCTACGCGGCCGTCTACCAGGGCGTGCTGTTCCTCTTCGCGGGGATCCTGGTCTACGTCTGGATGGCGGGACGGCGCCGCAGCTGACCTCCGGGTCGGCGGCCGGGCCACCGGACGGGCGCCCGACTCCCTTGCCGACTGCCGGATTCGTCCGGCAATCGGCAGGCAATGGACCGGTAAAGACCGGTTGTCCACGAGGATTTCACCTCCCGGGTCTACCCGCGTAGCCGACGGGTTCGCCACACTGGCGCACGCAACTCAGCAGCTCATCCGATGAGATGATGGAGCGTTCGCCATGGCCCCCACCGCGTCCATACGCCGGTTCCTGTCCTGCCTCCCGGCCGCCGCCGCACTCGCCGCCGCCACCGTGCTCACGGCCGGCACCCCCGCCCAGGCCGCCCTGCCGACCCCGATCTCCGCAGCCACCGCCCGCAGTTACCTCGCCGCGATGCCCGCCACCGCCGAGAGCCACGCGAGCACCTACGACCGGACGCTGTTCCCGACCTGGATCACCATCAGCGGCACCTGCGACACCCGCGAGTGGGTCGTCAAGCGGGACGGCAGCAACGTCGCCACCGACACCTCCTGCAAGGCCACCAGCGGCAGTTGGTCCTCGCCGTACGACAACGCGACCACCACCAACGCCTCCTCGTTCGACGTCGACCACCTGGTGCCGCTCTCCGAGGCCTGGGCCTCCGGCGCCTGGTCCTGGACCACCGCCCAGCGCCAGGCCTTCGCCAACGACGTCACCCGCCCCCAGCTGCTCCTGGTCTCCGCGAGCAGTAACCGCTCCAAGGGCGACCGCGACCCCGCCGAGTGGCTCCCCCAGGCCTCCTACCGCTGCACCTACGCCCGCGCCTGGGTCCAGGTCAAGCAGTACTACGGCCTCGGCGTCGACAGCGCCGAGAAGACCGCGCTGACCGGCATCCTCAACGGCTGCTGACCGGCGTCCCCCTGACGGCGCCGCATCGACGGCACCCGAGTGACGGCGCCCCTTCGACCGCGCCCCTTCGACGGCGCCCGAGTGGCGGCACACGTGCAACGGCGCCCCGCACCGGCCCTCCGGGTCACGGTGCGGGGCGCCGACGTCGCGGGACCAGGGCGCTCCCCCGCGGAGTCCACTCGAACGCCACTCTCCGCGCGCCCCGCAGCGCCCCCGCGGCCTACGGTGCGGGCCAGGGGGTCATCCGAGCGGAAGGCTGTTGCTGACATGGCGGGCAGATTCGAGCTGTACGTGGACGAGACCGGGATGCACCGGTTCCGGCTCAAGGCGAGCAACGGGTCGGTCGTGGTGACCGGGGACCCGGAGGAGACCAAGGACGACTGCCTGAAGAGCATCGAGTCGATCCGCAAGCTCGCGCCGTACGCCGAGCTCAAGGAGGCCGCCGGGTCGGTGTGAGGCCTGGACCGCAGCAGGCGCCAGGAGACGCGGGTCGGTGGTGCAAATCGCCGACCCGCGTTCGCTTGTTCGACAGATCCCTTTGGCCGGGTGCACGCCGGGTGCGGACAGAACTCTGGCATGCGTGTCGTCATCGTCACCGAGTCCTTTCCGCCCGAGGTCAACGGGGTCGCCCACAGCGTGCTGCGGACGGCCGAGCACCTGGTCCGCCGGGGCCATCGGCCCCTCGTCGTCACCCCCGCGCCGGCGCGGGGCGCGGAGTGCCCGCCGGAGAGCTTCGGGAGTGCCGAGGCGGCGGAGATCCCCGTGGTGCGCATTCCGTCGATGCCGCTGCCCGGGTACCCACAGGTGCGGATCGCGCTGCCCAGCCGACAGCTCGCGGCCGCGGTCGCCGGACACCGGCCGGACATCGTGCACCTGGCCAGCCCGTTCGTGCTCGGCGCGCGCGGCGGACAGGTCGCGGCCCGGCTCGGGGTGCCCGCCGTGGCCGTCTACCAGACCGACCTCGCCGGGTACGCGCACGCCTACCGGGCCGGACGGGGGCTCGGGGAGGCCGCCGCGTGGCGGCGGATCCGGGCCGTGCACCGGGCGGCCGCCCGCACCCTCGCGCCGTCCACCCCGGCCGCGCAGGACCTGACCGCGCACGGCGTGCCCCGGGTGCAGCTGTGGCCGCGCGGCGTGGACTCGGTGCGGTTCCACCCGCGGCACCGGGACGAGGCACTGCACCGGGCACTCGCCCCGGGCGGGGAAGTGCTCGTCGGGTACGTCGGGCGGCTGGCGCCGGAGAAACGGGTCGACCTGCTGACGGCCGCCTCGGCGCTACCCGGGGTACGCGTGGTGATCGTCGGGGACGGGCCCTCCGCTCCCGGACTGAAGGCCTCGATGCCCGGTGCGGTGTTCCTCGGCCGCCGGACGGGCGAGGAACTCGCCCGCTGCTTCGCGACGCTGGACACGTTCGTGCACACCGGCCCGCTGGAGACCTTCTGCCAGACCATCCAGGAGGCGATGGCGAGCGGGGTACCGGTGATCGGCCCGGCCGCCGGCGGCCCGCTGGACCTGGTGGCGCACCACCGCACCGGACTGCTGGTGCCGCCGCGGGACGGCGCCGCGGTGGCCCGGGCGGTCGCCGAACTGGCCGCCGACCCGGCACGGAGGGCGGCGTACGGGCAGGCGGGCCGGGCGGAGGTGACCGCGCGCACCTGGGAGGCGGTCGGGGACCAGCTGCTGCGGCACTACGCCGAGGTGCTGGCGGAGCACCGGGGGCTGCCGGTGGCGCCGCCCGCACCGGCGCCGGTCGAACCGCTCGCGAAGGGCCCGGCGGCCGCGGACGCCCTGCCGGAGGAGCTGCCGGCATGACCTCCGCCCCGTACGGCGAGGCGCTGACCATCGTGCGGCTCGCCAACTTCGTCACCCCGGTCTCCGGCGGCCTGCGCACCGCGCTGCGGCACCTCGGCGCCGGATACCGGGCGGCCGGGCACCGGCCGGTGCTGATCGTGCCCGGCGGGCGGCGCTCCGAGGAGGAGACCGAACAGGGCCTGGTGCTCACCCTGCCGGGACCGGTGCTGCCGGCCGGCGGCGGCTACCGGCTGCTCACCGACCGCCGGGCCGTGGCCGCCGAGCTGACCCGGCTCTCCCCCGACCGGCTGGAGGTGTCCGACCGCACCACCCTGCGCTGGACCGGCGCCTGGGCCCGCCGGCACGGGGTGCGCTCGGTGATGGTGTCGCACGAGAGCGCCACCGGGGTGCTGCGCACCCGGGGCGTGCCCGGGCCGCTGGCGAACGCGGCCGCCGACCGGCTCAACGCGGCGACCGCCCGGAGCTACGACTCGGTGCTGTGCACCACCGACTGGGCGGCGGCGGAGTTCCGGCGGATCGGCACCCCGAACCTCGTCCGGGCGCCGCTCGGAGTGGACCTGGAGACGATGCGGCCGCTGACGCGGGTCGAGCGGGCGGCCGAACGGGCCCGGTACGCCGCCCCGGAGGACGTGCTGCTGGTGCTGTGCTCGCGGCTCTCGGCGGAGAAGCGTCCCGAGCGGGCGGTCGAGGCGCTGGCCGCGCTGCGGGCACGGCGGGTGCCCGCCGTCCTCGTGGTCGCCGGGACCGGTCCGCTGCGGGACCGGCTGGCGGACCGGGCCGCGCGGCTGCGGCTGCCGGTGCGCTTCCTCGGGCACCTGAGCGGGCGCGAGGCACTGGCCCGGCTGCTGGGCTGCGCGGACGTGGTGCTCGCGCCCGGGCCGGTGGAGACCTTCGGGCTGGCCGCGATGGAGGCGCTGGCCTGCGGAACGCCGGTCGCGGTCAGCCGCTCCTCCGCCCTGCCCGGCCTGGTCGGGCTCGCCGGCGTGGCGGCCCCCGACTCCGGCGGCGGATTCGCCTCCGCGGTGCGCCAGTTACTGGACCGGCCGGAGGGCGTCCGGCGCTCCGCCGCCCGCGCGCAGGCCGAGCGGTACGGCTGGCCGGCGGCGGTGACGGCGTTCCTGGCGGCGCACGGCGTCCGGAACGGCCCCGCGGTGGAAGGGGGACCCGATGAGCAAGCTCGGCACCGGTCCTGACCGGGTGGCGCAAGGCCGCTCCCCGGCCGGCGAGTTGACGCGGTTCGTCGCGCTCGGCGACTCGCTGACGGAAGGAGTCGGGGACGCGGTGGACGAGGGGTGGCGCGGCTGGGCCGCCGTCCTGGCACACTCACTGGTGCCCGACGGCCGGGAGGCCGAGTTCACCAACCTGGCGCACAGCGGCGCACTGACCGTCGACCTGACGACCGGTCAGGTCCCGGCCGCGCTGGCGCTGCGGCCGCAGCTGGCCGCCGTGGTCGTCGGCGGCAACGACACCCTCCGCGCGGGCTTCGACATCCGGCGCACCACGCTGGAGCTGGACGCCGCCCTGGGCGAACTGTCCGGTCACGGCGCCGTCCTGCTGACCGCCTGCCTGCCCGACCCCGGCCCCCTGCTCCGGCTCCCCGCGCCACTCGCCCGCCCGCTGGCCCGGCGGATGCGGGCCGTCAACACGGTGGTGCACGCCCTCACCGCGCGCCACCGGGCGGTGCACCTGCACCTCGCCGAGCTCCCGTGGCTGGAGGAACGGCGGCTGCTGAGCGTGGACCGGCTGCACCCCAGCGCGGAGGGGCACCACCTGATCGCCCGCCGCTTCCACGGGCTGCTCACCGAGGCCGGACACCCGCTCGGCCCGCCACCCACCGCCGTACCGGCCGAACCCGCGCCGAGCCTGCGCGCCGACCTGTGGTGGATGGCCACCCGGGGCACCCGCTGGGTCGCCGCCCGCAGCACCGACCTGCTGCCCGGGTTGCTGGCGCTCGCCGCGGCCGAAGCCGCCGCCCGGGTGCGCGGCGCGAGCGGGCGGCACGACGAACGGATGGCCCGGGCGGCGGCGCAGGCGCTGGCCTCCCTGGGGTGACGGCGGGGCGGGGAGCCGGCGGCGGGTGCGGCTGGGCGGCGCGGTGGGTGCGGCTTGGCGGGCGTGGCGGTGGCGGCGCGGCTCAGCGGCGGTGGCGGCGGCTCAGCGGCGCGCCGGGTGCCGGGCGGCGGGCCGCGGGTCACCCGGCGGTGGGGATCGGCACGGCCGCCGGGCGGGAACCATGGAGGTGGCCCGGGCAGTCGTGACCGGGAGAGGCTACGGCGGAGGGAGTCGGGGTGGAGAGCACGGACCAGAGCGGTCGGGGGATCCTGGCGGCGGCCGGGGTGCTGTTCCCGGACCGGGACGGGCGACTGATGGTGGTACGGCTGCCGTACGACCGGACACATCCGGTGGCGATCCCGGGCGGCGGATGGGAGCCCACCGACCGGTCGCTGCGGGAGACCGCGCTGCGCGAGATCGCCGAGGAACTCGGGTTCACGCCCCGGCTGGGGCCGCTCGCCTGCGTCGACTGGGCGCTGTACCCGGACCGCCCGCCGATCGTGGCGTTCCTGTACTGGGCCGAACCGCTGACGGAGCGGCAGGCGGCGGCGATCCGGCCGGACACCGCCGAGGTCGGCGGATGGACGTGGCTGACCACCGAACAGGCGGGCCGGGCACTGCCACCCCTGCTGTCGCGCCGGGTGACGGCCTGTCTGCGGGTGCCGCGGACCGCCGGGCCGCTGGAACTGGAGGACAGCCGGCCGGTCGGCCACACGCTGCGGGAACTGCCCGCCGACGCACCGGTGCCCGAGTACCTCGGGCTGGCCGCCGCCCCGGGGCTGAACCCGGAGGTCCAGGAGCGGTCGGAGCCGCCGCTGGACCGGGACACCTACTACGCCCGGCTGCCCCGGATCCGGGCGAAGGCGCGGGCGCTGTTCACCGACGCCGACGGTCGGGTGCTGCTGGTCCGGCTGCGGCCCTGGGACGGACCGCGCGGGCAGGAACCGTACTGGACACTGCCGGGCGGCGGGGTCGAGGCGGACCGGGAGACGCCCCGGGCCGCCGCCCGGCGGGAGGCCCGGGAGGAACTCGGCTGGGAAGTCGAACCCGGGCCGCTGCTGGTGCTCGACTGGCAACCGGGGGCGGCGGCCGATCCGGGGGCCGATCCGGCGACCGGCCGGGACACCGCCGTCCTGGTGTACGTGTACGACGGGGGCACGGTGACCGACGGGCTGCTCGGCTCGATCGTGCTGCAGGAGGAGGAGCTGGTGGAGTGGCGGCTCTGCGAACCGGCCGAGGCGCGGGCCCTGCTCACCGGGCCCTCCTGGGACCGTACAGCCGCTGCGCTGGCCGCCCGGGAGCGGGCGGGCGGCCCGGTCGAGCTGGTGCGCGGGCGGGCCGTGGGGTAGCGGGTGAGTGGTCGGGCCGCCGAACGGCGGGCGGGCGGCGGGCGGCGGGCGGCGGGCGGTGGCGCGGGCTCCGGGCGGGTGACCGACGGTGGCCCGGCTGCGCCCGGGTGAACCCGGCTGCCGCTGGGACGACGGTCGTGCTGCCGGAGAGCCGCCGGGACCTCCGGCCGGAGGAGCGGATGGACCGGGCCCGGTTGGGACAGACTGGGAGCATGCAGAACGCGATCACGGAGGTGCTGGCCGGCCGTCGGGTGGAGGCGGTCAGCGGAGGCGGATGGCTGGACCTGCAGCTGGACGGCGAGGTGACCGTCCGGGTGGTGCACGAATTCCGGTTCGCTGCGCCGTCGTTCGCCGCACCGGAGGAAGTCGGGCACTTCTTCCCGGGACTGACCGTCCAGCCGAGCGCCGCACTGCTGGCGCTGGTCGGGCAGGCCGTCGACACCGCCCGGATCACCCTGGCAGGCGGGCTGGAGCTGGATTTCGCCGGCGGCGGTGCGCTGTCCGTCCCGCCGCACGCGCAACTGGCGCCGTGGAGCGTGCGGACCGCCGCGGGCGTGGCGTGCGAGGCCCTGCCGGGCGGCGAGGTCCGGTGGTCGGCGCAGGAGGATTCCTAGCGGGCGCGGGGTTCGTCGAGACACCGTCCGCGGTGGGAAGGGCGCCCCGCGGGGAGGGGAGCCCGACGGGGGAACCCGTCGAGGGGGATCCCGGCCAGGTGGGGAGCCCGGCGGGAAGGGGAGCCCGGCGGGGCCTGAGCCGCCGCCGGGGACTCCTCCGGTGCCCGGGTGGGCGTCGTCAGACCTCCAGGTCGGCTTCGACCTTGGAGAGCTGGTGACGGGCCATGGCCAGGTTGGCGCGGCCCTTGTCCAGCGCGAGGTAGAGGAACAGGCCCTTGCCGGTGCGGCCGGTGAGCGGGCGGATCAGGTGGTACTGGCTGGACAGGGTGATCAGGATGTCCTCGATCCCGTCCGCCAGGCCGAGCATGTCCATGGTGCGCATCTTGGCGCGGACCACGTCGGTGTTCCCGGCCGCGGCGACGTTGAGGTCGAAACCGCCGGGGCCGTCGAGGGTGGCGAGCGCCATACCGCTGTTGTAGTCGACCAGGGCGGCACCGATGGCGCCCTCGATGCTGGTCATGGCCTGCTTGAGTGCGCCGGCTGCGTCGGTCATCTGGGTAACTCCCGTTCGTGTGTGGGTGTGGTGAGGTGCGGTGGGTGGTTCGGGTCAGCCCGCGTCGCGCGGGTCCTTGGGCACGAGGGCGTCGTTGAGCAGCCCGGCGATGCGTTGGGCGCTGCGACGGGCCTCCAGGTGGAGGCGGCCGACGTTGACGTCCGGGTGCGCCAGCAGTGTCAGCACACAGCTGCCGCCCGCCGCGTAGGTCGCGACGTAGCCGTACTCGCCGCGCACCAGCGACTCCCGGAACTCGCCCTGGCCGGTGCTGTCGGCAAGTCGTTGGGCCAGCGACAGCGAGGCCGCCGTCATCGCGGCCAGGCCGGTGGGTTCGGTCCCGTGGGTGTCGTGCGCGACCAGCAGGCCGTCCACGCTGGCCACCAGACCGCCCGCGAGGTGCGGGACGCGGTGCTTGCAGGCACGCAGTTCGGCGAGCAGCTCGGTCTCCAAGGCGATCAGTTGTCTCCTTCCGACACGCTGCTTGAGTGCCCGCCTCATGGCCGGAACGGCGGGGTCGCGGGCGGGGACTGGGTCAAAGTCGGGCCTCCAGAAGGTCTCGGACCCGGGTCAGCAGCGCGATGTCCGGGTCGGGGACGGCCAGCGGGCGGGCCGCTGCCGGGATGGTCTGGCGTTCGGGGCGGGCCGGCGTTCCGTCGTCGGTCGGCGCGGCGTACTCCGTCGAGGGCGGGGCGACCGCGGAGCCGACCCGGGCGGGGTGGGCGGTCGCGGCTCCGGTCGCTGCGACGGCGGCGTCCGGGGCACCGGTCACCCTGACACCCGTGGCCCTGGCACCCGTCACCCTGACACCGCGCAGGGAGGCGCCGGGGATCCGGCGGTGCAGGCCACCGGGCGTCGTCCCCCCGAGGGCGGGCCCGACGGCCGGCGGCGCGGTCGGCGGGTGGAGGGCGGGCGACATCGTGGCAGGGTGCAATGCGGCGGGTTGCGGCGCAGCCGGTTGCGGGACGGCGGGTCGCGGCGCAGCCGGTTGCGGAACGGCGGGTCGCGGCGCAGCCGGTTGCGGAACGGCGGGGACGAGTGCGACCGGGGCCGGTGCCGCGGGCCCGGGCGTGACGGGCCCAGGCATGACGGGGCCAGGCATGACGGGGCCAGGCATGACGGGGCCAGGAACGACTGGCGTCGGCAGGACCGGTCCCGGCGCGTCCAGCAGTCCGGCCGCGGCCAGGCGCCGGACGTCCGCCGTGACCCCGAAGCCGGAGCGACCGAGCAGACGGGCCAGGTCCGCCGGGGTTCTTCGTCCGTCGGCGTGGTCGAGCAGCTCGCGCCGGCGGCGGCCCGGCGGACGGTGGGAGGGCCGGCGGCTGTGTTCGACCGGGCGGACCGGCGCGGTGTCGAGCTGCGCCCAGGGCCAGATCCGGTCGAGGAGCCGACGGCGGCGTTCGACCTCGCGGCGGAGCCGGTCCGGCGCGACGGCGGCGACCGGTCCGAGCCAGTGCCGGACGTCGGGCTCGAACCGCCAGAGGCCGCCGGCCGGATCGGCGAGGACGAAGAAGGCGGCGTCGAACAGGGTTCCCAGGTGCCCGAGTTCGAGCTCACCCCGGGTGAGCAGCCCTCGTTCGACGAGCGCGTCGCCGACCCGCGCCTGCAGGCCGTGCAGTTGGAGGAGTTCCGACCAGCCCTCGGGGGTGATCCGGCCGCAACCGGTGAGCAGGTCGGCCAGGCCGGGTGCGCGCGGGGATTCGGCGCCGGCCACCTCGCCGTCGACCAGGTGGAGGGTGCCGAGCGGGCCGTGCAGGGCGCCGGTTGCCCGGCGGTCGGCGAGTAGGGAGAGCGCCTCGCCCGGCGTCCTCGGCGCGGCGTACTCCGTCAGGGGCGGGACGGTACCGGTGGCGGTCGTCACGCGGCCCACCGCCCGGGAACGGCGCCGGGTCGGGCTGCGCCGACGGACGGGCGGGCCGACGGCCGAAATGCGACGGCCGCGAGGGGGCGTACGGATGTCACGGTCGTCGAGTTCACCCCAGCACCAGTTCCTCGGCCAGCGCCTGGAGACGGAAGCGGGCGACGGCGAGGTTGCCTTCCGTACGGTCCAACCAGAGGTGCAGGACGAGTCGGCTGTCGAAGACGGTGTCGATGAAGCGGATCAGGTGGTAACTGCGGCCGGCAGTGACGATGATGTCCTCCAACGGGGATCGCCGGTCCTCCGCCACCGTGAAGGTCTGACTCTCGACAGCCGCCCGGACCAGGTCCGTTGCCTCGGCCGCGGAGGTCTCGTGCTCGCCCGTCGGGCTCTCGCCGACGCTGCCGAGGGCGAGCCCGCTGCTCCAGTCGACCAGGCTCGCGGCGCGGGCTCCGGCGATCGCCATCGCTCCGGAGAGGCATTCGTCGATACCCGGCACACCGGCTCCTTCGCGGGGTCTGGGCGGCCGGGCGCTGCGCGGCACCGGCCGGATCGCCACGAGCAGTGGCAGGTTCGACACGGAAGGCTACTGCCGGTTTCCATATGACGAACATTCCAATGGCATATTCACACCAGAAGCAGCTAGTTCCAGCCAAGGTATGACGATGCGTCAGCCCGGCTCGACGGACGAATCCGCTGGCTGGTCGATCGTTCGGGAACGGCGCTCCTCGGCCACCTGGCACGGGACCTTGGCTGATACCGAGCCGCGCCAGGGGGTTTCGAGACCTGAAGTGCGATAAAGGGACACACGGGCGAGAGGCGAACATCCGAGGCTCGATGATGAGCAACGTTCATGACGCCGGGCGATGAACGACGCTCATGACGCCGGCCATGAGGGGCCCTCATGACGGGTCCATGAGGGGCGCTCATCACAGTCACCGTGAGGGACGCTCATGAGGCGCGGGCCGCCATGAACTCCGGGCATGACGAAGGGGCCCGTTCCGCTGGACGGAACGAGCCCCTTCGAGTGGAGCGCCAGGCCCGGGTCGCACGGACTCTTCCTACTGAAAGTAGGACGTGCTCTGGTAGCACCGCTGACGCATGTCCGAGAGATCCGCTTTCCGGAAGATCACTTCCTCTCGACAAGAAGAACATTAGCAGGTCATCACACCTGGTCAGAAATCGCGCCCTGGCCGACCGCCTCGGCGAGCAGACGGTAGGAGTCGAGCAGCGCGGTGCGGTCGTAGGTGCTGGTGGTGACCAGGAACTCGTCCGCGCCGCTGCGCTCCACCAGTGCGGCCAGCTCGGCGGCGGCTTGCTCCGGGGTTCCGGCGATGTGACCTTTGAGCGACTGCTCGTACGCGGCCCGCTCCCGCTCCGTCATCGGCCGGGCGCGGACCTCGGCGGCGGGGGCCAGTGGCGGGAACTCGCCATGGGTGCGGGAGTACGCGCCGGACCAGGCCTCCGGGACGAGCAGTTCGTGGGCCAGCTCTGCGGTCTCGGCCACCGCGACCGTCCCCGAGACCACCACGTAGGGCTCGGCGGCCTGCGCGGAGGGGCGGAACCGGGTGCGGTAGCGGTCGATCGCCGCGAGCATCCGCTCCTCCCCGCGCGCGGCGGCGATGACCAACGGCAGCCCGGCGTCGGCGGCGTGGTCCGCGCCCGCACCGGTGGCCAGGACGAAGGCCGGGACGTGCAGCCCCTCGGCGGGCCGGGCGTGGACGCCCCGGTGCGCCCGCTGCGAGCCGTCGAAGTAGCCGATCAGTTCGGCCAGCTGGGCTCCGAAGTCGTCCGCAGCGTCCTTCTCCCGACCGAGCGCCCGCCGGACACCGTCGGTGAAGCCCACCGAGCGGCCGAGTCCCATGTCGATCCGGCCGGGGAACAGCGCCGCGAGCACGCCGAACTGTTCGGCCACCACCATCGGCTGGTGGTTGGGCAGCATCACCCCGCCGGTGCCGACCCGGATGCGCGAGGTGACCGCCGCCACCGCCGCCGCGAGCACGGTGGGCGCCGAACCGGCGACCCCCGGCACCCCGTGGTGCTCGGAGACCCAGAACCGGTGGTAGCCGAGCCGCTCGGCCTCACGGGCGAAGCCCACCGTGTCGCGCAGCGCCCTGGCCGGCTCCTCGCCCTGCCGGGTGCGGGAACGGTCGAGCACGGAGAGCCTGACGGCGGGCGTAGCGCTGGTCACGTGGGTGGAGAACCCCCGCCGCCACGAGGGCATTCCCCCGCCCCCCGGACCCCGGCCCCTCGGACCCTGGCCCCCGGATCCCGGCCCCTCGGGTGATCGGCCTGAGGGCAGACGGCCGACAACCGACGACCGACGAGCTGCGGCTCAGGCACCCGCCTCCGGTATGCGGTCCGGGCGGGCGCCCTCGGCCGGACGGCGACCCCAGGGCTTGTACACCGAGAGGATCACGGTGAAGAGGTAGAGCGAGAGGGCGACCGCCGGGACGATCACCGTGTTGTAGCGGACGAAGCCGAGGTCCTCCGCCCGGATCGGGCCGGTCGGATGCGCGTCCACCGCGCGCACCGCATCGTGCAGCCGGGCGGTCAGGGCGAAGATCGAGGCCGCCATCGCCGCCAGCGTCAGCCAGAACTTGGTGCTCACCCAGTAGTACCGGAACAGGCCCCAGGACGTGCCGAGCCCGAGCACGACCCCGCTCAGGAAGGTGAGCAGGCTGAGCGGCAGCACCAGGGCGTCGCCGAGCATGCCCATCGCCCGGTAGGCGGTGCGCAGCCGGTCGGCGTCCCCGGTCGTCAGTGCCGCCACCGCCAGGGTGAGCAGGCAGAGCATCAGGGCCAGCCAGCTCACCGAGGCGACGACGTGCAGGACGACCAGGGGCTTGCGGGGGCGCGGGGGGGGGGGGGGTGGGGGCGGGGGGGGCGGGGGGGGGGGCCGCCGGGGGGCTGGGTGGGGGGGAGGGGCGGTGAGGGGCGCTG
>NZ_JBHWBZ010000035.1:0-42183 GCF_042735475.1 Kitasatospora sp. NPDC059577 | reverse complement strand
ACCCCCAGCCCCCAACCGCCATAGAAGAGGGACTCGTGGGCTCGGATTTGTGTAAAAGCGCCAGGCGGCGGCCCGCCGGTCGCCGCCGGTCGCCGAGGGTCGTTTCGGGCGTCGCCACGGCTCCGACCGGTCCGGTGGACGGGCGCACGGGCACCTCCTTCGAGTCGGGGCCACGAGGACGGCCCCAGACTCCCCCGTCCGCCCGTCATCGGGCATCCGGCGACGGAAGTAACGTCGGCTACTCCCTGGCGAGTACGCGTGCTCGCCAGGGCGTGCCGACACACCTTCCCCGGGAGTACCCGGAAAGGGCCGCGGACCCGCGCGGCCGGTCGGCGCACCCGCGGACCCCGCATCCCGTACCCCGCACCCTGTACCCCGCACTCGGCGGACCCGCGCGGCTCAGTCCGTCACCGCGAACCCCCGCGCCGCGCCCAGCCGGTGCAGCGAGGCCTGCCCGGGGATGCCGTCCGCCGCGCCGGCCTGGTACCCGCAGCGCCGCTGCCAGGCCGCGTACGCGGCGACCGTGCGGCTGCCGAAGGAGCCGTCCACCCAGCGCTGTTCGAGCAGCCCCTCGTCCACCAGCGCCTGCTCCACGATCGCCACCTCGGACCCGTAGGTGCGGTGGCCCTGTTCGGCGCCGGGGTCGGTCCGCGCGGCGGAGACCACGTGGGAGACCGACACCGACCGCTGCCCGGGGAGGTAGCCGAGCAGCCGGTTCAGCGAGCCGGCGCCGGGGACGCCGTCCGCCGCCTGCCCGGAGTAGCCCAGACTCCCCTGGTAGTCGGCGTAGTTCTCGGTGTCCGCGTCCGTCCAGGTCGGCCCGGGGCCGGAGCGGTAGTGGTCGCCGAATCCGTGCGAGACGAGCGCCTGCCCGACCGCGGTCACCTGGTAGCCCTGGGCGCCGTAGCCGTAGGGCAGGCCGTTGATCGAGACCTGGTAGCGGGCGGGCGTGGTGTCCCCGGGGGGTGCCGGGTGCTGCTGCGAGGGCGGGGGGTCCTGGGTGCCGCCGCCGGCCGTGAGGTCGGGCCAGGAGCCGGGGTCGGTGTGGTCGTTGAACGGGACGTGGGCGTGCGCGTACCAGCCGCCGCGGGTCTCCCAGACGCTCTCGTCGCGGTGGCCGGAGAAGTCGACCGGCCGGCCCATCGGCCAGACGTCGGGGACGCCCCAGGAGGCGATCCAGGCGTGGATCCGGCCCCAGCCGGCGCAGGGGGTGTCGACCAGCCGCGGGTAGACCCGGCCCTGGTAGCGGCAGTACGGGAAGAACACCGCCTCGATCTGGATCACCACCCGGCCGGCCCGGTTGGTGCGGGTCGGGCTCTCGGCCGGGCTGAGCAGGCTCTTCGAGCGGGAGTCGGCCGGGAGGAGCTGCGCCGTCCGGCCGCTGAACGGGTCCCAGACCAGGTGTGGAGCGTCGCCGGCACCACTGCCGGTGAAGTAGCCCACCAGTTCCTCGTAGGTGCACCAGTCCTGCGGGGCGGCGGCGGTCGCGTTGCGGTCCCAGGTGATGTGGGCGATGGCCTTCGGCGGGTACTGCTGGTCGGTCGGTGCGTGGTCGCCGAGGTCGTGGACCTCGGCGCCGGGCAGCCACAGGTCGGGCATGGCGGTCTCCTCCGAACTGCTGAGGGCATCACCTCCGGTATCGGCAGGTCGGGGCCGCGGATTGACCCCGACGGCGCAATGCGCGGCATTGAACCGCCCGTACTCGCCCGGCCGTTCGACTCAGCGGGGGCCGTTCGCCCCCGCGTGCGATTCGGGCGCCCGTGCGGGTGCGGCCGATCGCACGGAAGGGGGCGTATTCCACCCCGCCGAGGCCCGGCTGTCAATCGTTGACATCACAAATGGTCTAGTCCAAGTTGGTCCGGCGGACCGGCGCCAGCCCGTGCCCGAGACCTCCCGTGCGCCCAACTGGCCGCCGTGGAAACGTATCTGACGATCCGATGGAGAAGCCCGCACCATGCAAAGAGTCTGCCTCGCCCTGCCCACCATGCGGTCCTGCCCCGACACCATCACGGAACTCGCGGAGGAGGCGGCCCACGCCGTCGCGAACTTCGGGGTCGAGGTGCACCTCCTCGTCCTCGACACCACCGGCGCCGTCGCGTTCGCGGAGAACGCGGGCGCCGTGGCCGCACTGGAGCCCACGCCCGGCGTGGTCGTCCACCACCTCGGCGAGGCGCAGCAGCGGGAGTTCCTGCGCCGGGCGGCCGAGGGCTCCGGCGCCGCCGACCCCGAACTGCTGCTCGACCTGATGCTCCCGCGGGCCGTCGCGTACGGTTCGTGCGTCAACCGGCTCTTCCTGGGCGCGGCGGCCCTGGGCTGCACCTCCGTGCACCTGCGCAACGACGACGCCGACTTCCAGGTCGTCGACGGTCTGAAGGTCTTCCCGATCCACCACGAGCTGCTCTCGATCGGGCGGCCGGCCGGCGAGGCGGCGGCCGGCGTGTCCCGCTCCGAGCTCGACCCGGCCGACGCGGACAAGCCGGTGATGCTGGTCAGCGGCTCCTTCATCGGCGAACTCAACGTGGACATCAGCGAGATCCACGAGCTGGACCCGGCCGTCTACCGCGACGTGGTGCGCCTGTGGACCCCGCCGGTGTGGTCCGAGGAGGAGCGGGACGCGATGGTGGACGTGTCCTTCAAGGGCGCCGGCTCCGAGCCGTTCGGCACCGACGAGTCCGTCCTCGGCGTGCCCGACATCTGGGACGTCTACATGTGCAACATCGCCCTGGACCACCGGGCCTACGAGGTGCTTCCGCTGCTGCCCTCGATCGAGACCATCGGCAGCGACTACGCCCTGCTGCACGCCCTGGTCCACTCCCGGCTGCCCGGCGTCACCCACAACCGCCACATCGTCAACTACTACACGCCCGAGCGCCGCACCGGCGCCGGATTCGTCGCCTACCAGCTGCGGTTCGTCAAGTTCCTGCTCTCGATGCTGTACCTGTACCCGGTCTACGGTGGGATGATCGACCTCGGCCGCGGGATGCTGGACGAGCGGCACGGGGTGAAGGCGGAGCCGATCCTCGACCTGGTGCGGGGCAGCGTCGACTGGGACCGGGCCGGGAACGAGCACTGCCTGGACGTCCTGGACCGCTCCTACCGCAAGCTGGGCGGCAAGTACGCCGAGCTCGCCGACGTGGTGGCCGGGCAGCGGCAGCAGCTCCTGGACGAGGCGCAGCAGGACGCCGAGCGCTGGGCGGTGCTGGTGGACGCCTGGGCCGCGCTGGTGGCCGCCGCCCGCGCGGAGGGGCTCGGCGCCGCACCGGAGGGACCCGACGCCGCCCCGGAGGGACCGTCCCGGTGAGCGGGGACCTCCGGATCCGGCGGCTGGCCGACGGGGACTGGGACGCCGTGGTCGCGCTGGAACACGACGCCTACGCGGCCGACGGCCTGTCCGAGGGCCGGGAGGCGCTGCAGTCCCGCGCGCTCGGCTCACCGGAGACCTGCTTCGTACTGGAACAGGGCGGCACGGTCCGCGGCTACCTGCTGAGCCTGCCGTACCCGCCGCTGCGCTGCCCCGACCTCACCCGGCCGGAGGAGACGCGGTACGAGTCGGACAACCTGCACGTGCACGACCTGGTGATCGCCGAGGACCTGCGCGGCCGGGAGGTCGCCCTGGGGTTCATGCGGCACTTCCGGGAGCGGGCGGAGGAACTGGGCTTCGAACGGATCTCGATGGTCGCGGTGCGCGGCGCCGAGATCCTGCTGAGGCTGATCGGCTACCGCGCGCACCGGGAGGTCGCGGTGCCGACCTGCTACGGGCGGCGGGCGGTCTACATGTCGATGCCGGTGCGCTGACCGGCGGCGGTCCACGGGCGGGCGGTCGGTCACTCCTTCGGCCCAGCCCGGACGGCGAGGGTCACCCCGTCGGGCGAGCCTGGTGGTGGCCGTGACCCGCGCGCGGCCACCACCGGCACCCGCCCGCCACCGGCACCGGCCCGCCCCGCCACCGCCACCGCCACCGCCACCGCCACCGGCACCGGCCCGGACGCCCGAGGGAGCAGCGTATGAAGGCCGCCGTCGTCCGCGATTTCACCGCGCCGCTGGTCATCGAGGACCGACCGGTGCCCGAGCCGGCCGCGCACCAGGTCCGGGTCCGGATCGAGGCCTCCGGCCTCTGCCACACCGACATCCACGCCGCCCGCGGCGACTGGCCGGTCAGGCCGGCCCCGCCGTTCGTCCCCGGGCACGAGGGCGTCGGCGTCGTGGAGGCGGCGGGCGAGCTGGTCCGGCACGTCCGGGTGGGCGAGCGGGTCGCCATCCCGTGGCTCGCCGACGCCTGCGGGCGGTGCGACCAGTGCGTGTCCGGCTGGGAGACGCTCTGCCCCCGGCAGCACAACAGCGGTTACTCGGTGGACGGCGCCTACGCCGAGCACGCGCTCGCGCACGGCGACTACGTCGTCCCCGTCCCTGAAGGCATCGACCCGCTGGACGCCGCGCCGCTGTCCTGCGCGGGCGTCACCACGTACAAGGCGCTCAAGGTCTCCGGCGCCGGACCGGGCACCCGGGTACTGGTCTCCGGCATCGGCGGGCTCGGCCATCTCGCGCTCCAGTACGCCCGGATCTGCGGCGCCGAGACCATCGCCGTCGACGTCACCGACGACAAGCTCGCCCTCGCCCGCGACCTCGGCGCCGACCACGTCCTCGACGCCCGCAGCCAGGACGTCGCGGCCGAGGTCCAGGCGCTCGGCGGCGCCCACGCGGCCGTCGCGCTCGCCGTCAGCAACGCCTCCTTCCAGGCCGCGTACGGCGCGCTGCGGCGCGGCGGCACGCTCGTCCTGGTGGCGCTCCCGGCCGGCGGGAAGCTCGAACTGCCGGTCTTCGACAGTGTGTTGAACGGCACCAGGGTGATCGGCTCGATCGTCGGCACCCGCGAGGACCTCGCCGAGGTGTTCCGCCTGCACGCCCTCGGCCGGACCCGGGTGATCCGGGAGACCCGGCGGCTGGAGGAGGTCAACGCCTGCTTCGACGAGGTGCTGGCCGGCCGGGTCTCCGCCCGGCTGGTCTTCGACCTGCGCTGACCGACCGCGCCGACGGATCGCGTCGCGGAGTGTGCCGACGGGATGTGCTGACGGGCGACCGCACCGGTCGGGAGGGCCGTGCCGGACGAGAGGGCCGCAGCGGACGAGAGGGCCGCGGCGAGCCCGCCGCGATATTCGGCGGCACCCGCGGCCGGACGCCGGGCACAATGCCCGGATGCCGTCGCTGCTGTACGCCGTCGCCCTCAACCCCGCGCTGCCGCCCGACCTCCTCCGACACCTGCTCCGCGCCGGCGACACCGACGAGGAACTGGCCCAGGCTCTCGCGGACCGGCCCGACCTCACACCGCAGCAGGTCCGGCGGCTGGCCGGACGCGATCAGGGCACCGCCGTCCGGCTCGCCTACGGAGGCCTGCTGCGTGCACCGGACGTCGACCCGGTCACCCGGCCCCTCGTCGCGCTCGCTCTGCTGGACGAGGGACGCGGCGACCCGGCCTGGGCCGGACAGCTGGCCCGGAACCCCGACCCGTACGTCCGGATGCGGCTCGGCTCCTGCCCCGGTCTGCCGGACGGGGCCGCCGACCTGCTCGCGGCCGACGCGGACACCGAAGTGCTGGGCGACCTCGGCCTCCACACCGACCGGGCGGACCTGCTGGTCCGGCTCGCCGGGAACCCCGATGCCGAGGTGCGGCGGTGGGTCGCGGCGAACGAGGCCGCACCGGCCGGCCTGCTGACGACGCTGCTGACGGACCCGGACGTCCGGGTCCGCCGCCAGGCGGCCGGCAACCCGACGACCCCCGGCGCGGCGGCCGCCCGGCACGTCGACGACCACCCGATGGTCCGGCAGCAGCTGTCCGAGCACCCCGGTCTGCCCGCCCACGTCTACCACCAGCTCGCCGAGGACCCCGCCCCCTGGGTCCGGGGCAACCTCGCCGAGAACCCCGGGGTCGACCCGACACTGATGCACCGGCTCGCCACCGACGACGGGTGCGACGTGCGGCGCAGGCTCGCGCACCACCCGGCGATCCCGCTCGACCTGCTCGAACGGCTCGCCGTCACCGTCCGGATCGGACCGGCCCTGCTCCCCCGGATCGCCGACGCCGACCCGGCCGAACTCGCCCGGCTCGCCCGCTCGCCGGAGCCCCGGGTCCGCATGCTCGTCGCCCGGCACCGCACCCTGCCCGCCCCCGTCCGGGACGCGCTCGCCGACGACCCGGACGCCGCGGTGGCGACGTCGGTCGCCCCGCACCCCGGCCTCGCGCCGACGCGGCTCGCCGCCCTGCTCGACCGGTTCGGCACCGTGCTCGCCACCGCCGTCGCCGCCAACCCGGACGCCCCGACGGCGCTGCTGGACCGCATCGCCACCACCGAGCCGGTCCCGGCCAAGGCCCTGCGCGCCATCGCGGCCCACCCCCACGCCGGGCCCGAGGCCCTCACCCGCTGCCTCGCTTCCCCGGACGAGCGCACCGCCGAAGCCGCCGCGGCCAACCCGGCGCTGCCGTCGGAGGTCATCGCGGCACTGGTACGGGGAACGTGGTCCGGCGGCACCGCGCGGCCGGCCGGGCCCGGAACGTCACCTCGGCAGGCCGGAGAAACCCTGTGACCTGCGGAATCGCCTCTGCCACGCTCCTGCGGCACGAGCACGTCGAGCGCCCTCCCGATCCTGCGGACGCCCTCCCGGCGAACGGCCCGCCAGGCAGCCCGGCACCTGCTCGACCTCGCCGTCCCCGTGGACTGCGGGGTGCAGGTCAGCGCCGGGGCACAGACCCGGACACCGGCCGAGGCAGTGCACGAGCGGCGGCCTTCCCCGAGGCCGTGTCCGGCTGCGTCGATCCTCACCTCACCGCTCCGCACCTCACCGCTCCGGGAGCGGTTGCAGTTGCGTCTCCGTTCCGTGTCGGCGGGCGTACGAAGTACCGGCCGGTCCGGGATCCTGGGGAGAACGACTGGTCCGGCAAGGGGAGTTGCCATGGGGGACGGCCGCGGGATGGTACCCGACGTCGTGGAGGCACTGCTGACCGGCGGGCCGCACCAGGCGGTGGCGGACGTGGTGCGGGCACGGCTGCGGATGGTGCCGGAGGGGACGCGGGCACTGGCCTCGGCCGAGACGGGCCCGGAGGACGTGCAGGCGCGGGCGCAGCTGACCGCCGCGGTCGCCCATCTGCTCGCCACCGACGAGGCGTTCGCGCAGTACCTGGCGACCACCGGGCTGGGGCGGTCCACCGATCCGTCGACCGTGCAGCTGCGGACCGGGCCGAGCACCGTCCAGCTGCGGACCGGTGCCGGGTCTCCGCCGACCGGCCCGACGACCGTCCAGCTGCGGGTAGGCCCCGCGGACGCCCGGGCCCGGGCCCTCGCCGCGCGCCGCAGCAGTGCCGGGATCGTGGTGGCCCTGGCGCTGGTCCTGATCGCCGCCCTGGTCGCCCTCGGCATTCACCTGGGCTCGCGCCCGCTGCTGAAGCCGGGCGGCCCCGGTCTGGCGCACGCCGCGCAGCCGCTGCGCGACCCGGCGCTGGTGCGGGGTGTGCTGCCCGACGCGCGGGCCATGCCGGCCGGGTGGGAGGTGCGGAGCGGGCCGGAGGCGGGCACGGGTTCGGGCGCCGACGTGCCGTGCCTGCTGCCGGATTCCTGCGATCAGCAACTCGCCTACGCCACGGTTCGGTTCGGTGCGGCGGACATCCGGACCGCGAACTTCACCGCGGTCGCCTTCGGCTCGCCCGAGACGGCCGCCCGGGCCTTCGGCGCCACGCTCGACCGCACCGCCGGCGAGGACTCGGGGGCGGTGGCCCTCCCCCGGATCGGCGACCAGAGTGCCGTCCGAACCCGCGGTTCGTCGACGGCGGTGGCGCTGGTCCGGGTCGGCGCCGTGCTGCTCCTGGTGCGCGACGACGGGCCGGGTGCCGCCGTCACCGCGCCCTGGCTGACGGTGTTCGCCGAGCTGCTCGCCGAGCGCGCCCGGCAGGCCCAGGACGGCCGCACCCCCGACGCGGCCGCCTCGACCGCGGCCGCAACCGGCTGACGGTCAGGGCTTGTCGAGGTACGCGAGGACCGCGAGGACCCGCCGGTTGCCGTTCTCGTCGTCGGTGAGCCCGAGCTTGCCGAACATCGAGGTGGTGTACTTGCTGATCGCGCTGTCGCTGAGGAACAGCCGCCGGGCGACGGCCTGGTTGGAGAGGCCCTCGGCCATCAGGGCGAGCACCTCCTGTTCGCGCTCGGTGAGCCGGTCGAGGCGCCGGTTCGACGGGGCGGAGGAGACCAGTGCGGCGATGACGGCCGGGTCCATGGCCGTCCCGCCCCGGGCGACCCGCTCCAGGGCGTCGACGAACTGCTCGCCGTCGAACACGCTCTCCTTGAGGAAGTAGCCGATGCCGCCGGCGCCGTCGGCCAGCAGCTCGCGGGCGTACAGCTGCTCGACGTGCTGGGAGAGGACCAGCACCGGTAGCCCCGGCACCTCGCGTCGGGCGGCGAGGGCCGCCCGCAGGCCCTCGTCCGACTGGGTCGGCGGCATGCGGACGTCGACGACGGCGACGTCCGGGCGGTGGGTCAGCAGGGCGTCGAGGGTCTCGGGGCCGGTGGCGGCGGTGGCCACCACCTGGTGCCCGTAGGCCTCCAGGAGGTGGACCAGTCCGTCCCGGAGCAGGTACAGGTCCTCGGCTACGACGATTCGCATGGCACCATCATCGTCGCCCGGGTCGGTCCGCCCTCGGGGCTGGTGATCTCCAGGGTGCCGTCGAACACCGCGAGTCGGCGCCGCAGCCCGGCCAGTCCGCCCGCACCGCCCGGCACCGCTCCGCCGCGACCGTCGTCCTCGACGTCGACGACGATGCCGGTCCCGCTGTGCGCGACGGCGATCCGCACGCTCGTCGCCCGGGCGTGCCTGGAGGCGTTGGTGAGCAGTTCGGCGATCCCGAAGTACAGGGCGGACTCGATCGGCGGTTCCGGCCGGAGGGGCCGGTCGGCGGCCACGGTCACGTCGAGCGGGCTGTTCAGGGCGAGGGCGCGGACGGCGTCGACCAGCCCGCGTTCGGTCAGCACCGGCGGGTTGATCCCCCGGACCAGGTCCCGCAGTTCGGCCAGCGAACTCGCGGCGCCGGACCGCGCGGCCCGCATCAGGGCCCTGGCCCGCGCCGGATCGGTCTCCATCAGCTTCTCGGCGGTAGCGAGGGAGAGCCCGAGCGCGACCAGGCCGGCCTGCGCCCCGTCGTGCAGGTCCCGCTCGATCCGGCGGATCTCGGCGGCCTGGGCGACCGTCACGTCCGCGCGCTGGGCGGTCAGTTCCTCCACCCGGTCGGCCAGCCGCATCGCGGCGGAGGGGCCGAGGAAACGGACCGCCACCGGTTCGACCAGCCGCCAGGCGTACGGGGCGGAGGCGACGGCCACGACCGCGGCCAGCGCCCCGGCGGCGTGCGCGAGGGGCTCCGGCCGGAGCAGCCCGAGGAGCGCACCGGCCGCGGCGGCCGGCGGGACGGCCGCGGCCAGGCCCGCCGTGAACGGCGCGATCCCGGTGAACCGCAGGTCGCGCCAGGTGGCCGGGTCGCCCCACCAGGTCCGCCACGCCTGGTCCATGACGGCGTCCCGGCGGCTGCGCTCGTAGGAGTGCCCGTTCCACCAGTACCCGGTGGACATCCGGGTGACCGGCCCGGGCTCCCGGTAACCGGCGGGCACGGCCGTGCCGGTCCACCGCTCGACCAGGTGGCGCACGGTCCGGCAGACCGGGCGGGCGAGGGCGAGCGTGCCGGTGCACACCAGGACGACCGGCAGCAGCCACGACCACGGGTTCGCCGGCCCCCACCGGATCCCCAGCGCGACGGCGGCGGCCCACACCGCCGGGACCAGCAGGGTGACGGCCGCGACCGCACAGGCCCGGACGAACCCCGCTCCGGCGCGTACGCCCCACGACACCGACTGTTCCGACATCCCCGCTCCTCGCCCCCGTGTTTCGACGTCTCCACTCTGCACCAGCCGGTGCCCGCCGGACCCGTGGTCGGCGCAGGAGTGTGGCCTGCCCCACCCCGGCGGAGGGCCTGCCCCACCCCGGCGGAGGGCCCGCCCCACCCCGGCGGAGGGCCCGCCCCACCCCGGCGGAGGGCCCGCCCCACCCCCGCGCGGGGGCGAGGGCCGCGCGCCGCCGGGGTCCGGCGGCGTCGCCCGAATGCATGTATCGCTCTCTTGACTGGCGTCACCGAAGCGCCATACTGGCCTCACTCCCGCTCGCACGACGAGGTGCCGCCCATGGAGCTCTCCCCCTCGGCGCACGTGGACACGTACTGCCGAGACCACCTCCCACCCTTCGATCAGTGGCCGGAACTCCTTTTCGAACTACCGGAGTTGGCCTACCCGGACCGCCTGAACTGCGCCGCCGCCCTGCTCGACGACACCATCGACCGCCTCGGTCCGGACCGCCGCTGCCTGCTCACGCCCACCGAGCAGTGGTCCTACGGCGAACTGCGCGACCACGCCGACCGGATCGCCCGCCTGCTGACCGAGGACCTCGGCCTCGCCACCGGCAACCGGGTGCTGCTGCGCGGCCCCAACACGCCCTGGCTGGCCGCCTGTTGGCTCGGCGTCCTGAAGGCCGGCGGGGTGGTCGTCACCACCATGCCGCTGCTGCGCGCCACCGAACTGACCCAGCTGGCCGACATCGCGAAGCCCGCCCTGGCCCTGTGCGACCACCGCTACCTGGCCGACCTCGACCGGGCACGAGCCCCCGGCCTGCGGATCGTCCCCTACGGCGGCGACGGCCCCGAGGACCTCACCGCCCGCTGCGCCGCCAAACCACCCGGCTTCACCGCCGTCCCGACCGCCGCCGACGACGTCGCGCTGATCGCCTTCACCTCGGGCACCACCGGGCGCCCCAAGGCCACCCTGCACTTCCACCGCGACGTGCTCGCCAACGCGGACACCTTCTCCCGCCACCTGCTCCACCCCACCCCCGACGACCTCTTCGCCGGCACCCCGCCGCTCGGCTTCACCTTCGGCCTCGGCGGCCTGCTGGTCTTCCCGCTGCGGGCCGGCGCCGCCAGCCTGCTGCTGGAGCAGGCCACGCCCGAGCAGCTGGCCGAACACGTCCGGCGGCACCGGGTGAGCGTGCTGTTCACCGCACCGACCGCCTACCGGGCGATCCTGGCCGCCGGACTGGCCGACCGGCTGGCCGGGGTGCGGCGCTGCGTCTCGGCCGGCGAACCGCTGCCCGCCGCCGTCTGGCAGGCCTTCCACGCCACCACCGGGCAGCGACTGATCGACGGCATCGGCGCCACCGAGCTGCTGCACGTCTTCATCTCCGCCGCCGACGAGTCCGTCCGCCCCGGCGCCACCGGCAAGCCCGTCCCCGGCTACCGCGCCGCGATACTGGACGCGCAGGGCCGCCCGGTGCCCGACGGCGAACCCGGGCTGCTCGCCGTCAAGGGCCCGACCGGCTGCCGCTACCTGGACGACGAACGCCAGTCGAGCTACGTCCGGGACGGCTGGAACCTCACCGGCGACACCTACGTCCGGGACCGGGACGGCTACTTCTGGTACCAGGCGCGCAACGACGACATGATCGTCTCGGCCGGCTACAACATCGCCGGGCCCGAGGTCGAGCAGGCGCTCGCCACGCACCCCGACGTGGCCGACTGCGCCGTGGTCGGCACGCCCGACGAACGGCGCGGCAGCGTGGTCACCGCGTACGTGGTGCTGCGCGCCGGCGCACCGGCCGGGCCGGACGCGGTGCGCGACCTCCAGGAGCACGTCAAGCGCACCATCGCCCCGTACAAGTACCCGCGGGTGGTGGAGTTCGTCACCGAGCTGCCGCGCACCGCGACCGGCAAGCTGCACCGCGCCGAACTGCGGCGGCGGGCCTCGCTCACCCCGGCCAGCGTCGCGATCGAGCGCCGGGTCGAGTGGTCCGACACCGACGCGGCCGGGCACTACCACTTCTCCGCCGTGCAGCGCTGGGCCGAGGCGGCGGAGGCGGCGCTGCTGCGCCGGCTCGGGCTGGCGGAGCTGTTCGGGCGCATCCCCCGGGTGCACTTCGAGGCCGACTACCGCGAACGGCTCTGGTTCGGGGACGTGGTCCGCACCGAGCTGCGGGTGGTCCGGGTCGGCGGCTCCTCGCTGCACTACGCCTTCGAGGTGCACGGCCCGCAGGGCCTGGCCGCGAGCGGCCGGATGTCGGTGGTGCACGCGGCACCGCACACCAAGGGCGCCGAGCCGTGGCCCGTCCGGGTGCGCCGGGCACTGACCGAGTCCGGACCGCAGCAGCCGGAGGTGGTCGCGTGACCGGCGCGGCCGGGGCCCGTCCGGCGGCGGGCCCCGGCACCCGGGCGCGCCGGATCGCGGTGATCGGCGCCGGCCCCGGCGGGCTCTACTTCGCCGCCCTGGCCAAGCGGGCGGCCCCGGAGCGGGAGATCACCGTCTTCGAACGGGACGGCCGGGAGGACGAGTCCGGCTTCGGCGTGGTCTTCTCCGACGAGACCCTGGACGGCATCGCCCAGGCCGACCCGCAGGTCTTCGCCGCGATCGGCGCCGAGTTCGCCCGCTGGAGCGACATCGACGTCCGTTACGCGGGCGGGGTGCGCACCAGCGGCGGGCACGGCTTCGCCGCCCTGGACCGCAACCGGCTGCGCGCCATCCTGCGCGAGCGCTGCGCCGAACTCGACGTGGACGTGCGCTACCGCACCACCGCCCCGCCCGTCGAACGGCTCGCCGCCGGGTACGACCTGGTGGTGGCCGCCGACGGCATCCGCTCCGGCACCCGGGCGACGTACCCGGAGGCCTTCCGCCCCGACGCGGACGAACGGCACTGCCGCTACATCTGGCTCGCCACCGACAAGGTCTTCGAGGCCTTCACCTTCATCGTCGAGCGGTTCGACTTCGGCACCCTGCAGGTGCACGCCTACCCGTACAGCGCCACCCGCTCGACCTTCATCGTGGAGATCGCCGAGGACGCCTGGCGCCGGGCCGGCTTCGAGGCCCTCGCCGCACGGGAGTTCGCCCGCGGCGAGAGCGACACGGAGAGCGTGCGGCGCTGCGCGGAGCTGCTCGCCGGCCACCTGGACGGCCACCGGCTGATCCCCAACGCCTCCCGCTGGATCCGCTTCACCACGGTGCGGAACGCGCGGTGGCACCACCGCAACGTGGTGCTGCTCGGCGACGCCGCGCACTCCGCGCACTTCTCGATCGGCTCGGGCACCAAACTGGCCCTGGAGGACGCCCTCGCCCTGGCCGCCGCACTGGGCGAACAGCCCTCCCTGGACGAGGCGTTGGTCGCGTACGAGGCCGAGCGGCGCCCGGTGGTGGAGTCCACCCAGCGCGCCGCGCAGGCCAGCCTGGAGTGGTTCGAGACCGTCGGGCGGCGCACCGGGCAGGACATCGACCGGTTCGCCTTCAACCTGCTCACCCGCAGCCGTCGGGTCACCTACGGCAACCTCCGGGCCCGCGACGCCGCCTTCGTGGACGCCGTGGACACCGCCTTCGGCGGCTCGCCCGGGGTGCCGCCGATGTTCCGGCCGCTGAAACTGGGCGCGCTGGAGCTGCGCAACCGCGTCGTGGTGCCGCCGCTGGCGACCTTCACCTCCTCCGACACGCTGCCCGGTGCCTTCGACCGGGCCCAGCTGACCGGACACGCGCTCGGCGGCGCCGGGCTGGTCCTCGCCGGGATGACCGCGGTCAGCGCCGAGGGCCGGGCCACCGACCGCTGCCCGGGCCTGTGGACCGACCGCCAGGAGGGCGCCTGGCGCGAACTCGTCCGCGCCGTCAAGGCCGTGAGCGACACCCCGCTCGGCATCCAGCTGACCCACGCCGGACGCCGGGGCGCCACCGCCGTCCCCGGACCGGACGGCATCGGGCGCCCGCTCGCCGGGGGCTGGCCGCTGCTGTCCGCCTCGGCGATCCCGTGGGACGCCGACAGTCCGGTGCCGCACGAGGCCAACGACTTCCAACTGGCAGCCGTCACGGCGGACTTCGCGGCGGCCGCCGAGCGCGCGGCGCGGGCCGGGTTCGACGTGCTGGAGCTGCAGTTCGGCCACGGGCACCTCGTCTCCTCGTTCCTCTCCCCGCTCACCAACCAGCGCACCGACCGCCACGGCGGCCCGCTCGCCCACCGGCTGCGGCTCCCGCTGGAGGTGCTGACCGCGGTGCGCGCCGCCTGGCCGGCCGGACAGCCGCTGCTGGTCCGGATCTCGGCGAGCGACTGGGCGCCCGGCGGCACCACCGAGGCCGAGGCGGTGGCGATCTGCCGCGCGCTGGCCGAGGCCGGGGCGGACGCGGTGGACGTCTCCACCGGCGAGGTGGTGGCGCACCAGCGTCCGCCGTACGGGCGCGGGTACCAGACACCCTTCGCCGAACTGGTCCGCTCCGCCACCGGGCTGCCGACCGTCGCGGTCGGCGCGATCTCCGGCCCCGACGACGCCAACTCCGTCCTGCTGGCCGGACGGGCCGACCTGGTCGCGGTCGGCCGGGCCCAGCTGCACGACCCGCTCTGGACCCTGCACGCCGCCGCCGACCAGGGCTACACCGGCCCGGGCGCCCGTTGGCCCGAGCCCTGGCTGGCGGGCAGCCGCAAGCCGCCCGGCCCCGGCGCCGACCGGGTCGCCCCGCGGCTGCAGCTGCTGCGCGAGCCGCCCGCCCCCGTCCACCGCCGCTGGCTGCCGACCCCGCCCGAGGAGTGACGAGCACCGTGCCCCACCTGCCCCGCTTCACCGCCGCCGCCGTCCAGGCCGCGCCCGTCTACCTGGACCCGGCCGCCACCGTCGACAAGGCCGTCGCGCTGATCCAGGAGGCGGCCGGTCACGGCGCCGAACTGGTGGTCTTCCCCGAGGTCTTCGTGCCCGGCTACCCGTACTGGAACTGGACGATGAACCCGGTGCAGGGCTCGCCCTGGTACGAGCGCCTGTACCGGGCCGCCGTGGACGTCCCCGGCCCGTACGTGGACACCCTGCGTGCCGCCGCCCGGCAGGCCGGCGTGGTGCTGGTGATCGGCGTCAACGAGCGCGGCCGGCACAGCCTCGGGGTGCTGTACAACACCCTGCTGATCATCGACTCGGACGGCGGACTGCTCGGCGTCCACCGCAAGTTGGTGCCGACCTGGGCCGAGAAGCTGACCTGGACCCAGGGCGACGGCAGCACCCTGAAGGTGCACCGCACCGCCGTCGGCCCGCTCGGCGCGCTCGCCTGCGGCGAGAACACCAACACCCTGGCCCGCTTCACCCTGCTCGCCCAGGGCGAACTCGTCCACGCCGCGAGCTACATCGCCCTGCCGGTGGCCCCCGAGGACTACGACATGGCGGAGGCCATCGCGCTGCGCGCCTCGGCCCACTGCTTCGAGGGCAAGCTGTTCACCGTGGTCTCCTGCTCCACGATCTCACCCGAGATCGTGGACCTGATCGCCGGCGACGACCAGCAGCTGCGCAAGCAACTCGCCCGCCCGCGCAGCGCGTTGTCCGGGATCTTCGGCCCGGACGGGCGGGCCGTCACCGAACCCCTGGTGGACGAGGAGGGCATCGTCTACGCCGAGATCGACCTCGGCCGCTGCATCCAGCCCAAGCAGATGCACGACATCGTCGGCCACTACAACCGCTTCGACGTGTTCCGGCTGCACGTGGACGACCGCCCGCTGCGGCCCCTGGTGTTCCCCGAGGAGGAGTCATGACCGGTCCCGACGGCCGCTCGAACCGCGCGGGCCTCCCACACCACGAGGCCCGCGACGAGGCCCGCGACAAGGACCACGACGACGACCGGATCGGCCGCGCAAGAGTCACCGAGAGCCCCGAACTCCTCGCCTACTACGAGGAGCTGGCCGAGCACTCGGCCGGCGCACTGTGGACGGTGGCGAACGAGATCGAGCCCTGGTACCCGCAGCCCAAGTCCGTCCCGGTGCTCTGGCGCTACGCGGACCTGCGCCCGCTGGTACGCAAGGCGCTGCCGCTGGTCAAGGCCGACGACGCCGGCCGCCGGGTGGTCATGCTGGTCAACCCCGGCCGCCGCGAACTCAGCGCCGCCGTCGGCCTGCTGTACACCGGCCTGCAGATCATGGGCCCCGGCGAGGCGATGACCGCGCACCGCCACCAGGCCTCCGCACTGCGCTTCGTCCACGAGGGCACCGGCGCCTGGACCATCGTGGACGGCCAGCGGCTCAAGGTCGGCCCGCGCGACTTCGCGATCACCCCCAACAACACCTGGCACGAGCACGGCAACGAGTCCGACGACGCCCCGGTGATCTGGCAGGACGGCCTGGACATCCCGCTGGTCAACACGCTCGACGCCAACTTCTACGAGGTCCACCCCGAGCTGTACCAGCGCCCCGGCCCGGTGGTGAACTCCTCGCTGCTCAGCTACGGCGGCAACCTGCTGCCGTACGGCGCCGAGAAGTGGACCCGGCCGTACTCGCCACTGTTCGGCTGGCCCTGGGAACCCAGCTACGAGGCGCTGTGCCGACTCGCCCGCGCGAGCGAGGGATCGCCGTACGACGGCGTCATCATGGAGTACACCAACCCGGTGACCGGCGGCCCGGTGATGCCGACGATGGCCGCCCACCTGCAGCTGCTGCGCCCGGGCCAGGCCACCCGTGCACACCGGCACACCGGCTCGGTGGTCTACACGGCGGCCAAGGGGCGCGGCGTCTCGGTGGTCGCCGGACAGCGCTTCGAGTGGCAGCAGGGCGACATCTTCGTCGTCCCGTCCTGGGCCTGGCACGAGCACGCGAACCTCGACCAGGGCGAGGACGCCTGCCTGTTCTCCTTCAACGACTTCCCGGTGACGCACTCGCTCGGCCTGTACCGCGAGGAGTCCTACCCGGACCACGACGGGCACCAGCCCACCACGACCACCGCCTGACCGGGAGACCCACCACCATGCACCTGCTCACCTACTGCGCCGACGGCGACGACACCCCGCGCCTCGGCGCACTGCTCGCCGGGGACCGGGTCGCGGACCTCGCCGCCCTCGCCACCGCCGCCGGAGCGCAACTGCCCGACAGCCTGCTCGGGTTGATCCGCGCCGGGGCACCGGCCCTGGCCACCGCGCGCGGGCTGGTCGCGGGGGCGGCGGCCACCCGGCCGCTGTCCGAGGTGTCGCTGCGGGCACCGCTGCGCCCCGGCAAGATCGTCGGCGTCGGCCTCAACTACGTGGAGCACGTGGCCGAGTCGCACCGCACCCTGGACACCGATCGCGAACTGCCGGACCGTCCGGTGCTGTTCGGCAAGCCGTCCACCGCCGTCACCGGCCCGGGCCAGCCCATCCGGCACAACGCGAACCTCACCAAACAGCTCGACTGGGAGTGCGAACTCGCCGTGGTGATCGGCGAACCCGCCTTCCAGGTCGCCGAACGGGACGCCCTGCGGCACGTGTTCGGCTACAGCATCGTCAACGACGTCAGCGCCCGCGACCAGCGCCGCTCCGGACAGTGGTTCTTCTCCAAGGGCCAGGACAGCTACGCGCCGTTCGGCCCCGCCGTGGTGACCGCCGACGAGATCCCCGACCCGCAGCGGCTCGACCTCTCGCTGAAGGTCAACGGCGAAATGCGGCAGGACTCCAACACCCGCCACATGCTGTTCGGCATCGCCCGGCTGATCGCCGACATCTCCTCCGGGGTCACCCTGGAACCGGGCGACGTGATCGCCACCGGCTCCCCCTCCGGGGTCGGCGCCGGCATGGTGCCGCCGCAGTTCCTGCAGCCCGGCGACCTGGTCGAGGCCACCATCGAGCGGATCGGCACCCTCGCCAACCCCGTGATCGACGCCCGCTGAGGCAGGACCGCCACACAGCCCGCGCAGCGCGCGCCGAGACGGGCCACCGCGCAGCCCGCGCAGCCCGCGCAGCCCGCGCAGCCCGTGCAGCCCGTGCAGCCCGTCCGAGGAAAGGACCCCTCACCCGATGTCGACGTACCGGATCGGCCAGATCGTCCCGAGCTCCAACGTCACCATGGAGACCGAGGTCCCCGCCCTGCTGCGGGCCCGCGAGACCGTCGCCCCCGAACGGTTCACGTTCCACTCCAGCCGGATGCGGATGACCAGGGTCACCCCCGAGCAACTGCGCGCCATGGACGGCGAGTCGGACCGTTGCGCCGCCGAACTCTCGGACGCCCGGGTGGACGTGATCGGCTACGCCTGTCTGGTCGCCGTGATGGCCACCGGCCCCGGCTACCACCGCGAGGCCGAACGGCGGCTGCACCGGCGCACCGTCGAGAACGGCGCGCCCGCCCCCGTGGTCACCAGCGCCGGCGCCCTGGTCGCCGGACTGCGGACGCTCGGCGCCAAGAAGGTCGCGATGGTCACCCCGTACCTGCGGCCGCTGGCCCGGACCGTCGTCGACTACCTCGCGCAGGAGGGCGTCGAGGTGCTCGACCACGCCGCCCTGGAGATCGCCGACAACCTCGACGTGGCCGCCCACGACCCGGCCCGGCTGCCCGCGATCGCCCGCGGCCTCGCGCACGCCGAGGCGGACGCCGTGGTGCTCTCCGCGTGCGTGCAGATGCCCTCGCTGTCCGCCGTCGAGGAGGCCGAACAGCAGCTGGGCAAGCCGGTGGTGTCGGCCTCGATCTGCACCGCGCACCAACTGCTCCGCGCCCTCGGCCTGCCCGCCGTGGCGCCCGGCGCCGGGCACCTGCTCTCCGGGGCCTACGCAGAGGTCTGAACCAGCGGGCCACCGGACCACCCCGGGGCGCCGGGGAGCACCGCTATGATCACCACCGGTCACCGGGCCGCCACCGGAGACCGGGTCACTGCCGACCGCCGGGGAGGAGCGCGCATGTCGGAGAGCACGCCCCGGCCGAGTTCCCTGATCCACACCGTCTACGGCGAGTTCGTCCGCCGGCTCGGCGGCTGGATATCCATCGCCGACCTGATCGCGCTGATGGCCGAACTGGACGTCGACGGCCCCGCGGTCCGCTCGGCGATGTCCCGGTTGAAGAAGGCGGGCACCCTCCTCCAGGAACGCCGCACGGGCACCGGCTACCGGCTCGCCCCCGCGATGGGGCCGGTGTTCGAGGAGGGCGACCGCCGGATCTTCCACAGCCTGGAGCCGGCCGAGCTCGCCGACGGCTGGGTGGTGGCGGTCTTCTCGGTACCCGAGTCCGAGCGCGCCCACCGCCACCAGCTGCGCTCCCGGCTGAGCTGGCTCGGCTTCGGCAACGCCGCCCCCGGCGTCTGGCTGGCCCCCGCCCGGATGCTGCCGGACGCCCGTCGCCTGCTGGAACGCCTCGGGCTGAGCGCCTACGTCCACCTCTTCCTCTCCGCCGAGTACGCCGGATTCGCCGACCTCCGGACGGCGGTGGCGAGTTGGTGGGACCTCCCGGCCATCGAGGCGCAGTACGCGGCCTTCACCGACGCCTGGCACCCGGTGGCCGCGGAGTTGCGGACGCCGGTGGAGCCGCAGGGGTCCGCAGCGGAGCGGGGACCGTCGGAGCCGCCGGGACCGGGCGAGCGGCGGGCACCCCGGTTCGACCCGGCCGAGGCGTTCCGCGACTACGTCCCGATGCTCACCCAGTGGCGCCGCCTGCCCTACCTGGACCCGGGGCTGCCCGCACGGCTGCTGCCCGCCGACTGGAACGCCGTCCCGGCCCGGGCCCTCTTCACCGAGTTGCACGGGCTGCTCGCGGAGCCCAGTCTGCGGTACGTCGAGAAGGTGACCGGTCTGTCCCACCCCGAGGAGCCGTCATGACCCCCCAGCCGCCCGCCGACCTGCTGATCCGGGCCGGTGCCGTGCACACCCTCGTGCCCGGCGAGCCGCCGCGGCGGGCGGTCGCCGTCACCGGCGGCCGGATCACCGCCCTCTCCCCCGCCCCCGACGGCCTGGACGCCCTGATCGGACCGGCCACCGAGGTCCTGGACGTCCCGGGCTCGACCGTGCTGCCCGCCTTCGACGACACCCACACCCACCTGATCCTGGCCGCGCAGAGTGTCCACGGTGTGCCGGTCCACCGGGCCCGGGACCTCGCCGGGTTCCTCGACCTGATCCGCGAGCGCGCCGCCCGCACCCCCGCCGGGCAGTGGATCCACACCACGGTGAACTGGCAGGAGGTGCTGCTGGCCGAGCAGCGGATGCCCACCACCGAGGAGCTGGACGGCGCCACCGCCGACCACCCGGTGCTGGTGCGCCGCGGTGCGTACAACATGGTGCTCAACTCGGCCGCGCTGCGGCTGGCCGGGATCACCGGGGCCACCGAGGCGCCGCCCGGCGGCGTGATCGAGCGCGACGAGCACGGGCGGCTGACCGGCCGGCTGATCAACCGGGCGGTCGAACCGGTCGAGCGGGTGCTGCCCCGGCCCACCCTCGCCGAGCGGATCGACGGTCTGCGGGCCGCCTCGGCGGACTACGCCGCCACCGGGATCGGCACCGTCCGCGACTGCCTCGTCCCGGTCGAGGACCTCGACGTGCTGGACGCGGCCCGGGCCGAGGGCGCCCTCGCGGTCCGGGTGCGGGCCCTGGTCTCCGGCTTCGCCGCCCGGACGGCCGAGCAGGTGGACGCGCTGCTGGACCGGATGGACGAGTGGCGCGCGGACGGCCGCGACGACGACCGACTGCGGCTGTGGGGCGTCAAGTTCGGCATCGACGGCGGTTTCGAGGCGGGCGCGCTGGAGGAGCCGTACCAGGGACAGCCGTGCTACCACGGCCGGCTGCTCTGGGAGCCGGCCGAGCTGCTCGCGGCGGTGGACCGGGTGGTCGGGCGCGGCTGGCGGGTCGGCGTGCACGCCTGGGGCGACCGGGGTCTGCGCGTCCTGCTGGACGTGTTCGAGCAGGTGCTCAAGCTCCGCCCCGGCCTGCCGCCCGGCACCCTGGTGGTCGAGCACGGCGGGCTGGCCCGCCCCGACCAGCGGGCCCGCGCGATCGCGCTCGGCATCCCGGTGACCGTCCAGCACCCGCTGCTGCACGACGGCGCGCTCGCCCAGCAGCGGGCCTGGGGCGAGGAGCGCACGGCCGCGCTCTTCCCGCTGCGCGCGTGGCTGGACGAGGGCGCGCTGCTCACCGGCGGCTCGGACTTCCCGGTCGGCCCGTACGGCGCGATGGTCTCGGTCTGGGGCATGACGACGCGGGGCACCACGGCCGGGGTGGTCGGACCCGAGCACGCGATCGAGCGGTCCGAGGCGGTCGCGCTGCACACCGTGAACGCCGCCCGCCTGACCGGTGAGGGCGCCGCCCGCGGCAGCCTGCGGCCGGGGGCGTTCGCCGACCTCACGGTGTGGCCGCTCGACCCGCTGACCTGCCCGGCGGACGCGCTGCGCGATCTGCTCCCCACCCGCACCGTGGTCGACGGCCGGACGGTGCACGGGTCCTGACGAGGTCCTGACCGTTTTCCCGGCGGACCGTCAGGCCGCGACCAGCTCCCGCAGGTCGATGCCGCGGTGCAGGGCGCGCAGGTCCTCGTGGAGCGTGGACGGCGGGACGACGAGCACGCCGCAGCGCGCGTGGTCGAGGCAGTGGCGGGTGACCGAGCGGCGCGTCAGCCGACGCAGCCGGGTGCGCGCGCCGGCCTGCTCGCCGGTGCTGACCACCAACAGGTCACCGGGGCGGTCCGCCAGCCCGGTCAGCACCGTGCCGGCGTCGCCGCGCACGACCAGCGGCCGCACCGGCACCCCGATCGGGAGGCCGCCGAAGGCCCGCTCCAGCGCGTTGTCCATCCGGGTGTCGGCGAGGTCCTGCCAGGCGCGCAGCAGCGGCGGGCACGGCCGCGCGCGGTAGTTGCGCTCGCCGCCGACCGGGGTCCAGGCGAGCACCGGGACCAGGGTGGCCTGCCGCTCCCGGGCCTCCTCCGCGGCCCGGTGCAGGGCGGTCAGGCTGTGCAGTGATCCGCTGACTCCGACGATGACGCGGGCGCCGTCCGACATGATCCTTCGCTTTCCGATGTCAAGCCTTTACAGTGTCTGCGATTATGCTGCCACACGTCGACGCTGGCCTGCAAATCAAAGGCATTAACTGAATATCTCCTTGCATCACTCGGCCACTCGGAAGCCTGCCCCACCCGTCGGCCCACCCGTCGGTCCGTCCGCTGGTCCGTCTGCCGACCCACCCGCCGGTCCGTCCGCCGGACGGACCTCCTGGAGCAGCCCCCAGGTGAAGTCCGCCGTCCACCGGCAGACCCGACCGGCGCCGTCCGCGGCGTCGAAGTCCAGCCGGAAGCGGTTCGGCGCACTCCCCTCGCGCGGCACCGCGGACGGGAAGGCGGCACCCACGTCCGCCACCACACAGCCCCACGGCACCAGGTCGGCCAGGGTCCGCATGACGGGCCCCGGCACCCCCGCCGCCCGCACCAGCCACTCGTTCAGCACCGGCGAGCCGATCTCCGCCGGCCCGAGCAGGACCTCGAACCGCAGCCCGGGCCAGAGCGGCTGCACCCATTGCCGCGCGGTGCACGCCAGGTCCCCGATCCGCCGCGGCACACTCGCCTCCGCCGGCCCGAGCACGGCCGCGTACCGGGCGGCCCCGCGCGGGAACCCGGGCGCCCGGACCATCGCCTGCCACCGCTTGTTCGCCTCCCGCATCGAGGCCCGGGTGGCGCCCAGCCGCCGCACCGCCTCCTCGACCAGGTCGGGCCGGTAGTCGGCCATCCGGCGCAGCAGCACCAGCTGGAACTCGGTCACACCGAAGCCGTTGATCGCCATACCCGCAGGCTAGGCCCCGGTGACCGGCCGAGGCAGCTGTCACCCGGGGCGCCCTACGACCTGCGGGTTCGCCTCGCCGTGGTCGCGCCGGCTGTCACCACGTGGCCGAGATTGCTGTCACCTGCCTCGCCCGGTCACGGCGGTTGTCACCGCCCGGGGCAGCGAACCGGCCGGTCAAGGCCGGCGCTCCAACCCGGCGGGTGACGACCGCCGTGCGCATCACCGGAGCGCTACGCCGGCCCGACGCCCCAGGCGACGCAGATCGTCCGCTTCGCCGCCCAGGGGATGTCCGACCGGGACATCGCCGCCCAGCTCTTCCCGAGTTCGCGAACGGTCGGCTACCACCTCTGGAAGGCCTGTCCGAAGCTCGGCGTCGGTTCGCGCGGGGAACCGGCGGCGCCGGCCTGACGGCGTTGGTCCGAAAAACCGGTTGCGGTGGAGCGCGGCCCAGATCACGATGTGCGGCATGTACCTGTGCTGACGACTGCCACGTAGCAACTCACCCCTACGCGATCGACCTCTGCGCCGGGCCACCGGCCGCGGCGCTGAGGCGATGACACGCGCGCTCACGCGATCGACCGCCCTCGGCGCTCGGCCATGCCGCCATGCGGCCATGTCCCGAGGCGATGGGATGCGCTGTCGCGAGTTGCCACGGAGAGATACGACCTGTTGCGCGATCGACCTCGGGACGCCCGCCATGCGGCCACCCGCCCCGAGGCGATGACACGCGCCCTCGTGAGCACTCGTCAGATCCCAGGAGCCCCGGCCGATCCAGCCGATCCGGCCTGCGCGCGTTCCTGCTGAACCAGGAAACAGACCACCATGCATACCGAACGCAAGGCCCGCTGGGCCGTGCGCCAGTCCGCGCTGCCCACCGTCGTCCGCAGCTGCCCGGACTGCTCCGGCACGCGGCATCGGCCCTCGGGCAAGATCCGTGTCAACGCCAACGGCAAACTCCTCGACGTCTGGCTGCTGCTCAGCTGCGCGGGCTGCGACCGGACCTCGAAAGTGCCCGTCCACGAGCGCGTCCACACGTCGTCGCTGGAACCCGCCCGCAGGGAGGCGTACGAGAACAACGACCCTGCCGTGGTGCGGGAACTGACGATGAGTGCGTCGCTCGCCGCCAAGAACGGCTACAGCCTGGACTGGAGCGGCACCTGGGAGCTGGAGGCACGCACGCCGCTCCACGCGATCGACGATCCGACCCCGCTGACGGTGCTGGTGAGCTTCGAGCTGCCGGTACCGGTCCGAGTCGAACGCCTGCTGATGTCCGGCCTCGGCCTCAGCCGCAGCCGGGTCCGCCGGATGGTCGCGGACGGCCGCATCCGCCTGCCGCTCGCCCCGGACGCCAAGACGAGCCACGACTTCGAGCTGACGGTCCACGCCCCGGCGGCGACCCCGGCTCGGCTCGGGGCTCCGGTCGCGGCGACGCGGCGGGAGGCGGTGCGCGAACTCGGCGCTGCCGACGCCGTCGAGGCGCCGCTGCACCTGTCGCGCGCGGTGTCCGGGGCGTAGGCCGAAGGCTCGGTGCGGGACGTACCCGCGCGCGGCTCACGGACTCGCCGTTCGTGAGCCGCGCAGCGGGCTCCCGCGCGGCGGGCCCAGCCTCCTCCGTCGACGCAGTCCGGGGTGCCGCAACGGTGGCGGCAGGCGGTGATCGGAGCGTGACCGGCACCCCGAGCGTCCCCGGGCCCGACGACAGGATCGTCGCCATCGACGCAGGTCACCAGGCTGTGCGCTTCTACCGTCACTACCCGCAGCCGGTGGCCTCGGCGTGGCGGCACCTGTCGCGCCCGACCCTGCTGCGGCGCCGGCCGGCTGCCGCCGACCGGTTGGATCCGGCGGAGGGCGGCACGGTGGTACTGCGCTGCCGGCCACCGATCCCGACGGCCGCACCGTGACCGCCTCCGGCGCCGTCACGGCCCACGATCCGCCGACCCTGTCGGAGCTGGACCTCGACCGTTGGAGCCGGCCCTCGACCCGCACGGGCGGGTCCGGTTCGACCTGACCGACGAGGGCGGCGGCACGGCTCTCGCCTTCTGCGCCGAGCTGCCCGCGCCCTCCTCGGGGAGGGATCCGGGAAGGGGGTGGTGACAGACGTCGCGACCAGGTGACAACCACCTCGACCAGTCACAGCCCCCGACGCCGGCCGGGGCCGGATCACCGCCCCCGAGATTCGGTCATGTGTTCGAATCAAGGCGTACGCTGGCCCCATGCACGACACCCTCCACCGCCAGCCCTCGCTGTTCGACGACGCGGAGCACGACGGCCTCCGCCTCGGCCCGCTCGACGGCCTGCGGCGGCAGGTGCTCGGCGACGGAGCCTGGCTGGACGTGCTGCCCGGGTGGCTGCACGGCGCGGACGAGCTGTTCGAACAGCTGGCCGCGACCGTGCCCTGGCGGGCCGAGCGCCGCGAGATGTACGAACGGACGGTCGACGTCCCCCGGCTGCTGGCCTCGTACCGGGCGGACGCCGAGCCGCCGCACCCGGTGCTCGGCCAGGCCCGCACGGCGCTGAGCCGGCACTACGCCGACGAGCTGGGCGAGCCGTTCCACACCCTCGGGCTCTGCTACTACCGGGACGGCCGGGACAGCGTGGCCTGGCACGGCGACCGGATCGGGCGCGGCGCCCGCGAGGACACCATGGTGGCGATCCTCTCCGTCGGCGAGCCCCGCACCCTGGCACTGCGGCCCCGGTACGGCGGCGGGACCGTCGTCCGCCACCCGCTCGGCCACGGGGACCTGGTCGTGATGGGCGGCTCCTGCCAGCGCACCTGGGAGCACGCCGTCCCCAAGACCGCCCGCCCGGTCGGCCCCCGGATCAGCATCCAGTTCCGGCCGCAGGGCGTCGCCTGAGCCCCTGGACCGAATCCCGGGCCGGCCGCACGGGACGGCACCGGACGGCACGGGACAGCACCGGGCGGCACGGGACGGCCTGCGCCCGCGCCTGCGGCCGGTCGGGCCCGCGCAGCGGCCCAGGTTGCCGCCCGCCCGCCCGGCGCGGAGGCTGGCGACAGGGGCCGGTGGCACCAGGAGGGCGGTGTGCCGAAGGCGGGCAGGTACCACGAGGGCGTCCCGTGCTGGGTCGTCCTGACGACCCCGGACGCCCCGGCCGCACAGCGCTTCTACGGCGCGCTGTTCGACTGGGAGTTCGTCCCGACCGGCCCCGCCGAGGCGGTCGCCACCCGGTACGGCGCCCAGGTCGCGGCGATCGGCCCGCCCGTCGGCACCGCGGCACCCGCTGCCTGGACCACCCACCTCGCCTGCGCCGACCTGCACCGCACCACCGCGCTCGTCCGCGCCGCGGACGGCCGGATCACCCGGGACCCGTACGAGGTGCCCGACCAGGGCCGGGCCGCACTCGCCGTCGACCCGCTCGGCGCGGCCTTCGGCCTCTGGCAGGCCGGCACCATCGACGGCGCCGGCCTCGTCGACGAGCCCGGCGCCCTCGCCTGGAACGAGCACCTCTCCCCCGACCCCGACACGGCCCGTGCCTTCTACCGCCGCGTCTTCGGCTACACCTACGACCGGCCGCGGGCCGGCCACGCCCTCGCCCGGGCCGCCGGCCTCCCCGCCTGCAGCATCGGCCCGTCCGGAGCGCCCGCGAGCTGGCTGGCCCACTTCGGCGCCGCCGACGCCGACCGTGCGGCCGAGCGGCTGCGCGAGCTCGGCGGCACCGTCCTCACCGGGCCCGCGCCGACGCCGTACGGCCGCGCCGCGCTGGTCCGGGACGACGCCGGTGCGGTGTTCGTCCTCGTCGCCGTCCCGCCCCGGGAGTCCGCGGAGGCGGCCTGAGCGGCCCCGCGCCCGGCGGCCCTCCACAGTGCCACCCGCCGCCCGGCGGTCCTTCAGCCCTTCGGCCCTTCAGTCCTTCACCGCTCCCGCCAGCCCGGACACCAGCTTGCGCTGCACCGCGATGAAGAAGACCAGCACCGGCACCGTCATCAGCGTGGACGCGGCCATGATGCCGCCCCAGTCGTTCTCGTCCGGCTTGAAGAACACCAGCAGCGCCGAGGGCAACGTCTGGTTCTCGGTGGCGCTGATGATGAAGGTCTTGGCGAAGACGAAGTCGTTCCACGCCGTGATGAAGGAGAACACGCTGGTCGCGGCCAGGCCCGGGGCCACCAGCGGCAGCAGGATCCGCCACAGGATGCGGGTGCGGGAGGCGCCGTCGATCTGCGCGGCCTCCTCGATCGAGACCGGAACGGCGGCGACGAAGCCGCGCATCATCCAGATCCCGAACGGCAGCGAGAACGCCAACTGCACCAGGATCAGCGAGGCCAGGGTGTTCAGCCCGATGCCCGGCACGAACTGCCCCGCGTCGCGGAACATGAAGAACAGCGGGATGGTCAGCGCCTCGACCGGGATCATCTGGGCGATCAGGAACATCACCATGACGGTGGTGCGGAACCTGAACCGGAAGCGGGTCACGGCCACCGCCGCGAGGAACACCACGGCCGCCGAGAGCACCACCACCGACAGCGCGACCGCCAGGCTGTTCGCGAAGTACCGGCCGAAGCCGTCCACACCGAGCACCTGACGGAAGCTCTCCAGCGTGGGGTGCGCCGTCCAGGGCTTCGGGTCCAGCGACTGCACCTCGCCCTTGGGCTTGAACGCCGAGAGCACCATCCAGAAGATCGGGAAGGCGGTGACGGCGGCCAGCACGACCGCGACCGTGTCGGCGGCGAGCCGCCGCCGGCCGCGGGAGTTCCGAAGGGTGCTCACAGCTCGTTCCCCGTCCGTCGCAGGCTGCGGATGTACAGGACCGTCGGGATCACCAGGATCAGCAGCATGATCACGCCGATCGCCGCGCCCAGCCCGTACTGCGAGGAGGCGAACGCCTTCTGGTACGCGTACACGTTGAGCACCAGGTTCTGGCCGGCGATGCCGCCGCCCTCGGTCATCACGTAGATCTGGGTGAAGACCTTGAAGTCCCAGATCACCGACTGGATCACCACGATCGTCAGGATCGGCCGCAGCATCGGCGCGGTGATCCGGCGGAAGGTGGTCCAGGTGCCGGCGCCGTCCAGCGCGGCCGCCTCCAGGACCTCCTCCGGGATGGCGCGGATGCCCGCGTAGAGGGTGACCATCACGAACGGGAAGGAGTGCCACACCACCACGGCACCGACGACCAGGAACGCCGTCCACTTGTCGTAGAACCAGTTGAACTCGTGGAAGCCGGTGAGCCCGATCCGCTCCAGGGTGTGGTTGACCAGGCCGAGGTTGGTGTCGAACAGAAAGCTCCACACCGTCGACCCGGTCATCGCCGGCGCCGCCCAGGCCGCCATCGCCGCCGTGGTCAGCACCAGCCGCGGCCACCGGCCGACCTTGGTGAGCAGCACCGCCAGGGCGGCGCCGACGGCCAGCGTGGCGACCACGCAGAACGCGGCGAAGCCGACCGTCTGCAGCAGCACCGACCAGAACTGGCCGTCCTCCAGGACCTTCGCGTAGTTGCCGAAGCCGACGAAGGACGTCGGCACCCCGCCGGACGCCTGGGCCTGCCCGAAGTCCAGGACGGACAACAGCCCGAGCTGGTAGATCGGGTAGCCGACCAGCGGGACCAGGATGACGGCGGCCGGCAGGAGCAGGAGCAACGGGGGCCTGCGGCGCCGACCGCCCGGGGGTGCGGCCGGCGCCCCGCCCCCACGGCGCCCCTGCGGGGAAGGAGCCGCCGACGGGGCGGTCGTGGTGGATGCGGACACGGGCGGAACCTGCTCTCTGTGACGAACCGGAAGGGGACCGTCGGGTGCGCAGCGGTCGGGTGCACGACGGCCGGTGCACGGCGGTCCGGGCGTGGCGGCCGGTGCACGGCCGCCGGTACGCAACGGCCGGTGCGTGACCGTCAGTGCGTGACCGTCAGTGCGCGGCGAAGGCCGAGTCGATCTGCCCCGCGGCGTCACCGGAGGCCTTGGCCACGTCCGCCTTGCCGGTGACGACCTGCTGGAGCAGCGTCGGGATCACCGACTGGGCGTCGATCTGCGCCCACCCCTGGTCGAGCGGCACGAACCTGGTGCCGGCCGCGATGGTGTCGGTGAACGGCTTCAGGAACGCGTCCTTCGCCGCGACCTTGCCACTGACGGATTTCAGCGTCGGCAGGTTGCCCATCGCGTCGTACATCTGCTCCTGGTAGGCCGGGCCCGCCAGCAGTTCGGCGAACTCGACGGCCAGCGTGCGGTGCTTGGCCGCCTTCATGACGCCCAGGTTGTTGCCGCCGGCGAAGGCGGGGGCGATCGAGCCGGCCTTCTCGCCAGGCAGCGGCACCACGCCGTACTTGCCCTTGACCGCGCCCGCGTCCACCTTGCCGCGGTTGGAGTTGAGCAGGACGGCCATCGCCGACTTCCCGGCCGCGAACAGGTCGACGGTCTTCCCGCCGGTCAGGTCCGCGCACTGCTGGGCGGGGCAGCCGTCGGCGCCGAACAGGTCGGTGTAGCGCTTGATCCCGGCCTGCGAGGCGGGCGAGTCGATGGCGGCCTTGAACGTCGTGCCGTCCTTGGCGGCGATGTCGCCACCCGCGTCCCACACGAACGGCAGTGCGGCGAAGGTGTACTTGCCGCCGACCGCGATGCCGAAGGTGTCCGGGTGCGCGGCGTGGATCCGCTGGGTGGCGGTGACCAGTTCGGCGTAGGAGGTCGGCGGGGTGAGCCCGGCCTCGGTGAACAGGTCGGTGCGGTAGTACAGCGCACGCACGCCCACCCACCACGGCAGGCCGTAGGTCTTGCCGTCCACCACCGCGGTCCTGGCGATCGCCGGGTCGAGGTCGCCCTTGTCCTTCCACCCGTCCAGTTCGGCGCCGATCTCGGCGAGGCCGCCGGCGGCGACGTAGCCGGGCAGGTCGGTGTTGCCGAACTCGACCAGGTCGGGGGCACTGTTGGGGTCGTTGAAGGCGCCCTTCATCTTGGCCGCGCGGGCCGAGGCGTCGGTGTCGATGTAGCTGACGTCGACGGTGACGCCCTGGTGGGAGGACTGGAACTCGGTGACGGCCTTGGCGATCACGGCCTCCTTGGCCGCGTTGCCCGCCTCGTTGTAGAGCCAGACCTTCAGCGTGCCGGTCCGGTCGTCGCCGGCCTTGCCACCCGCGGTCGAGGCGGTGCCCGGCGCGCAGGCGGTGGCGGCCAGACAGCCGGCGGCGAGCACGGCGGCCACTGCGGTCCGTCCGGTGAGTCGCATGGTGGAGACCTCCCCTCCCGACAGCTGCCGCCGCGACGCACACCGCTGGGACGGACACGTCGAAGCAGGCCCTGACCGGGGCCGATGGTGGGTGAAGTGGTGGGGGTGCGGCAGGGCGCAGCGCTCGGGTGGGGCGACGTCGCCTGCTCGATGGCAGGGACGTTAGGCGTGGGCGATCGGCGCCAACAAGAGGGGGTTGACGAAAGTTTTGCACTGCACAACGTTGTATCGAAGACGCGGCGACCCGACCCCGAACGGGTACGTTCTGACAACCGCCGCCGACAGGCGGAGGAACACCACGGAACGCCGCACACAACACCACGCGGAACACCGGACACGCAGGCCCTGCGGAACACGCCCCGGAACACGCGCCCCCGGAACACGCCCCCACAGAACGAGTCCCCGCCGAACCACCACCAGGGAACGGACCCATGACGGAGACGGCACCCAAGAAGCCCGCGACCGAACGCAACCAGTCCTCCTCGCTGCGCCGCGCGCTCGCCGTCCTCGGCTACGTCCGCGACCACGGCGACGGACGCGGAGTCCCGCTCGCCCAACTCGCCGAGGCCCTCGACCTCAACAAGAGCACCGTGCTGCGGCTGGCCGGACCGCTGCTGGACGAGCACCTGCTCGACCGGGACCGCGAGACCGGCTGGTTCCGGCTCGGCCACGGCTCGCTGCGCCTCGGCCAGGCCTACCTGACCACCCTCGATCTGCGCAGCGTCGCCGCCGAACACCTGCGCCGGCTCCAGCGCGAGGCCGGCGAGACCGTCCACCTGACCGTCTGGCAGGCGCCCGGGATCGTCTACCTGGACAAGGTCGAGGACGAGACCAACGTGCGGATGGCCTCCCGGGTCGGCAGCCGGGCCCCTGCCTACTGCACCGCCACCGGAAAGGCGATCCTCGCGTGGCTCCCCGAGGAGGCCGTCGCCGAGGTGGTCGCGGCCGGCCTGCGCCCGGTGACCGCCTGGACCATCTCCGACGAGCCACGACTGCGCGCGGACCTCGCCCGGATCCGCGCGCGCGGCTACTCCATCGACGACCGGGAGAACGAGCCCGAGGTGCGCTGCGTCGCCGCGCCGATCTTCGACCACACCGGCGAGGTCACGGCGGCGCTCTCCGTCTCCGGGCTCACCTCACGGATGACCGCCACCCGGGTGCGCACCCTCGGGCCGGTGGTGGCGCAGGTCGGGCTGCGGATCTCGCGCGAGCTGGGCTCCGACCGGCAGCCGTCCTGACCCGGCGGCCCGGGCCCGTCCACGCTCCGGCGCTCCGTCAGTTCCTCGGTTCCTCGGTTCCTCGGTTCGTCGGTTCGTCGGTTCCTCGGTTCGTCGGTTCGTCGGTTCCTCAGTCCGAGGGCAGAAGCACCCGCTGGTCCACCGGCGAGGAGAGGATCACCGACGTCGTCGTCCGGCCGAGCACCGCGATCGCCTCGATCAGCTCCTCCAGGTGGGAGGTGTCCCGCGCGGCGACCTTGAACACCCAGCAGTCCTCGCCGATCACGTGGTGCACCTCCAGCACCTCCGGCCGGTGCAGCAGGTCCTGGCTGCGGAGGTACTTCACCGTCATCCGGGCGTGCGGCGACACCCGGACGAAGGCCCGGATGCCGTAGCCCAGCCGCTCGGGCGCGACCAGCGCCGCGTACCCGGTGATCGTGCCGTTCGACTCCAGCCGGCGCACCCGCTCGCCCACCGCGGCCGGGCTGAGGTTGACCCGCCGGCCCAGTTCGCTGAGCGTGATCCGCCCCTCGGACTGCAGCAGTTCCAGCAGCCGCAGGTCGACCGCGTCCAGGCCGCCGGCCCCGCCACCGGCAGTGCCACCGGCGGGGCTGCCGACACCACCGCCGAGGCCGCTGCGGGGGCCCACCGACGAATCGTCGGTCGAACCGCCGGACTGCCGTCGGTCTTTCGGTCGCAGCGCCTGAACTCCCACGATCACCCCTTCATCGAACCGCGCCGCACCATAACACTTGTGGGTATGGAAAACGTGCTCGTCATCGGGGGAAACCGGTACTTCGGACGGCAGTTGGTCACCCGGCTGCGCGACTCCGGAGTCCGGGTCAGCGTGCTCAACCGCGGCTCGACGCCGCCACCGCCCGGCGTCACCCCGCTCATCGCCGACCGCACGGACGGGACGGCGCTCGCCGGTGCCCTCGCCGGCCGGGACTTCGACGCGGTGGTCGACCAGGTCTGCTACACCCCGGCCCAGGCCGAACTCGCCGTCCGCGCCTTCACCGGAAGGACCGGCCGCTACCTGATGACCTCCACGATCGAGGTCTACGACACCGGCGTGGCACACCCGGCGGACCGCCCGCTGGCCGAAGCCGCCGTCGACCCGTCAGGATGGCCGGTCAGCCTCGAACTCCCCCGGTCGGAAACGGAGTTCGTCGAGACGTCGTACGGCGAGGGCAAGCGCCAGGCGGAGGCGGTGTTCACCCGCGACGCGCCGTTCCCGTTCGTCTCCGTCCGGCTCGGACACGTCCTGGGCGCCACCGACTTCACCGGGCGCCTGGCCCATTACGCCGAGCGGATCGGGGCAGGCCTGCCCGTCCTGGTGCACCCGGAGAACCTGCCCTCCTCCTACACCCACGAGACCGAGGCGGCCGCCTTCCTCGCGTGGGCGGCGGGCGAGCGGTTCACCGGCCCGGTCAACCTCGCCTCGCACGGCGAACTGACCGCCACCGACCTCTGCGACCTGATCGCGGCCGGCCGCCCCTACCGCACCGCCGCCCCCGGCCCCGGGCAGCAGGCCTCACCGTTCTCCTTCGACCGCTACTACGGCATGGACAACTCCCGGGCCGAGCAGCTCGGCCACCCCCTCTCCCACACCCGCGACTGGCTGCCCGGCCTGGTCGCCGCCACCCTCCGCGGACAGGAGCTCCCCGCATGACCGCCACCACCGCCACCCGCCTCCTCGGCAGCGTCCGCACCAGCGCCGTCGGCCTCGGCGCGATGCCGCTCTCCGTCGAGGGCCGCCCGGACGAGGCCCGCGCCGTCGCCACCGTCCACGCCGCACTCGACGCGGGCATCACCCTGATCGACACCGCCGACTCCTACCACTGGCACGCCGACGAGTACGGCCACAACGAGGAGCTGATCGCCCGGGCCCTCGCCTCCTACGGCCCCGGCGCCGACCACGTCCTGGTCGCCACCAAGGGCGGCCGCGGCCGCCCCGGGGACGGCTCCTGGACCGTCGACGGCGACCCGGCCCACCTCAAGCGCGCCTGCGAGGGCTCGCTGCGCCGCCTCGGCGTCGAGGCGATCGGCCTCTACCAGCAGCACCACCCGGACCGGAACGTCCCGTACGCGGACTCCCTCGGCGCGATCCGCGAACTCCACGAGGAGGGCAAGATCCGCGCGGCCGGCATCTCCAACGTCGACGTGGCCCAGGTCCGGCTCGCCCGGGAGATCCTCGGCGACGCCCTGGTCTCGGTGCAGAACGAGTACTCCCCCGCCGTCCGCCGGCACCAGCCCGTCCTGGACCTGTGCACCGAACTCGGCCTGGCCTTCCTCCCCTGGAGCCCGCTCGGCGGCATCGGCCGCTCCGCCGAACTCGGCGGTGCCGGGACGGAGTTCGCCGCGATCGCCGCCGAACGCGGAGTCAGCCCCCAGCGGGTCGCGCTCGCCTGGCTGCTGGCCGCCTCCCCGGTGACCCTTCCGATCCCCGGCGCGAGCCGCCCGGAGACCATCCGCGATTCGGCGGCGGCGGGGGAACTGGTGCTCAGCGAGGAGGAACTGGCCCGGCTCGGAAACGCGGACGGGGCCCGTCACCCGTGAAGGCACCGGACCCCGTCCGACGGTAGAGCGCCAGGCCCGGGTCGCACGGACTCTCCCTACTGAAAGTAGGACGTGCTCTGGTAGCACCACTGACGCCTGACGAGGAATCGATCTCCCTCGCGACGAGAAGTACAGTACCAGCTCAGTGATCAGTCACCGAACCGGAGGCGAACCCCGCATGACGAGCGCTCCACCCGAAGTCGTTCCGTACGCGGACGGGCGGCTGATGGACGTCCACCGGCCGACCGTCCACACCGCCGGACCGGCGCCGGTCGTGCTGCTCTGGCACGGACGCGGACCCAACGAACGGGACGTGCTGCGCCCGTTGGCCCGGGAGGCCGCCGGACTCGGGCTGCTGGTGCTCGTCCCGGACTGGAGTTCCGAGCAGCCGGACGGCGGCGCCGCCGAGTTGCTGGCCTCGCTCGCCCACGCCCGCCGCATCGCCACCGGCCTCGGCGGGGACCCGGCGCGCTTCGTGCTGGCCGGCTGGTCGCTCGGCGGCCGGGAGGCGGTCGCGGTGGCCACCCATCCGGACACCCCTGCCGAACTCCGGCCCGGCGCCGCCGTCGGCATCGCCTCGAAGTACGCCGACCCGGCCGTGACGACGGGCGACGCCCCGCTCGCACGGCTGGCCGCGACCCCCTCCCCCGTCCCGCTCTGGCTGGTGCACGGCACCGCGGACGAGATCGTGGACGCCGGGCACACCCGCGAGCTGAGCACCGCCGTACCGGCCGCCACGCTGGTCGAACTCCCCACCGACCACGCGGGCGTGGTGCTGACCGTCTACAGCCCGCAGGCCGGGCGCTGCATCCCCGCCACCGCCGCCGACACCGTGGCGGCCGGCCGCCGTACCGCCTCCGTCCTCGCCGAGGCGGCCGGACTGTCGTAACGGCCGGCTGTCGTGACGGCCGGCTGTCGTGACGGCCGGGCTGTCGTGACGGCCGGGCCCGGCTGTCGCACCGGCCGAGCCGGGCCGTGGCCGGGTCCGGGGCTGGGGCCGGGGCCGGGGCCGACGGGAAACGCACCCGGGCCGTCGCGGCACCGCGCCCGGCCCGTGGTCACGGCGGAGGCGCACGGCGACCGGCCGTGACCCGCCGCTCAGTTCCCCGCAGCCGCAGCCCGCAGTCCGTGCCCGCCCCGTTCCAGCGCCTCCAGGTCGCGCTGCAGCGGCGGGTGCGGGACGGTGAGCACCGGGCAGGCCGCGTGCCGGACGCAGTAGGCGCTGACCGACGGGTGCACCAGCCGGGCGAGGCGGCCACGTTCGCGTCCGGCGCCGAGGACGAGCAGGTCGCCGGGGCGGTCGGCGCACCGCACCAGGGTGTGGCCGGTGTCGCCGCGGACGGCCTGGCAGCGCAGGCGCAGACCCGCGTACCGGCGGGCGAAGGCCTCGTCGAGGGCCTGGCGCAGGCGGACCACGGCGGCGTCGCGACCGGCGGTGATCACCGGCGGGCAGGGAGTGCGGCGGTAGCCGAGTTCGTCGCCCAGGGGGACCCAGCAGAGCACCGCGAGCACCTCGGCGTCCGTCCGCCGGGCCTCGGTGGCGGCGTGGTGCAGGGCCGCGAGGCTGCCGAGGGAACCGCTGACGCCGACCACGATCCGGCGCCCGTCCGCACCACTGTCCGCGTTGTCCACCATGCCTGTCCCCTGCCTCTCCCGCCGCGACCCGGTACCGCCGGGGCGCCGCGCCGGTCACCCCGTGGCACCCAGCAAAACGCCCCGCGGCCGTGCGGCCGCGGGGCGTTGACGGGGTCCTGACGCGCCGCCCGGTGTTCCGTACGCGACCCTGACGTCCGGGGCGCCGCATGCTCAGGCCTCGGGGGGCCGCGCCTCCCAGAGGTCCGCGAACATCCGGTCCAGGTGTTCCTCACCGATCGGCGGGACCGGCAGCGGGTGGGTGGCCCGGGTGCGGAAGCCGTCCAGGAGCAGGGCGAGGTAGCGGCGCCAGAGGTCGGGGCGCAGCTCGGTGGCGGCGGGCAGGGCCCGGCAGAGCGGGCCGAGCAGGAACAGCAGGTCCATGGTGACGACGTCGCGGCGCATGGTGCCCTGGTCCTGGGCGCGGGCGATGAGAACCCCGACGGTGGTGGCGTGCCGGCGGCTGATCTCGATCATGCCGGGGACGGTCGGGATGGCCTGGGTGACCAGGTCGTTGATGCCCCGGTCGGCGGCGACGAGTTCGAAGATCCGCGCGAAGTACCGTTCGAGGCCGGTCCAGGCGTCCTCGGCGGCGAGCGCCTCCTCGCCGGCCCCGGCCAGGACGGCTCCGGCATCCGCGAACACCTCGCCGATCAGGGCCTCGCGGGTCGGGAAGTGCCGGTAGAGGGTGGCGTTGCCGACCCCGGCCTCCTTGGCGATCTGGTCCAGCGGGACGTCCAGGCCGTTCCGGGAGTACATGCCGCGGGCGGCGGCGAGCAGCAGGTCGCGGTTGCGCTGCGCGTCCCGCCGGAGCCGTCCCGGGGGGTTCGCGCTGCTCGGTGCCATGGGCCCGACCCTAGCAAGCGGCCGGGGTGGGCGAACGGACAGCGGGCCGAACGGACAGCGGGCGGACGGATGGCAGGGCGGGCGGCAGGCGGGCCGGTCCGCGCCCGCCCGCACCCGTACCCGCACCGGCACCCGCACCCCGGACGCCCCGCACCTCCGGGCCCTCCGGCACCTCCCGCCGGGCCGCTCAACTACCCTTCGGAGTCGTCGAGTCCAGGAGGAACGGGGGGACGTCATGGCCACGGTGACGGAGTTGCGGTACTACCCGGTGAAGGGGTGCGCCGGGGTCTCGGCGGCGCAGGCCGAGCTGACCCGGGCGGGTCTGGCCCACGACCGGGCGTTCATGGTGGTGGACGAACAGGGGGTGTTCCGCTCCCAGCGGCGCGATCCGCTGCTGGCGACGGTCCGCCCGGCCGTCGAGGACGACGGCCGTCGGCTGGCGCTTTTCGCCCCGGAGGTGGAGCCGGTGGCGTTCGCGGTCGACTCGGAGGGGCCGCGCCGGGAGGTGCGGTTGTTCGGCGCGCCGTTCCGCGGCATCGACCAGGGCGCGGAGGCCGCCGACTGGCTGTCCGAGGTGCTGGGTGCGCGCAGCCGGCTGGTCCGGGTGCCGCCGGAGCACGACCGGGTGACGGACGGCCTGGTCCCGGGCACCTCCGGCTACGCCGACAGCTGCGCCGTGCACCTGCTGTCCCGTTCCACGCTGGAGCGTTTCAACGAGCTCTCCGACGCTCCCGCACTGTCCGCGGACAGGTTCCGCCCGAACGTCGTGGTGGACGGCTGGCCGGAGCCGCACACCGAGGACCTGACGCGCCGGATCGCGGTGGGCGGCGCCGTGCTGGCCTACGCCAAGCTGGCCATCCGCTGCGCGGTGACGATGGTGGACCAGTCCACCGGGTCCAAGGCGGGCCCGGAGCCGCTGCGCACGCTGGCCCGGTACCGGCGGGCGGCGGCGGGCGGGGTCGCGTTCGGCAGCAAGTTCGCCGTCCTGCGGGGCGGCACGCTGCGGGTGGGGGACGAGCTGGCGGTGGGTGCCTGGGGGCCGTCGGAGCTCTGACCGGGTCCCGGCCGGGTCCCGACTCTCCGACCGGAGTCGCGGCCGGGACCGGCCCCGGCCTCCGGTACGACGGTGGCCCCGGCGGGGTGGTGCATTCAGGGGGTGCGCCGGGGCCACCGTGCTGCCGGGAGGGTCAGCAGGTCTGGTCGAGCAGGGAGAACGTGGCGTAGTGGTCGCCGGTGTAGTAGTCCTCCTGGTCGCCCTGGCCGGTCACGATCCGGCGGGCGCCACGGGTCGGGGAGCCCGGGGTGACGACGGTGTACTCGTGGTAGTACCCGTAGGACTCGCCGGGCAGGACGTGCTCTCTGTTCTGGAAGACCACGCCGTCCTGGGAGTAGGGGAACGGCCCGTCCGAGGCGATCAGGTTGAGGGTGTCGGTGGCCTCCGGCGGGAGGGTGGAGAGGCACACCGTGCCGCTCACGTCGGCGTGCGCCTCGGTGGCGACGGCGATCGGTGCGAGGGTCATCAGGGCGACGGCGGTGACGGCGGCGGCGCGGGTCTTCCACGCGCGTAGAGTGCGAGTCATGTCCCCCAGTGTGGCGAGACACGGTCAAGTCCGGAAGCCCTCCACCAAAGTATTAACCGGCGAGTAACTACCCTTTACCTGCGAGGACTTGGCCCGTACCCCGACCCCGACGCCTCTCCCCGGCCGGACCGCCGACACCGTCCACGAACCGCCCTGACGGTGCAACGGTCGACCGTCATCGAACTAGTGCCGGAGCCGTCCCGCCCCGCCCCACGGGGCCTCGCCGCGCCCGGACCCCGCCGCATAGAGTGACGGATCACGACGGACCGGAACGATCTCTGACGGGGTGGACATGGCGGCGCACGGGGACGACGCGGGGGCCACGCCTCCACCGCTCGCACGGCGGGCCGCACTGACCGCCCACCAGCTGATCGGCCTGCTGGTCGACCCCGGCGGCTTCCAGCGCTGGGACGAGCCGCCCGGCCCGCCGCCCGCCGACCCCGACTACCGCGCCTCGCTCGACCGGGCCCGCGCACGCACCGGCCTGGACGAGGCCGTCCTCACCGGCCTCGGCCTGATCGACGGGCGCCCGGTCGCACTGATCGCCTCCGAGTTCGGCTTCCTCGGCGGATCGATCGGCGTCGCGACCGCCGAGCGGATCACCCGGGCCGTCGAACGCGCCACCGCCGAGCGGCTGCCGCTGCTCGCCCTGCCGGTCTCCGGCGGCACGCGGATGCAGGAGGGCACGGCGGCCTTCCTCTGCATGCTCCGGATCACCGCCGCCGTCCAGGCCCACCGCGCAGCCGGGTTGCCCTACCTCACCTACCTGCGCAACCCCACCATGGGCGGGGTCTTCGCCTCCTGGGGCACGCTCGGCCAGCTGGTCCTCGCCGAACCGGGCGCCCGGCTCGGCTTCCTCGGCCCTCGCGTGTACGAGGAACTGCGCGGCGTGGAGCTGCCGCCGGACGTCCAGCGGGCCGAGACGCTGGCCGAGCAGGGACTGGTGGACGCCGTCGTGGCGCCGCAGGAACTGCGCGAGCTGGTCCGCCGCACGCTCGCCGTCCTGTGCACCCCGCCGCCGCCCGCGCCGGACGCCCCTCCCGCGGACACCCCTCCTATGGACAACCCCGCCACGGACACCCCTCCTACCGGCACCCCTCTTACCGACGCCACCGGACCCGCCTCCGCCGAGCAGCCCGACGCCTGGGACTCCGTCCGCCGCACCCGCCGCCCCGACCGCCCCGGCACCCGCGAACTGCTGCGGCACACCGCCGAGGAGCTGGTGCTGCTGGACGCCCCCGGCGGCCGAGGCGGTGCGCTGGTCCGCGCGCTCGCCGTCCTCGCCGGCCGGCCCGTCCTGGTGGTCGGCCAGCAGCGGGGGACGCCGGAGCACGAGCGCCCCTTCACCGCCGCCGACCTGCGGGCCGTCCGGCGCACCGCACACCTCGCCGAACAGCTCGGGCTGCCGCTGGTCACCGTCGTTGACACGGCCGGGGCCGAGCTGTCCGCCGAGGCCGAGCGGGACGGCATCGCGGTGGAGATCGCGCACTGCCTGACCACGTTGCTCGCCCTGCGCACCCCCGTCCTCGCGGTGCTGCTCGGGCAGGGTTCGGGCGGCGGCGCACTCGCCCTGCTCCCGGCCGACCGGGTGCTCGCGGCGGGTCACGCCTGGCTGGCGCCGCTGCCGCCGGAGGGCGCCTCGGCGATCGTCCACCAGGACGGCGGTCACGCCGCCGAGCTGGCCCGGGCCCAGGGCATCGGGGCCCGGCACCTGACGGAGGTCGGGCTGGTGGACGAGGTGGTCCCGGAGCTGCCGGACGCCGCCGACGAACCGGAGGCCTTCTGCGCCAGGCTCGGCCAGGCGGTCGGCGCCGCGCTGGGCGCCCTCGCGACGGCTTCCGAAGCGGAGCGGCTCGCGGCCCGGGCGGTGCGGCACCGGCGGCTGGGCGACCTCCACCGGCCATCCGACCCGGGTGTGGCGCCGGTCTCAGCGACGGATTGATCGTCTGTACCCAAAGTGCCGCCACCGGACCCGCCGGTGACGGCGCCGGAGGCCCGAACGGTGAGTGCGCTCACACGGAATCAACGGCCACGACGGGCCGTAGTAGACGCCGCCGGGCCATCCGCCCCTCCCCCGGACCCCCCACGTCCGCCCACGTCAGACGGGGTCGGCGCGCTCCGCGCAACCGGCCCTTCGAATCCACGGCAACCGCCCGTGTACGACCGCCGGTCGTAACGAGGGGGTCTTGGCGGGTGCCGATCCGGTCTGGCAACAATGGCTTCCGTCGCCAGCCGCACCGGCACCTGTCCCGCCGGTGAACGGCTTATCGCCGAGTCACGCCCCGTGACCGCAACGGCCCCTGTCCGGCCGTGGTCCTGGGTGGGGCGTGACCCGGCCCAACCCGATTGAGGTCTTGTTCTTCATGCCCGCTTTCAAGCTCCGTATGCGTACTTCGGCCGCGATTCTTGCCGGTGCCGCCGGTCTGACCGCCCTGGGCGCCGGCGTCCTGCCCGCCACCGCCAACGCCGCCACCGTCTCCCCGCAGGCGATCGCCGCCCAGATCGTCCCGGCGAACCAGCTGGCCTCGTTCAGCCACATCATCTCCCACGAGTCGAGCTGGAACGTGACCGCGACCAACGCGAGCTCCGGCGCCTACGGCCTGGCCCAGGCCCTGCCGGGCTCCAAGATGGCCTCGGCCGGCTCGGACTGGAAGACCAACCCCCGCACCCAGATCAAGTGGGCGCTGGACTACATGAACACCCGCTACGGCAGCCCGAACGCCGCCTGGGCCTTCTGGCAGAACCACCACTGGTACTAAGCCGACCCCAGTTCCCCTCCCGCACCCTGACCACTCCCCTCACCCCGGGGGTCGGACAGGGACCACCGGGGTGCCCGAGAGGGCCCGGACCCGCGCGATCCGCGTGGCCCGGGCCCTCTCGTGGTTCCCCCGGCGCTCCGGCCCCCGGCCCGGGCGCCGCTACGGCCCGGCCGTTTCAGGGCCGCCTGCTTTCGGGGCCGGCCGCCTTCAGGGCCGCCCGCTTTCAGGCCCGGCCGCCTTCAGGCCCGCCGGCCGTCACAGCTCCCCCGTCAGCCCCAGAAGCTCGCGCATCCGCGCGTACTTGGCCGCCAGCCGCTCGGCGGTCGCCCGGTCCAGCGAGGCCAGCCGGGCCGGGTCGGAGTTGTGCGCCAGGTCGGCGCGCTTGACCAGCAGCGCGCCGGGCGTGGCCAGGATGCGCGCGGTGTACTCCTCGACCGGCTCGTCCGGGCGCCGGGTGAGCGCGTCCACGATCGCCTTGGTCTCCTCGGGCAGCGCGGCCGCCGCCAGCCACTCCCGGCTGAGCCGGTCGTCCTCGACGGTGTCGTGCAGCCAGCCGGCCGCGATCTGCGCCTCGCTGCCGCCGCGCGCGGCCGCCCCGCGCGCCACCGCTGCGATGTGCTCGCTGTACGGGTGGCCGTTCTTGTCCACCTGTCCCCGGTGGGCACGGCGGGCGATCGCCTCCACCTCGTTCAGGCTCAGGTACTCGTCGTCCACGGGCTCGACCCTCGGCTCGTCCATCGGCTCATCGTAGGCCCGTGATCAACGCTCCGGCGGCCACTGGTTTACTGCCCCGGGGGAGTTCACGGCTTCGAAGGTCCACCGGCCCGGGAGTTGACGCCCCCCGGCGGGCGACCCCGCCACACCCGGCAGGCACGTCCGAGCGATCCGAGGAACCATGCCATCCCTGCATCCGCTGCTGTCCGGCTTCGCCCCGATCTGGGCGCTCACCGGAGTCGGCTACGTCGTCGGCCGCTCCGGCCTGCTCGGGCCGCACGCCGAGGCGGTGCTCAACCGGTTCGTCTTCCACGTCGCGATGCCCGCCGCGCTCTTCCTGATGATCTCCCGCACCCCGCTCGGCCGGTTCGCCAACCCGTCGATGCTCGCCTTCGCCGCCGGCACCGCCGTGGCGACCGGCCTCGGACTGCTCGCCGGGCGACTGCTCTTCCGGCGCAAGCCCGGCGAACTGGCCATCGGCTCGATGGCCTCGGGGTACGTGAACTCCGCCAACCTGGGCATCCCGGTGGCCGTGCAGGTCCTCGGCGACGCCTCCTTCGTGGCCCCCGTGGTGCTGTTCCAGATCCTGCTGGTCACCCCCGCCGTCCTCGCCGTGCTGGACGGCGGTGCGGCCGGCCGCCGAGCCCTGCGCACCCTGCCGCTGCGCAACCCGATCCTGCTCGCCACCGCGCTGGGCGCCGTCGCCTCGGCGACCGGGGTGCACCTGCCCGCCGAGCTGAATCGTTCCTGCGAACTGCTCGGCGGCGCCGGCGTGCCGACCGCCCTGATCGCCCTCGGCATATCGCTGCACAACCGCCCACCGGCGGAGGGCCGTTCGCTCCGGGCCGAGGTCGGGCTGACCGTCGCCGTCAAGACCCTGGTCCAGCCGCTCGCCGCGCTCGCCGTGGCCGGCCCGCTGCTCCACCTGCCCGCCCACCAGCTCCTCACCGTCGTCCTGTTCTCCGCACTGCCGACCGCGCAGAACGTGTTCACCTACGCCCGCGAGTACGGGCAGGGCACGGAGCTCGCCCGGGACGCGGTGCTCTGGTCGACGCTGGTGTCGATGGCGACGCTCTCGGTGATCAGCTGGACCCTCGGCCCGGCGTAGCCCGCCCCCCCCCCCACCCCCCCCCCCCCCCCCGCCCCCCCCGTCTCTTT
>NZ_JBHWBZ010000034.1:79523-86574 GCF_042735475.1 Kitasatospora sp. NPDC059577 | reverse complement strand
GTTCCCCTCCCGGGTGGGCCGCCGCCGTGTGAGGAGCGTGGGGCTCAGGTGGTGGTGCCCCCGGTGCCGCCCGCGCCGGGGACCGCACCCGCGCCGGGACCGGCACCCGCGCCCGAGCCCGGGGCACCGCCGGTGCCGGGCATCCCGGGGATGCTCGGCAGCTTGCCCTTGTAGTCGGTGATGCCCTTGACGACGGTGTCCATCACGGCGACGTCCGGCGCCTTGTCGGCGATGTCGAAGCCGAAGTGCACCGAGACCAGCGCCTTGCCGTCGGCGGAGGGGAAGACCACGGTCTGCACGTAGCCGTTGTTGCCCTTGGGCGCGTCCACCTTCCAGCGGACCAGGTAGCCGTCCTGGCCGTTGACCTTGACCGCCTCGGACTTGAGCTCCTGGTGCCCGGTGATGTCGCCGTACGACGACTTGGCGGTGGCCGCGATGTCGGCCTTGGCCGCCGCCTGGACGTCGGTGCCGCCGCCGTCGATCCGGCCGGTGTTCACGCCGCCGAGGGTGCAGTCGCCGCTGCCGTCGGGGCAGGCGTACGAGCCGACGGTGATCATGGCGTAGCCGTCCCGGGTGGTTTCGGCCTGCCAGCCGTTCGGGACCGGCAGGGTGAGCTTGTTCACCATGTCGATCGCCGCGTCGGAGCCGGGCCGGACCTTGCCGTTCCCGTTTCCACCGTTGCCCTTGCCGTTGCCCTTGCTGTCGCCGCTGCCCCCGTTGCCGCCGCCGTTGCCGCCGGTGCCGCCGGTGCCGCCGTTCCCCGGGTAGCCGTCCCAGGGGCCGAAGCTGCCGCGCGGGGTGTGCTGGGCGGTGGGCTTGGAGTCGGATCCGCCGTCCATCGCGAGGTAGGTGATCCCCGAGCCCGCGCCCAGGCCGAGCAGGGCGGCGACGACGGTCGCCACGACCAGCTTGGACGGCTTGCGCCGCTCCTTGCGCGGGGGAACCGGCGACCCGAAGGCGGCACCGAAGGGCGGCGGCTCCGGGTACCGGACGGTGGGGCCGCTCTCCAGGACCTCGCCCTCCAGCACCGTGGGCTGCTCGGCCGTCCCCGGCCCGGGCTCGCCGGTCTCCGGGGCCGCCGGGACGTCCGGGGCGTCCGGGGTCTGCGGGGTGCCGGGAGCCGAAGCGTCGGCCGCCGGGGCGGCCGGCTCCGGCGCGTCCGAGGGCGCCGGCCGGGTGTCGGCCGTCCAGCCCTTGCCGTCCCACCAGCGCTGCGGCCTCGGGTCGCCGGTGGTGTCCTTCGGATCCGGGTACCACCCGGCGGGAATCTGCTCACTCACATCAGAGAATCTAAAGGCAGCCGGATAAACGCGAAATCAGCTCGGCATGGAATTCCGCCGGTTTTCGATGAGATTACCGTGAGAAGGCCCGGCGTCCCCGCGCGGCAGCGCTCACAGCGGGGTGACGTACGCCCCGGAGATGCCGCCGTCCACCAGGAACCCGCTCGCCGTGACGAACGAGGAGTCGTCACTGGCGAGGAAGGCCACCGCGGCGGCGATCTCCTCGGCCCGGGCGAACCGGCCGAGCGGGACGTGCACCAGCCGGCGGGCGGCCCGCTCCCGGTCCGCGGCGAACAGTTCGCGCAGCAGCGGGGTGTCCACCGGCCCCGGGCAGAGCGCGTTGACCCGGATCCCCTCGCGGGCGAACTGGACGCCCAGCTCGCGGGACAGCGCCAGCACCCCGCCCTTGGAGGCGGTGTAGGAGATCTGCGAGGTGGCCGCGCCCATCACGGCGACGAACGACGCGGTGTTGATGATCGAGCCGCGCCCGTGCCGGCGCATGTACGGCAGTGCCGCCTTGCAGCACAGGAAGACCGAGGTCAGGTTGACCTCCTGGACCTTGTGCCAGGCGTCCAGCCCGGTGGTCAGGATCGAGTCGTCCTCCGGCGGCGAGATTCCCGCGTTGTTGAACGCGACGTCCACGCTGCCGCAGGTCTCGTACGCCTCGTCGAACAGCGCCTCGACCATCGACGGGTCGGTGACGTCGGTGTGCACGAACAGTCCGCCGACCTCCTCGGCGGCGGCCCGTCCGCTCTCCTCGTCGAGGTCGGCGCAGACCACCTTGGCCCCCTCCGACGCGAGCCGGCGGGCGGCGGCCAGACCGATGCCGCTGCCCGCGCCGGTGACGACGGCGGTCCGGCCGACCAGCCGACGGCAGACCGCCCCGTCCGGCGCGGTGTGCTTCTCGCTCATCGGGCTGTCACTCCTCGCTCTGGATGGAGACGTTCGTGGCCGTCACGCGTCACGCCCGCCGCTCCTGCGTCACGTCCAACGCCCGTACGCCGCGTCCGTCACTCCTGCGCCGCCTCCGTCACCCGGGCGTCACATCCGTTCGAAGGAGCGGTAGCGCTCCCAGTCGGTGACGGAGCCGTCGTAGGCGGCCTGCTCGACCCGGGCCATGTTCAGGTAGTGGTCGACCACGTCGTCGCCGAAGGCCTCCCTGGCCAGTTCGCTGCGCGCCCACAGCTCGGCGGCCTCACGGAGCGACCCGGGCACCCGGGCGTACTCCTCGACCGCGTAGGCGTTCCCCAGGCAGGGCGCGGGCAGCTCCAGCTTGTGCTGCAGCCCGTACAGGCCGGCCGCGATCATCCCGGCGACGGCGAGGTACGGGTTGACGTCGCCGCCGGGCACCCGGTTCTCCATCCGCAGACCGGGGCCGTGACCGACCACCCGGTACGCGCAGGTGCGGTTGTCGCGACCCCAGGCGACGGCGGTCGGGGCGAAGGAGCCCGGCCGGTAGCGCTTGTAGGAGTTGATGTTCGGGGCGTAGAGCACGCTGAACTCGCGCAGCGCCCTCAGCTGGCCGGCCAGGAAGTGCCGCATGGTGTCGGTCATCCGGCCGTCCCGGTCGGCGAAGGCGGGGGCGCCGACGGCGTCGCGCAGCGAGAGGTGGATGTGGCAGCTGTTGCCCTCGCGCTCGTCGTACTTGGCCATGAAGGTGAGTGCGCAGCCGAGTTGGGCGGCGATCTCCTTGGCACCGGTCTTGTAGACGCTGTGCTGGTCGCAGGTGGTGAGCGCGTCGGTGTAGCGGAAGGCGATCTCGTGCTGGCCGAGGTTGCACTCGCCCTTGGCGGACTCCACCACCAGACCGGCGCCGGCCATCTCGTTGCGGATCCGGGAGAGCAGCGGCTCGACCCGGGCGGTGCCCAGCATCGAGTAGTCCACGTTGTAGAGGTTCGCCGGGGTCAGGCCGCGGTAGCCGCCGACCCAGGCCTGCTCGTAGGTGTCCCGGAAGACCTGGAACTCCAGTTCGGTGCCGATGTCGGCGGCCAGGCCGTACTCGGCGAGCCGGGCGAGCTGGCGGCGCAGCAGCTGGCGCGGGGCGGCGTCCACCGGGTGGCCGCCGTGCCGGGCGAGGTCGGCGGTGACCTGGGCGGTGCCGGGCTGCCAGGGGGTCAGTCGCAGGGTGCCCAGGTCGGGGCGCATCGCGAAGTCGCCGTAGCCGGTGGCCCAGGAGGAGAAGGCGTAGCCGTCCACGGTGTTCAGGTCGACGTCGACGGCCAGCAGGTAGTCGCAGGCCTCGGCGCCGTGCTCGGCGACCTCGTCGAGGAAGAACCGGGCGGCGAAGCGTTTGCCCTGCAGGCGGCCCTGCATGTCGGTGAAGGCGAGCGCCACGGTGTGCACCTCGCCGGCGTCCACCAGGGCGCGCAGTTCGTCCAGGGTCAGCGGCGGCCGGGGCGGCGCGCCCGCGGTGGTGTTCCCGGAGGCCGTGTTCCCGGACGCGGTGTTCCCGGACGCGGTGTTCCGGGGGGCGGCGTTCTCGGGTGCGGTGTTCTCGGACATGGCGGAACCCCTCCTTCCTCGATGTCCTCGAATTCCTCGATCACTCTTCGAGATCAAGCGGTCACAGCGAACCGTACGGCCTGCGACTCGCGGGGCGGAAGAGGGCGGACGGACGTGGCGCGCCGGGACGCGGGATTGACGGTGGATCAGGTGGTTCGGGAGGAGAATGCGCGCCATGGATCGCAGGCCTTTGATCGGCGTCAGCACCTACCTGGTCGACGCGAGCTGGAGCGACTGGCGGGCGCGCCGGGTGGCCCTCGTCCCGGAGCGGTACACCGCGTACGTCCAGGACTCCGGCGGGATCGCCGTCCTGTTGCCGCCGGACGCCCCGGAACGCGCGCCGGAGGTGCTGGCCCGGCTGGACGCGCTGGTCATCGTGGGCGGACCGGACATCGACCCGGCGTACTACGGGGAGCCGGCCCATCCGGCGAGCGAGGTGGACTCGCCGGAGCGGGACGCCTGGGAGGTCGCGCTGCTGCGGGCCGCGCTGGCGGCCGGGATGCCGCTGCTGGGCGTCTGCCGCGGGATGCAGGTCCTGAACGTGGTGTGCGGCGGGACGCTGGTGCAGCACCTGCCGGACGGGCCGGCGGCGGACGTGCACGGCGGGTCGCCGGGGAGGTACGGCTCGCACCCGGTGCGGCCGGTGCCGGGCACGCTGCTGGGCGGGCTGCTGCCGGAGTGCGAGCTGGAGGTGCCGACCTTCCACCACCAGGCCGTCGACCGGGTCGGCGCGGGCCTGCGGGTGAGTGCCCACGCGCCGGACGGCACGGTGGAGGCGGTGGAGGGGCCGGGGTTCACGCTCGGCGTGCAGTGGCACCCGGAGCAGGGGGACGACCTGCGGCTGATGCGGGCCCTGGTCCGGGCGGCCACCGCCGCGGCGCTGGACGCCACCGCGCTGGATGCCGCGGTCCTGGACGCGGTCCCGCTGGGCTAGCTCAACTGGGCGTGGGAGCAGGGGATTTCGCCTGGTCGCAGGGGTGCGGCCTGCACCGGGTCCGGTCGCCCGAACGGCAACGACAACGGTCACCAGTACAGCCTTTGGATCTTTGTCGATTCTGCGGTTCACTTCGGTTGCAGGGCGGTCGCGCCGCGCCCCTGTTCCGATCCGTGCGCCCAGAGAGGACTTCCATGGCCGGGCACGAGCACTCGCACGATGATCATGCGCATGACCACAAGCAGTCGAGCGGGCACGGACACGGCGGCCACGCGCACGGCCACGCGCACGGCGGCGGCCACGGCGGGCACTCGCACGGCGTCGCCGCCGACGCGGACCGCCGCTGGCTGCTCAGCGCCCTCGCCCTGATCGTCGTCTTCATGGCCGGCGAGGTCGTGGTCGGCTTCGCCGCCCAGTCCCTCGCGCTGATCTCCGACGCGGCGCACATGCTCACCGACGCCGCCTCGATCGTGCTGGCCCTGATCGCGATGCGGCTCGCCGCCCGCCCCGCCCGCGGCGGCTACACCTACGGCCTCAAACGCGCCGAGATCCTCTCCGCGCAGGCCAACGGCGTCACCCTGCTGGTGCTCTCGGCCTGGCTCGGCTACGAGGCCGTCACCCGGCTGATCACGCCGCCCGACGTCACCGGCTCGCTGGTGCTGATCACCGCGCTGATCGGGATCGTGGTCAACATCGCGGCTGCCTGGTGCATGTCCAAGGCCAACCGCAACTCGCTGAACATCGAGGGCGCCTTCCAGCACGTCCTGACCGACCTGTACGCGTTCATCGCCACCGCCGTCGCCGGTCTGATCGTGATGCTCACCGGCTTCGCCCAGGCCGACGCCATCGCCTCGCTGATCGTCGTCGCGCTGATGCTCAAGGCCGGCGTCGGACTGGTCCGGGACTCCGGACGGATCTTCCTGGAAGCCGCCCCGGCCGGGATCGACCCGGACGCGGTGGCCGACCGGATGGTCACCGAGCCGCTGGTCGAGGAGATCCACGACCTGCACATCTGGGAGATCACCTCCAACCAGCCGGCGCTGTCCGCACACATCCTGGTCACCCCCGGCGGCGACTGCCACGCCGTCCGGCGCCGCCTCCAGCGCCGGCTCGCCGACGAGTACGCCATCACCCACAGCACCCTCCAGGTCGACCACGTCGGCGAGGACGAGGCGGGCGCGCTGCTGCAGATCGCCGCCCCCGGCGACACCGCCGCCGAGCACTGCGCCGACGCCCACGGCCCCGTCCACCGCGCCGGGCCGCACGAGCACTGAGAAGCCCCCGTCCGTCGGTGCGGTACGGCATGATCTGTGACGTGACCGCACCGCGACTGATGCTGCTCGACTCCGCCAGCCTCTACTTCCGGGCCTACTACGGCGTACCGGACACCCTGCGCTCGCCGCAGGGCGAGCCGGTCAACGCCGTCCGCGGCCTGCTGGACTTCATCGCCCGGCTGGTCCACGACCACCGCCCCGACCGGCTGGTCGCCTGCATGGACGCCGACTGGCGCCCGCAGTGGCGGGTGGACCTCATCCCCTCGTACAAGACCCACCGGGTCGCCGAGGCCGCCGTGGACGGCGAGGAGGAGGTGCCCGACACGCTGGCCCCGCAGGTCCCGGTGATCGAGCAGGTGCTGGACGCGCTCGGCATCGCCCGGGTCGGCTCCCCCGGCTACGAGGCGGACGACGTGATCGGCACCCTCACCGCCCGCGCCGAGGGGCCGGTGCAGATCGTCACCGGCGACCGCGACCTCTTCCAGCTGGTGGACGACGCCCGCGGGATCACCGTGCTCTACCCGGTCAAGGGCATGGGCAACCTGCAGGTCACCGACGACGCGCTGCTGCTGGAGAAGTACGGCGTGCGCGGCGCCCGGTACGCCGACATGGCCGCCCTGCGCGGGGACCCGTCGGACGGCCTTCCCGGCGTCAAGGGCATCGGCGAGAAGACCGCCGCCCAGCTGATCGACGAGTACGGGGACCTCCCGGGCATCCGTGCCGCGGCGCTGGACATCGGCTCGAAGCTCACCCCGGCCCGCCGGCGCAACATCGTCGAGGGCTCCGCCTACCTCGACGTCGCCCCGAAGGTGGTCCGCGTCGCCGACGACGCCCCCCTGCCCGACTTCGACCCGGACCTCCCCCGCGAACCCCTCGACCCGATGACCCTGGAGGAGCTCTCCGCCCGCTGGGGCCTCGGCACCTCACTGGACCGCGTCCTGGAGGCCCTGGCCTCCCGCTGAACACGGAGCGGGGGGGGGGGCGGGCGGCGCCGCGCCGCCGGCCCGCCGCGCCAGAACAGGCGACAACCCCACGAGGGCCCGACGCACGACGAGTGGGAC
>NZ_JBHWBZ010000034.1:68245-79513 GCF_042735475.1 Kitasatospora sp. NPDC059577 | reverse complement strand
GCTCCGGGCGCCCCGCGGGGGCCCCCCCCCCCCCCCCCCCCGGCCGGGCGCGGCGCCCCCCGCCCCCCCCCCCCCCCCGGGCCCCCCCCCCCCCCCCCCCCCCCCGCCCCCCCCCCCGCTCCGTCGTGTCAGCCCACCGAGGAGTAGGCGATGATGCCGCGGCGGAGGCCGTCGACGGCCTTGCGGGCCGTCCTGCGGAGTTCGGCGTCCTCACCGGCGGCGTCCTGGATCTGACCGAGGACGTCGATCAGCTGCTTGGTCCAGCGGACGAAGTCGCCGGCCGGCATCTCGGCGTCGCGCAGGACCTGGTCCAGGCTGTGGCCGAGCGCCCAACGGTAGGCGACCCAGGCGAAGCCCAGGTCGGGCTCCCGCTGGCCGACGCCCTCGGCGGTGTTGATCCGGTGCTGCTCCTCCAGGGCGTCCAGGTGGCCCCAGATCCGGACCATCTTGCCGAGCGCCTCCTTGGCCGCGCCCTCCGGCACCCGGGGGGCGCCGGCGTCGTCGGCCTGCCGGGCCTCGAACACCAACGCCGAGGCGCAGGCGGCGAGTTCCGCGGCGGCCAGGCCGCTCCAGACGCCCTCTCGGATGCACTCGGAGGCGAGCAGGTCGAGTTCGCCGTAGAGCCGGCCGAGCCGTCGGCCGTCGTCGGTCACGGTGTCGCCGCTCAGGTAACCGAGGTCGGTGAGCAGGCCGCAGACCCGGTCGAAGGTGCGGGCGATGGTGTGGGTGCGCGAGCGCATCCGGCGTTCCAACTGCTCGGTGTCGCGGTGCAGCCGGTGGTAGCGCTCGGCCCAGCGGGCGTGGTCATCGCGGTCGGAGCAGCCGTGGCAGGGGTGCTGGCGCAGCTCGGCCCGCAGCCGGGTGATCTCCGGGTCGTCGGCGGCGGCCGCGCGGCCGCGGCGGAACCGGTCCGGCTCCAGGTGGCCGGCCTTGGTGCGCAGCGCGGAGGCGAGGTCCCGGCGGGACTGCGGGCTGCGCGGGTTGAAGGACTTCGGGATGCGGACGCGCTCGATCGCGGTGACCGGGTGCGGGAAGTCGATCATGGCGAGCCGCTTGACCTGGCGCTCGGCGGTGAGCACCACCGGGCGCGGGCCGTCCTGGAAGTCCGGGTGGCGCCGGTCGCCCCGGCCGGAGCGGTCGACCGGGGGCAGGCCCGGGTCGAGGACCAGCGCGAGGCCGGCGAACTTGCCGGTGGGGACGTGGATGACGTCGCCCGGCTTGAGCTGCTCGATCGACTCGACGGCGGCCGCGCGGCGCTGGCTGGTGCCCTCGCGGGCCAGCTCGTTCTCGCGGTCCTTGAGCCGGCGGCGCAGCTCCATGTACGCGTCGAAGTCGCCGAGGTGGCAGGTCATCGACTCGCGGTAGCCCTCCAGGCCCTCCTCGTTGCGCTGCACCTGGCGGGCGATGCCGACCACCGAGCGGTCCGCCTGGAACTGGGCGAAGGACGTCTCCAGCAGCTCGCGCGAGCGGTGCCGGCCGAACTGCGAGACCAGGTTGACGGCCATGTTGTAGGAGGGCCGGAACGAGGACTTCAGCGGGTAGGTGCGGGTGCCCGCCAGACCGGCCAGCGCCTCCGGGTCGAGGCCGCGCTGCCAGAGCACCACGGCGTGGCCCTCGACGTCGATGCCGCGCCGCCCGGCCCGGCCGGTGAGCTGGGTGTACTCGCCGGGGGTGATGTCGGCGTGGGTCTCGCCGTTCCACTTGACCAGCTTCTCCATGACCACCGAGCGGGCGGGCATGTTGATGCCGAGGGCCAGGGTCTCGGTCGCGAAGACGGCCTTGACCAGGCCCTTCACGAAGAGCTCCTCGACGACCTCCTTGAACCGGGGCAGCATCCCGGCGTGGTGGGCGGCGATGCCGCGCTCCAGACCGTCCAGCCACTCGAAGTAGCCGAGGACGTGCAGGTCCTCGTCGGGGATGTCGGCGCAGCGCTCCTCGACGATCGCCCGGACCGTGGCGCGGTCGGCCTCCTTGTTGAGCCGCAGCCCGGAGCTCAGGCACTGCTGGACGGCGGCCTCACAGCCGGCCCGGCTGAAGATGAAGGTGATCGCGGGCAGCAGGCCCTCGGCGTCGAGCCGGTCGATGACGTCCACCCGGCCCGGCGTCCAGACCCGGCCGGGACGGCCGTTGGGCATCGAGCGGCCCCGGCCGCGGCCGAAGCGGTCGCGGGGGTTGCGGTCGACCTCGGAGCGGGCGAGCCGGACCAGCTCGGGGTTGACGGCCTTGCCGGGGTTCTTCAGGTTGTTCCTGGGGCGGCCGTCCCGGTCGGGGTCCGCGAACAGGTCGTACATCCGGTTGCCGGCCATCACGTGCTGCCACAGCGGCACCGGGCGGGTCTCGGAGACGATCACCTTGGTGCCGCCGCGCACGGTGTCCAGCCAGTCGCCGAACTCCTCGGCGTTGGAGACGGTCGCGGAGAGCGAGACGAGGGTGACCGACTCGGGGAGGTGGATGATGACCTCCTCCCAGACGGCGCCGCGGAAGCGGTCGGCGAGGTAGTGCACCTCGTCCATCACGACGTAGCCGAGGCCGTCGAGGGTGCTGGAGCCCGCGTAGAGCATGTTGCGCAGCACCTCGGTGGTCATCACCACCACCGGGGCGTCGCCGTTGACGGTGTTGTCGCCGGTGAGCAGGCCGACCTTGGCGGCGCCGTAGCGCTTGACCAGGTCGCCGTACTTCTGGTTCGACAGCGCCTTGATCGGCGTGGTGTAGAAGCACTTGCGCCCGGCGGCCAGGGCCAGGTGCACGGCGAACTCTCCGACGATGGTCTTCCCGGAGCCGGTCGGGGCGGCGACCAGGACGCCCGAGCCCGCCTCCAGCGTCTCGCAGGCCTCCAGCTGGAAGTCGTCCAGCGGGAAGTCGTACAGCTGCTGGAAGCCGTACAGGGCGGTGGCCTGCTCCTTGGCCCGGCGGCGGCTGGCCGCGTACGCCTCGGCGGGGCTGAGCTCCCGGTCGTCCTGGGGCTCTGGATCAGGGGTGTTCATCGCCGTCCGGGTGTGGTTGGTGTGATCTCGCATCTCAGCGAGAGGTTACCCGGGTGGACCGACATCGATAGCACCCTTTTTCCGGGGTGCGGTCGACCGCCGGATCACCACCGGAGTAGCCGCGGGATTCGCCGCGGGACCCCCGGGGCCCGCCCCGGGATCGGTCGCGGGATCGGTCGCGGGATCGGCCACGGACCGGTCGCGGGACCGTCACGGGATCAGTTCTCTCTCAGATCCATAGTTGCAAATGTCTTCAAGTGATCAAAAGTGAGCCGAATTCGGGCGACTTCGATCATCGCCGGTGAACCGTCGTCCGATCTCCTTACCTTCGAGGTCACAGCCACCAATCACGGGAGGACAGCCACGATGGCGAACCTGGAGACGTCCCTCAAGGACGCCATGTCGATCGAAGGCGCGATCGGCGTCGCGCTGGTCGACTACGGCAGCGGCATGGCGCTCGGCAGCCTCGGCGACGGCGGCGAACTGGACCTCAACGTCGCCGCGGCCGGGAACACCGACGTGGTCCGCGCGAAGATGCGGGCGATGGAGATGCTCAACCTGCACGACAACGACATCGAGGACATCCTGATCAGCCTGACGAACCAGTACCACATGGTCCGGCCGATCACGACGCCCAGCGGGCGGGGCCTGTTCCTCTTCCTGGCGCTCAACCGCAACCGCTCCAACCTCGCGATGGCCCGCCACCAGCTCAAGCGGATCGAACTCTCGCTGGAGATCTGAACCCGGGACGGACACCAGGAAGGGGGGCATCGTGACGGTCGCGCTCTACCAGGCCAAGGCCGAGTTCTTCCGGATGCTCGGCCATCCCGTCCGGATCCGGGTGCTGGAACTGCTCCAGGCCGGACCGACGCCCGTCCGCTGCCTGCTCGCCGAGCTGGAGATCGAGCCCTCCAGCCTGTCCCAGCAACTCGCGGTGCTGCGCCGGTCCGGCATCGTGACCGCCACCCGGGAGGGCAGCACGGTGGTCTACGCGCTGGCCGGCGTCGAAGTCGCCGAACTGCTGCGGGCGGCCCGGCGGATCCTCACCGGGCTGCTCGCGGACCGGAACCTGCTGCTCGCGGAACTGCGGGCCGACCCGGACCCGGATCCGGACCCCGATGCGGGGCCGGACCCGGGGACCGAGCCGGATCCGATTCCGGATCCGGGACCCGGGAGTCCGAGTTCCGATCCGGGGACCGCGAGTCCGATTTCCGACCCGGGGACCGAGCCGGATCCGGATCCGGACCCGCCCCCCGAGCGGTACCGGCCAGGTCCGGGCTAGGCCTTGAGCACCCCGGCCAGCCCGTCCGCCAGCCGCTCGTACTCCTGCGGCCGGTTGTACAGCTGCGCACTGATCCGCAGCACCCCGCCGCCGTCCCAGGGGCGGACCGCGATCCGGGTGCGCAGCCGCCGCCAGGTCTCGGCCATCAGCGCCCGCACCTGCTCCTCGGTCTCGCCGTGGCCGGCCGGTAGCCGGACGGTGCGCATCCACACCCCGGGCGTCGCGGGCAGCGGCGCCAGCCCCGCCCGCTCGGCGAGCGCCCGCTGGCCGTACGCGGCGAGCGCGGTGTTGTGCGCGGCCACCGCCGCCGGGCCGAGCGCCCGCATCAGCTCGAAGCCGGCCGGGGCGGCCAGCCACGGCGTGTAGTCGCAGGTGCCGCGCCACTCGACGTTGCCCGGGAAGCCCTTGTCGTGCTCCCAGGACAGCGCCAGCGGACGCACCCGGCCGGTCCACTCGGGTCGGACGGCGAGCACGCCGGTGGCGCGCGGGGCGAAGGCCCACTTGTGCAGGTTGCCGAACCAGAAGTCCGCGTCCGGCTCGGCCGGGGCGGGCAGCATGCCGGGCGCGTGGGCGCCGTCGACGACGGTGGTCACGCCGCGCCGGCGCAGTTCGGCGAGCAGGGCCGGGCCGGCCACCAGGCGGGCGGTGGGCGAGGTGAGCTGGTCCAGGACGGCGACGGTGGTGCGCGCGTCCACGGCGGCGAGCACGGCCTCCCGGACCGCGTCCTCGTCCGGGGCGTCCAGCGGGATCCGGGCCGTGACCACCTCGGCCCCGGTCTCGGCGGCCTTGCGCTCGACGGCCCGGGTCACGGCGCCGTAGCCGTGGTCGGTGACCAGGATCCGGTCGCCGGTGGCGAGCGGGAGGCTGTCCAGGGCGATCGCGACCGCCTCGGTGACGTTGGCGACGAGGGCGAGCCGCTCCGGGTCGGTGCCCAGCCCGGCGGCGATCAGGGTCCGGGCGGCGGCGATCCGGGCCGGGAGGTCGGCGAAGAAGCCGTCGGGGTCGAGTTCGTGCTCGGTCCGCAGCCGTTCCTGCGCCCGCTGCACCGGGACGGGCACGGCGCCGTACGAGCCGTGGTTCAGGTGCGCCGCGTCCGCCGACACGCTGAACAGGCCTTCGGCGGCGGGCAGCGGGGCCGGGGGTCCGGCGGTCGGCAGGTCCTCGATCACGTTTCCTCCGCTCGACGGCACACCTACGTGGTGTGTGACATTTCACATGACAGACTACTGGTCGGGGCACGCACCGCGCGACCACGATCGGGCCGTGACCATCACCGACGCCTTCCTTGCCCTCAGCGCCCGCACCGGCCGGTTCACCTACGGCGCACCGCGCGCGTACACCCTCGCCGAGGACGGTACCCGGCTGCTGCTGCTCCGCTCGACCGGTCCCGAGGACCCGGTCGACCGCCTCCACCTCCTCGACACCGCCACCGGCGAGGAACGACCGGTCGCCGACCCGGCCGCGCTGCTGCCCGGCCGCACCGGCCGCCGCGACGACCTGCCCGCCGTCGAGCGCCGCCTGCGCGAGCGCACCCGGCTGGTCGCCGCCGGGATCGGCGGCTACGCGGCCACCGCCGACCTCGCGATCGTCGCCTTCACCCTCGACGGCCGACTGTTCCGCACCGACACCGCCGCCGGCACCAGCGACGAACTCCCGGTCGCCGGCCCCGCGTTCGACCCCCGCCCGGACACCACCGGCCAGCGCGTCGCCTACGTCGCCGACGACGCCCTGTACGTCACCCCCGGCCTCGAACCGCTCTCCCCCTCCGACGGCGCCCGCTGGGGCGTCGCCGAGTTCGCCGCCGCCGAGGAACTCGGCCGCGCCCGCGGCCACTGGTGGCGCCCGGACGGCGGCGCGCTGCTGGCCGCCCGGGTGGACGAATCCGCCCTCCCCCGCCGCCACTTCGCCGACCCGGCCCGCCCCGCCGAGGCGCCCGAGGACTTCGCCTACCCGCAGGCCGGCGGCCCCAACGCGGACGTCCAGCTCTGGGTCCTCGGCCTCGACGGCGGCCGGACCCGGCTGCACTGGGACGCCGACGGCTTCCCGTACCTCTGCGCCGCCTCCTGGGCCTCCGACCACGAGGTGCTGCTCACCGTCGCCGACCGGCTGCAACAGAACGTCCTGCTGCTCAGCGCCGACCCCGCCACCGGCGAGACCCGCGAACTCTCCCGCACCACCGACGAGTTCTGGGTGGACGAGCTGCCCGGAACCCCCGACCGGCTGCCCGACGGCCGGCTGCTCACCGTCCACGACACCCCGCAGGCCCGCGGCCTCGCCCTGGACGGCAAGCCGCTGGACACCACCGGGCTGCAGATCCGCCGGGTGGTCGGCCGGCTGCACGGCCGACTGCTCTGCGAGACCGGCCAGGGCGACCCCGCCGACCAGTACGTCCACCTGGTCGACCCGGACGGCGGCGCACCCGAACTCCTCACCACCGGCCCCGGCGTGCACTCCGCCCTGGCCGCCGCCGACACCCTGCTGCTCACCTCGGCCTCCGCCGACGGGACCCACCGCCGCGTCCTGCGCGACGGCCGCGAGACGGCGCTCACCGACCACTCCGCCGCACTGCCGTACCGGGTCCGCCCGCTGCTCGCCCGGGTCACCGAACGCGGCCTGCCGACCGCCCTGGTGTACCCGCGCGACCACGTCCCCGGCCGTCGGCTGCCCGTCCTGCTGGACGTCTACGGCGGGCCGGGACACCAGGCCGTGGCCGCCGAACCACGCCGCTGGCAGCTCCGCCAGTGGTGGGCCGACCAGGGCTTCGCCGTGGTCACCACCGACAACCGCGGCACCCCGTTCGTGTCCCCGGACTTCACCCGGGCGATCTTCCGCCGGTTCTCCCAGGCCGCCCTGGACGACCAGGTCGACGCCCTGCACGCGCTCGCCGCGCGCCACCCGGACCTCGACCTCGGCCGGGTCGGCGTGCGCGGCTGGTCCTACGGCGGCTACTTCGCCGCGCTCGCCGTGCTGCGCCGCCCGGACGTCTTCCACGCCGCCTGCGCGGGCGCCCCGCCCACCGACTTCCGGCAGTACGACACCGCGTACACCGAGCGCTACCTCGGCCTGCCGCAGGACAACCCCGCGGGCTACGCCGGCGACTGCCTGCTCACCGACGCGCCCGGACTGACCAGGCCGCTGCTGCTGATCCACGGCCTGGCCGACGACAACGTCCACCCCTCGCACACCCTGCTGCTCTCCCAGGCCCTCACCACGGCCGGCCGTCCGCACGCGGTGCTGCCGCTGCCGGGCGTCACCCACATGACCCCGGACGGGACCAACGAGCGGCTGAGCCTGGCCGAACGCGCCTTCCTGAAGGCCTCCCTGGGCTGATCCGTTGCGCCGCCCGGGCCGGACTGCGACACTCCGCGTGACCGCCGTCCGGTCCGGGCGGGGCAGTCGAACGGGGAGAGCACGGATGAGGATAGACAGACCGGGCCCGGTCGGACAGCGGCAGTGGACCCCGCTGACCGCCGGCAACGCCGGCCTCGCCTTCGGGCTGGAGCTCGCCATGCTGGCGGCGCTCTGCTACTGGGGCTTCAGGACCGGTTCCACCCTGGGCACCCGGCTGCTGCTGGGGCTCGGCGCACCGGCCCTGGCGGCCACCGTCTGGGGCCTGTTCCTGGCCGCGGGCGGGCCGACGTTCCGGCTGCCGGTCGCCGCGGAGATCGTGCTCAAGCTGCTGACCCTGGGCACGGCCGCGCTCGCCCTGTACGCCGCCGGGCGGAGCACGCTCGCGGTGGTCTACGCCGTGCTGGTGGTGGTCAGCGTGGCCGTCGAGTACACCACCCGCTGACGGCAGGACCGCTGACGAACCGGCAGGTCGGAGGCATCGACCGGCAGCCGCAGGAAGATCCGTTGAGTTCGCCCTGCCGGGCTGCGACACTCCGCTTGACGGCCTGCCGGCCCGGGCGGCCCGGCGGGCGGGGACCGAGGCGGGGAGAGCGCGCGGATGACGATCGACAGACCCGGCCCGACGGAGCGGCGACTGCGCAGGTCGCTGGCCAGGGCCGGCACCGAACTCGGCTTCGGGGTGCAGCTCGCGAGCCTGGCGGCGCTCTGCTACTGGGGCTTCCGGACCGGTGACGGCCTGGCCCTGCGGCTGCTGCTGGGGCTCGGCGTCCCGGCCGCGGCCCGCGCGGTCTGGGACGTGTTCCTGGCCGAGCGCCGGGCGAAGGTCGAACTGCCGCTCGCCGCACGGCTGGCGCTCAAGCTGGTGCTGCTGGGCGCGGCCGCGGTCGCGCTGTACGCCGCCGGGCCGGCCACCCTGGCGGCGGTGTTCGCGGCACTGGTGGTGTTCAGCCTGGTGCTGGACTTCGCCAACGGCTGACGGTCCGGCCGCCCGCACGACTGACGAAGCGGCACGAGGCCACGCCGCAAGGGGCGTCGCACCTCCGGGTGCGGCGCCCCTTCCGCTTGCGCCGGACCCCTTCCACGTGACCGGTGACATGTGAAATATTACCTGCGCTTCACCGACCGACGACCCGAAGCACCCCATCCTCCGGAAAGGACCGGTCAGTTGCGCAGACTGTCCGCGGCCCTCGCAGCCGCGCTCACCACGAGCGCGATAGCGGCCACCCTGCTGGGCACGCCCGCCCAGGCCGCACCCCCCGCACCCCTCGCCGTCACCGCCGCGGCCTCCGAGGCCGCCCAGCAGGGCGCCGAGGGCCCGCCCGCACCGCTCGTCCCGCAGGAGCGCGAGCGCCAGGCGCTCCGCAGCAAGGCCCTGGAACAGCTCAACAAGGGCGCCGTCGCCAAGAGCGCCGACAAACGGGCCCCGGCGAAGGTGAAGATCGGCAACGACTACGTCCAACTCGCCCACCAGCGCACGGACAAGGTCTTCGTGATCCTCGCCCAGTTCGGCGACGAGGTCGACGACTCCACGCAGTGGAACGGCCAGGCCCGCTACGGCGGCACCCCCGGCCCGCGCCACAACCAGATCCCGAAGCCGGGCAAGGACGACAACCACACACTGTGGTCACCGGACTTCGACCGGACGTACTACCAGAAGATGTTCTTCGACGACTCGCCCGGCGCCGTGTCGATGCGCAACTACTACCGCACCCAGTCCTCCGGCCGGTACGACGTCGAGGGCACCGTCAGCGACTGGGTCACCGTCCCGTACAACGAGGCCCGCTACGGCAGCAACAAGGGCCCGCAGGGCTCCGGCGCCTGGACCCAGGCCCAGGAGTTCGTCCGGGACGCCGTCAAGGCCTGGTACGACGGCGAGGTCGCCAAGGGCCGCTCCACCGCCGACATCAAGGCACAGCTCGCCCAGTACGACGTCTACGACCGCTACGACCACGACAAGGACGGCGAGTTCGCCCAGCCCGACGGCTACCTGGACAACGTCATCGTGGTCCACGCCGGCGTGGACGAGACCTGGGGCGGCGGCGCCCAGGGCGCCGACGCGCTGTGGGCGCACCGCAGTTGGGCCTTCCCCGACGCGACCGGCCAGACCGGCCCGGCCGGCGACAAGATCGGCGGCGCCCCCGTCGGCGACACCGGCCTGTACGTCTACGACTACGTCCAGGCGGGCGAGAACAGCGGCGTCGGCCTGTTCGCCCACGAGTACGGCCACAACCTCGGCCTGCCCGACCTCTACCCGACCAACGGCGGCGACAACAGCGTCAACTTCTGGTCGCTGATGTCCTCCGGCTCATACCTGGGCAAGGGCCCCAACACCACCGGCGGCTACCCGGGCGACCTCGACGCCTGGAGCAAACTGCAGTTCGGCTGGCTCAACTACGACGAGGCGCAGGCCGCGACCCGCTCCAGCCACGCCCTCGGCGTCAGCAGCTACAACACCGACCAGGCGCAGGCGGTCCTCGTGCACCTGCCGGACGGCACCACCAGCACCGACCTCGCCGACCCCTACGAGGGCGGCAGGCAGTGGTGGAGCGACACCGGCGACAACCTCGACAACTCCCTCGCCCGGGACGTCGACCTGCGCACCGCCGCCGGACCGGCCGCACTGGACGCCGCGGTCTGGTACGACGTCGAGCAGGACTACGACTTCCTGACCGTCGAGGCCTCCACCGACCAGGGCAAGCACTGGACCGCCCTCGGCGGCACCGTCGACGGCGCGCCGATCGGCAACACCAGCGCCAACACCCCAGGGCTGAGCGGCACTTCCGGCACCTACCGGAAGCTCCACATCCCGCTCGACGGCTACCTCGGACAGCAGGTCCGGCTGCGCTTCCACGTCACCTCGGACAGCAACACCCACGGCAAGGGCGTCCTGGTGGACGCCGTGCGCGCCACCGCCGCGGGTACGGAGCTGTTCGCCGACGGCGCGGAGAACGGAGCCGGCGGCTGGACGGCCAACGGCTTCACGGTGATCACCGGCCGCACCGCCGTCAAGCAGCACCCGCGGGCCTACATCGCCGAGAACCGCCGCTACACCGGCTACGGGGCGTTCCTGAGGACCGGGCCGTACAACTTCGGCTACACCGGCGTCACCGGCAAGGCCAACGTGGTCGACCCCTACCCGTACCAGGAGGGCGTCCTGCTCTGGCTGTGGGACACCTCGTACGGCGACAACAACACCAAGGACCACCCCGGCGGCGGGCTGATCCTGCCGATCGACGCCCACCCCGCGCCGATCCGCTTCGCCGACGGCACCCTGGTCAACGCGCGGGCGCAGACCTTCGACGCCACCTTCTCGCTCAAGCCGACCACGCCGTTCACCCTGCACAAGGGCGGCGTCGCGGTGCGGATCCCGGCCGAGCCGGCCGTCCCGGTGTTCAACGACCACAGCGGGGTGTACGCCGACCCGGCCACGCCGCAGCTGACGGTGAAGGTCCCGGACACCAACACCAGGATCGAGGTCGTCCGGGAGTCCCAGGGCGGGCGGATCACCACCGTCCGGGTGGGCCCGGCCTCCTGAGCCGCCCGGGGCCGGGCCCCCCGGGGGGCGGCCGCGCCCCAGTGGGGGGCGCCGCCCCCCCCCCCGCCGGGGGGGCGGCGCGGCCCCCCGGGCCCGGGGGGCGCCCCCGACTGTTT
>NZ_JBHWBZ010000034.1:63281-68235 GCF_042735475.1 Kitasatospora sp. NPDC059577 | reverse complement strand
CCGGCGCGCGGGGCGGCCCGCGCGCCCCGCCCGCCGCCCCCCGCCGGGGCCCCGCCCCGCCCCGCCCCCGGCTCCCCCCCCCCCCCCCCGCCGGCCCCCCCCCCCCCCCCCTTCCGCGGCGGCGGTGTACCGGCCGGAGAAGAGTTCGCGCCATCCGCCGGAGGCCTCCCCCGGCGACGGTTCCGCTGGGCAACTGTCCTGCTCGGCACCGGTCGTGTCGCTCTTCACGGCGGCCGATCCGGTCAGGTCGAGTACCGTTGAACTTCAAGAGAGCTTGACGTCAAGGAGCCGTCATGAGCACCGCACCGGTCGACCTGCTGAGCGTCGGCGAAGTGGCCCGGCGGGCCGGGATAGCCACCTCGGCGGTGCGCTTCTACGAGGACCAGGGGCTGATCACCTCGGAACGGTCGGCCGGCAACCAGCGCCGCTACCGCCGGCACGTGCTGCGCCGGATCTCGCTCATCCTGGTCGCCAAGCGGCTCGGAATCCCGCTCAGCGAGGTCGCCGAGGTCTTCGCCGGCCTCCCGGAGGACCGGATGCCCGGCAAGCACGACTGGGAGCGCATCTCCCTGCGCTGGGCCGAACAGCTGCGCGCCCGCCGGCTGGAACTGGAGCGACTGGAGGGCGAGCTCACCGGCTGCATCGGCTGCGGCTGCGTGTCGCTGCGCCGCTGCCGGGTGCTCAACCCCGGCGACGAACTGGCCGCCGAGGGGCCCGGCCCGCGCCTGCTGCTGCCGGAGGACTGAACACCCCGGCGCCGTGCGCACCCGGCCCGGCAAGCACCAGGTGGCACGGGTGGAACCCGGTCGGACGCGGCCCTCGAAGGGTTCCCCGCCGCGCCCGACCGGGCGTATCGGCGCCCGGATCACACCTCCGGGCGGTCCCGGATCACACCTCCGGGAAGTGACAGGCCGCCTGCCGACTGCCCGGGCCGGCGATCCGCAGCAGCGGCCGTTCCGTCCGGCACAGCTCCTGCGCCTTCGGGCAGCGCGGGTGGAAGCTGCACCCGGGGGGCGGGTCGGCCGGGCTCGGCGGGTCGCCGAGCAGCACGATCCGGTCCCGGGTCCGCTCCGCCTCCGGGTCCGGCAGCGGCACCGCGGACAGCAGCGCCCGGGTGTACGGGTGCGCGGGGCTGCCGTACACCTCGGCCTTGTCGCCGATCTCCACGATCCGGCCCAGGTACATCACCGCGACCCGGTCGCAGACCCGCTTGACCACCGAGAGGTCGTGCGCGATGAACACGTACGCCAGTCCCAGCTCCTGCTGGAGCCGCTCCATCAGGTTGACCACCTGGGCCTGGATGGACACGTCCAGCGCGGAGACCGGCTCGTCGGCGATCACCAGCCGCGGCGAGGTGGCCAGCGAGCGGGCGATGCCGATCCGCTGCGCCTGGCCGCCGGAGAACTCGTGCGGGTAGCGGTCGAGGTGTTCGGGGATCAGCCCGACCAGTTCCATCAGCTCGGCCGCCCGCTTGCGCGCGGCCGTCGCGCTCTCGCCCTGGACCAGCAGCGGCTCGGAGATGATCCGGGACACCGTCTGCCGGGGGTTGAGCGAGGAGTACGGGTCCTGGAAGACCATCTGCAGGTCCCGCCGGTGCGGGCGCAGCCGGGCCTGGGAGAGCCCGCCGATCTCGGTGCCGTCGAAGGTGACGGTGCCCGAGGTCGGGTCCAGCAGCCGGACGATCATCCGGCCGGTGGTGGACTTGCCGCAGCCGGACTCGCCGACCAGGCCGAGCGTCTCCCCCGCGCCGACGTCGAAGCTGACGCCGTCCACGGCCCGGACCGGTGCGCCCGGCCGCCCGGTGCGGCCGCGCCGGCCGGGGAAGGTCTTCACCAGGTCCCGTACGGACAGCAGCGGTTCGCTCATGCGCCCACCTCGCTTCGCTCGGCAGGGGCGTCCGCCCGCTCGCGCCTGTTGGTCGTGTGTTCGCTTCGTTCGCTCACGGGAGCACCCCTTCCGGCACCAGCGGCAGGTGGCAGGCGGCCTGGTGGCCGGGGGCGAGCGCGCCGAGCAGGGGGCGTTCGGCCAGGCAACGGGCGTGCTCCTCGGCGGACGCGCCGGTGGTGCGGGCGCAGCGCGGGGCGAAGGAGCAGCCGGGGGCGGGGGCGATCAGCGACGGCGGGCTGCCGGGGATGGCCCGCAGCGGGGCGTCGTCGGTGTCGTCCAGGCGCGGCAGCGAGTCCAGCAGGCCGCGGGTGTACGGGTGCGCGGGCCGTGCGAACAGTGCTGTCACCGGGGCCTGTTCGGCCGCCCGGCCGCCGTACATGACCAGCACCTCGTGGGCGACCCGGGCGACCACGCCGAGGTCGTGGGTGATCATCACGACGCCGAGGCCGCGCTCCTGCTGGATCCGGGCGATCAGGTCGAGGATCTGGGCCTGGACGGTGACGTCGAGCGCCGTGGTGGGCTCGTCGGCGATCAGCAGGTCGGGCTCGCAGGCCAGTGCCATGGCGATCATGACGCGCTGGCGCATGCCGCCGGAGAACTGGTGCGGGTACTCGTCGACCCGGCGGGCCGGTTCGGGGATGCCGACCTCGGCCAGCATCTCCACCGCGCGGGCCCGGCCCGCCTTGCGGCCGGCCTTGAAGTGCACCCGGTAGTGCTCGGCGATCTGCTCGCCGACGGTGTAGAAGGGGTGCAGGCTGGACAGCGGGTCCTGGAAGATCATCGCGACCCGGCGGCCCCGGACCGCGCCCAGCGCCTTCTCCCCGAGCCCGTTCAGCTCCTGCCCGTGCAGCCGGATCGAGCCGGTGACGGCGGCGCCGCGGTGCAGGCCCATGACGGCGAGCGAGGTGACGGACTTGCCGCTGCCGGACTCGCCGACCAGGCCGAGGGTGCGTCCGGCCTCGACGGCGAAGGAGATGCCGTCCACGGCCCGGACCGTGCCGCGCGGGGTGTCGAAGGCGACCCTGAGGTCCTCGACCTCCAACAAGCTCGTCATCAGTACCTCACTCTCGGGTCGACGAACGCGTAGAGCAGGTCGACCAGCAGGTTCGCCGCGACGATGAAGAAGGCCGCGAGCAGGGTGACGCCGAGGATGACGGGCTGGTCGGAGCGGCCCAGGCCGTCGTAGAACAGCCGGCCGACACCGGGCAGTCCGAAGATGGACTCGGTGATGACGGCTCCGGCGAGCAGCCCGCCGAGGTCCATGCCGAAGATGGTGAGGATCGGCGTCATCCCGGCGCGCAGCCCGTGCTTGACCGTGACCGTCCGCGCCGGCAGGCCCTTGGCCCGGGCGGTGCGGATGTACGGCTCGGCCATCGCCTCGATCATCGCGTTGCGGCTCTGCCGGGCGTACATGGCCGCGTACAGCAGGGCCAGGGCGATCCACGGCAGCAGCAGGTTGGAGGCCCACGCGAAGGGGTTCTCGTTGAACTGGTGGTAGGCCGGGTAGGGCAGCAGCCCGGCCGTCCTGACGACGCCCCAGATCAGCATGATCGAGGTGAAGTAGACCGGCAGCGAGGCGGTGCCGACCGAGAGCACCATCAGCGTCCGGTCGACCGGCCGGCCCTTGCGCAGCGCCGAGGTGACGCCCGCGCCGAGGCCGAGGATCAGCCAGAGCACGGCCGCGCCGAGGGCCAGCGAGACGGAGACCGGCAGCCGGTCGGTCAGCAGGTCCCACACCGGCAGCCCGTACTCGTAGGAGTAGCCGAGGCACGGGAAGCCGCAGTGCACGGCGCTGGGGCCGGTGCCGTAGTCGCGGCCGGCGAAGATGCCGCCGAGGTAGGCGAGGAACTGGTCCCAGACCGGCTTGTCCAGGCCCATCGCCGCCTTGACGTCGGCGAGCCGCTCGGGGCTGCAGGTCTTGCCGCAGGCCGCCGCGGCCGGGTCGTTGGGCAGCAGGTAGAAGATGGTGAAGGTGATGGCGCAGATGGCGAGCAGGATGCCCGCCACGCCGAGCAGTCGGCGGCCGAGGTAGAGGATCACGACCGGCCTCCCCGGGGGTCGAGGATGTCGCGCAGCGCGTCCCCGAGCAGGGTGAACGCGAGTACGGCGAGGAACAGGAAGGCCGTCGGGATCAGGAAGTACGTCGGGTCGGTCTCGTAGTGCACGATGCTCTCGGCGATCATCTGTCCCCAGGACGGGGTCGGCGGGCGCACGCCCACGCCGAGGTAGCTGAGCGCGGCCTCGGTGGCGATCATGCCGGGGATGAGCAGCGTGGTGTACGCGATGATCGGGCCGGAGACGTTGGGCAGGATCTCCCTCGTGAGGATCCGCCAGGACCGGGCGCCGCCGACCTTGGCGGCCTCGACGTACTCGCGGTGCTTGAGCGACAGCGTCTGTCCGCGGACCACGCGGGCGATGCCGGGCCAGGTGAACAGGCCGATCACCAGGGTGATCAGCAGGATCCGGTTGACGTCCTTGGCGACCGACATCATCGCGATCATGAAGATCAGCGACGGGAAGGACATCGTGAGGTCCATCAGCCGGGACAGCAGCGTGTCGGTGCGGCCGCCGAAGTAGCCGGCCGCGATGCCCGCCAGGGTGCCGGCGACCACGACGACCGCGGTCGCGGTGAACGCGATCAGCAGGGACACCTGCCCGCCGTGCAGCACCCGGGCGAACAGGTCGCGCCCGGTGATCGGCTCGACGCCCAGCCAGTGCCGGGTGCTGATGCCGCCGAAGTCGCCCCGGGGCAGGCCGCCCAGGTACGGGTCCACGGCGCGCTTGTCGAACTCCTCGGGGGTCCAGCCGCCGAGCGAGCTCAGCGGTCCGGCCAGCGCGGCGGCCAGGAGCAGCACGCCGACGGTGATCAGCCCGAACCGGGCCGGGCCCTTGGCCCACAGCTGGTCCCAGACCAGCCGCCACGGCCCCCGCCCGGCCCCCTTCTCGGCGCGCGGCGGGGGGGGGGCCGCCCCCCGGGGGGGGGGCGGGGGGGGGACCCTGGGGGGGGGCCCCCCCCCCCAAGGCGGGGGGGGGGGGGGTTGAGGCGGCCCCCGCGGGGTGGGAAAAA
>NZ_JBHWBZ010000034.1:52012-63271 GCF_042735475.1 Kitasatospora sp. NPDC059577 | reverse complement strand
CCGCGGGGGGGCCGCCCGGGGCGCCGGGCTCAGTGGTGGTACTCATCGGTGTCGGCCCCTCAGCCCTTGCCCTTGGCGGGGTCCTTGAGGCCGACCACGGCGAGGTCGATCATGCCGGCGTACCCGGAGTTGCCGAACGCGCCGGCGACGTTGGTGCCCACCAGCAGGGGGCGGCGCTGCCACATCAGCGGGACGGCCGGGGCCTTCTTCATCAGGTCCTGGTCCAGCTGCTGCCAGGCCTTGTTGGCCTCGTTGACGTCCGTCATGGCCGCGATCTGGTCCATCCGGTCCATCGTGGCCTGGTCCCGGAACTGGCTGTAGTTGCCCTGGTTGCCCTTCTCCTTGATGGTGCGGCCGTCGAAGAGGAACGGCAGGAAGGTGGCACCGGACGGGTAGTCGGGACACCAGCCGTTGATGGTCAGCTCGGGGGCGTTCTTGATGTCGCCGATGGTGTCGGCGAACGCCGACGGGTCCGTGGTGTTGACGGTGACCTGGACGCCGGCCTTCGCCAGCGACTGCTGGATCGCCTCGGCGCGGGTCTTGTCGCCGAGCGAGACGGTGAGCGCGACCTTGAGGTCGGTCCTGCCCGCCTCCTTGAGCAGTGCCTTGGCCTTCTCCGGGTCGCCGGCCGCCGGGATCTTCAGCGGGTCGGAGGTGACGCCGCCGGTCAGGGACGGGGGCAGGTAGGAGGTCGCCACGTCGGTCACCGCCGGGCCGCCGAACGCCGTCACCTGCGCCTCGCGGTCGACCGCCCACATCATCGCCTCGCGCACCTTCGGGTCGTCGAAGGGGGCCTTGGCGGTGTTCATGTAGAGCATGTCGGTGCAGCCGGTCCGCTCGGCCACCATGCGGGACTTGACGTCCGCCTTGGGCAGCACCTTGGCGACGGTCTCGTGCTGCATCCAGGGCATGTTGACGGCGTTGGCGTCGGCGCCGTCGCTGGCGATGATCCGGTCGTCGGCCTGGCCGCCCTTGATGCCCTGGGTGACCACGACCTTGTCCGGGTAGGCCTTGCGGACGGTGTCGGTGGCCGGGTCCCAGTTGGTGTTGCGGACCAGCACCAGTTGCTTGCCGCGGTCGTAGGTCTCGATCTTGTACGGGCCGGAGGAGAACGGCCGGGAGTCGTACTGGGTGCCCTTCTCCTGGGACTGCGGCACCGGGGAGAAGGTCGGCAGGGTGACGGTGTCCGAGAACTCGGCGACCGGGCGCTTCAGGTGGAAGACGATCGTCCTGTCGTCCGGCGTCTCGATGCTCGCCAGGTGCTCGCCGGTCAGCGGGCCCTTGTAGTTCTCACCGCCGGCCAGGTACTGCGCCGCGTAGTCGGGGCCGCCGGTGAGGTCCGGGGAGAAGGACCGCTCGACGTTGTACTTGATGTCGGCGGACTTGATCGGGCTGCCGTCCTCGTACTTCAGGCCCTCCTTGAGGGTGAAGGTCCACACCTTGCCGCCCTCGGAGGACGTGCCCAGGTCGGTGGCGAGGTCCGGGACGATCTCGCTGCCGGCGGCGCCCGGTTCGGCCTTGAAGGTGGTCAGGGTGCGGTAGAGCAGCCGGGTCCCGAAGTCCATGTGCGGCACCACCCAGTTGCGGGCCGGGTCGAGGTGGGCGAAGTCCTGGTTGGTCAGGACGGTGAGCGTGCCGCCCTTGGCCGGGGTCCCGCCGACGATCGAGCCGCTCTCCGCGCCCGGGCCCTTGGTGCTGGAGGGGGCCGCGTCACCGCCGCTGTCGCTCTTGTCGTTCTTGCAGGCCCCGAGGCCGAGGGTGAGGGTCGCCGCGAGGGCCGCCGCGAGGGCGGCGTGGGTGCGCCTGGTCATGTGCAACTCCGCTGTGGGGGGCCTGATCCGGCCGCTCCGCTGTGTGACCCGTAACATAGTAATGTGAAATTGCACTGCACAAGAGGTGACGCCGCCCGTTACCGAGCTGTGTCCGTGCCCGCACCCCCGCCACGCATCTCCCCAGCCCCGCCTAGGAGTTCACCGGTGACCCTGCCCCAGACCGGCCTCAGCACCGGGAGCCACGACCTCCCGGTCACCCCCGCCCTCGCCGCCTTCATGGGCACCCGCTGGGCCGCCACCCCGCTCCCCACCGACCTGCGCGTCCCCGGGTACGACCGCTTCCCCGGCCGCCGGGCCCGCCTCTCCGCCGCCTTCCCCGGCGAACGGCTGATCGTCCCGGCCGGCCGGCTCAAGGTCCGCTGCAACGACCTCGACCACCGCTTCCGCCCGCACAGCGCGTACGTCTGGCTCACCGGACTCACCGGCGAGGACCAGGCCGACCACGTCCTCGTCCTCGAACCGGCCGGCCCCGAAGGCCACGAACCCGTCCTCCACCTGCGCCCCCGGTCCCCGCGCGACGGCGGTGAGTTCTACCGCGACCGCCGCTACGGCGAGTTCTGGGTCGGCCCCCGGCCCGACCTCGCCGAAGCCGCCCTGCTCACCGGCATCCGCACCCGACACCTCGACGACCTGGGCGCACTGCTCTCCGGCCCCCAGCCGCCCACCCGCGTCCTCACCGGCACCGACGCCTTCGTCGACGAGGCCGCCGGACGGCGCAGCGCCACCGCCGAGGACGGTGAACTGGCCGCCGTGCTCTCCGAGTTGCGCCTGGTCAAGGACGAGTGGGAGATCGGCCAGCTGCAACTCGCCGTCGACCACACCACCACCGGCTTCGAGGACGTCGTCCGCGCCCTGCCCGCCGCCCTGCGCCACCACCGCGGCGAACGCTGGATCGAAGGCGTCTTCGACCTGCGCGCCCGCGCCGAGGGCAACGGCACCGCCTACACCACCATCGCCGCCTCCGGCGCCCACGCCTGCGTCCTGCACTGGATCCGCAACGACGGCGCCCTCGACCCGGACTCCCTGCTCCTGCTGGACGCCGGCGTCGAAACGGACACCCTCTACGCCGCCGACATCACCCGCACCCTCCCCCTCGGCGGCACCTTCACCCCCGTCCAACGCCAGGCCTACGAACTGGTCCTGGCCGCCCAGAGCGCCGGCATCGCCGCCCTGCGCCCCGGCGCCCGCTTCCGCGACTTCCACCGCGCCGCCATGCAGGTCATCGCCGAAGGCCTCGCCGACTGGGGCGTCCTGCGCGTCCCCGCCGAACAGGCCCTCGCCGAGGACAACGGCCTGTACCGCCGCTACACCCTCTGCGGCAGCGGCCACATGCTCGGCCTCGACTACCACGACTGCGCCAAGTCCCGCGCCGACCGCTACCTCGACGGCGTCCTGGAGGAGGGCATGGTCCTCACCGTCGAACCCGGCCTCTACCTCCAGCCCGACGACGAGACCCTCCCCGTCGAGCTGCGCGGCCTCGGCATCCGCATCGAGGACGACCTGGTGATCACGGCTGAGGGCGCCCACCTGATGTCGGGCGCCCTCCCGAGGACGGTCAAGGACGTCGAGTCCTGGATGTCCGACCTGCTGGCGTGACCGCCCCGGGGCCGAGCGGACGGTCAGGCCACCTTGATCGTCCGCTCGCCCTGCCGGACGGTCACCTCGACCTCGCCACCGATCGCGGCGGCGTAGGCGCGGAGGTTGTCCAGGCTGTCGACCTGGCCGTGTTCGATCTGCGACACCCGTGCCTGGCTGACTCCGAGCAACTCGGCCACGTGCTTCTGCGTGAGCCCGGCCTTCCGCCGCAACTCGGCGAGCTCATGCCCCCGAATCTGGGCCAGCATCTCCTGACGCATCAGCGTCCGGCCCGCCTCGGCCTCCGGCGTCGCCAGCTCGGGGTACCGCTTCATGACCTCGGCCCGCACCTCGGTCCAACTACGACCCTTCATCGGCGTGCTCCGTTCCGTTGCTCCTCCACGTAGTTCGCGTAGCGCTTCTCCGCGAGAGGGATCGACTCGTCGTACCACCCCGACCAGCGACCGGACTTGTCACCCGCCACGAGGATGATGGCCTCCCTCTCCTGGTCGAAGACGAACAGCATGCGCACTTCACTGGCACCCGTGGAGCCCGGCCTCAGTCCTTGAGGTTGTGCAGGCGACTGCGGTGGATCCTGTCCACCACGGGCCGCCCCAAGGTCGGCCCCTCATCGGCCAGCAAGTCCAGCGCCTCGAGGACTCTCTCGGCCGTCTTCGGGTCATCCTGACAAACCTGCAAGTACCACTCCTCGACCGGCGCCAGAAGCGTGATCTCCCACATACCCCTGAGATTAAGTTGTCCCTTATAGAGTACCGCGCACTTTCCCCCTCAATCCACCCCCGCGAGGGACAACACGCCGTGCCCGGCGCGCGTCGGGCGCACTACCCCCGGGCGGCGCGCCACAGGTCGGCGACGATGGCCTCCGCCGGACCGGGCTCGGCCAGGTGGTGGGCGGTGCCGGCCCAGAGGTGCATGGCCGTGGTGTCGCCGCGGCGGGTGGCGGCGACCCGGAGCGGGACGGTGAGGTGGTGGACCTCGGGGTAGGCGGGCGGGGCGTACGGGCCGTGGCGGTCGATGAAGGCGTTGCGCAGGCCGCGCGCGGGGCGGCCGGTGAAGGCGCGGGTGACGGTCGTCTCCGGGAGTCCGGTGAGCGCCGCCCGGTGCGCCGCCGAGGCGCCGGACTCGTCGGCGCGCAGCAGCGCCGTGCCCAGCTGCACCGCGACCGCTCCCGCCCGCAGCGCCGCCGCGATCGCCGCGCCGTCGCCGATCCCGCCGGCGGCGATCAGCGGCAGCGCCGTCACCTCCCGTACGGCGGGGAGCAGTTCGAGCAGCGGCAGCTCGCCCGGCAGGTCCGCGACCCGGTGGGTGCCCCGGTGCCCGCCTGCCTCCGGGCCCTGCACGCACAGCGCGTCCATCCCCACCGCCTGCGCCGCCTGCGCCTCCTCCGGCGTGGTGACGGTGCCGATCTGCAGCGTTCCGACGGCCCGCAGCGCCGCGGCCTCCTCGGCCGTGGGCAGGCCGAAGGTGTAGGAGACCACCGGTACCGGGTCGGCGAGCAGCGCGGCGAGCTTGGCCTCCCAGTCGTCCCGGTCCGGCCCGATGTCCTCCGGCAGCGTCACCCCCCACTGCTCGGCCTCGGGCCGCAGCCGCTCCCGGTAGGCGGCGACGGCGGCCCGGTCCCCGGGCGGTGCCGGGACGAAGAGGTTCACCCCGAACGGCCGGTCGCCGGACTTCCGTACCAGTGCGACCTGTTCGGTCATCGCGGTGGCGCTCCGGTACCCGGCCGCGAGGAAGCCCAGTCCGCCGGCCCGGTTCACCGCGGCGACCAGTTCCGGGGTCGAGGCCCCGCCCGCCATCGGTGCGGCGATCACCGGTACGGCGAGTCCGTCGAGACGCACGGCCATCGGGTTCCTCCACTCCACCGGAAGGTTCGGACCCCGCCCACCCTACGCCCGGCGGATCAGCCCCCGCCCGCGCGCCTCCCGCACCGCCGCGGTGCGCGAGTCCACCCCCAACTTGGTGTAGATGTGCACCAGGTGGGACTTCACGGTGGCCTGGCTCAGGTGCAGCCGCTGGCTGACCTGCTGGTTGGTCAGCCCGTCGGCGACCAGCCCCAGCACCTCGGTCTCCCGCGCGCTGAGCGCGGCCGCGGGCGTGCGCATCCGTTCCAGCAGCCGGTCGGCGACGCTGGACGCGAGCGCCGAGCGGCCGGCCGCGGCGGCCCGTACGGCCTGGGCGAGTTCCTCCGGCGGCGCGTCCTTGAGCAGGTACCCCGTGGCGCCGGCCTCCAGGGCGGGCAGGGTGTCGGCGTCGGTGTCGTACGTGGTGACGACCAGGACCCGCGGTGCGCCCGGCCGGGCGGTGATCGCGGCGGTGGCCTGCGCGCCGTTCATCGCCGAGCCGGGCCCGAACTGGAGGTCCATCAGCACCACGTCGACGCCCTCGCCGGCCGCCAGTTCGACGGCCCGCTCGGCGGTCGCCGCCTCCGCGACGATCGCGAAGTCCGGTTCGCCCTCCAGCACGGCCCGCAGCCCGGCCCGGACCACGGGGTGGTCGTCCGCGATCAGCAGCCGGATCACGACCCGGCCTCCGGGGTGACCGGCAGCTGCACCGCCACCGCGGTGCCCTCCCCGGGCGCGGCCTCCACCGTGAAGGTGCCGCCGAGCGCCCGGGCCCGGGCCCGCATCGAGGGCAGCCCGAACCCGCCGTCCCCGCCGGTGCGGTCCGCGACCGCCGCCGGGTCGAACCCGGCCCCGTCGTCGAACACGTCGAGCGCCACCTCGCCCTCCATGTAGCTGAGTGTCACCTCGGCCCGCGAGGCCTTCGCGTGCCGGACGGTGTTGCCGAGCGCCGACTGCGCGATCCGCAGCAGCGCGATCTCCTGCGCGACCGGCAGCCGTACCGGGTCGCCGGAGACGTGCAGGTGGACGGGCAGTGCGCCGTGCGCCGTCGTGGTCGCGCACAGCCGCTCCAGGGCGACCGGCAGCGGGTCGCTCTCCAGCGCGGGCGGGGTGAGCGCGCGAACGAAGCGCCGGGCCTCGTCCAGGTTGTCCTGGGCGGCCTGTCGCGCCTGCTCGACGTACCCGGCGGCGGCCTCGGTGCGCTCGGGCAGGGCCCGCTGGGCCGCCCGCAGCAGCAGCTGGATGGAGCTGAGGCTCTGCGCCAGGGTGTCGTGGATCTCCCGGGCGAGGCGCTCGCGTTCGGCCAGCACCCCGGCGGTGTGGTGGGCAGCGGCGAGGTCGGCGCGGGCCGCGGTGAGTTCGTCGATCAGCCGGCGGCGTTCCTCGCTCTCCCGGTAGAGCGCCTGGTAGCCGAGCACGGTGGCGGTGGCGACGGCGGCGCCGAGGGCGGGCCCGATCGAGGCGGCGATGCTGAAGCTGTGCTGGTGCCAGGACCACGCGGCGATCGCCGCGACGGCGGTCAGCCCGACGGCGACCGGCCCCCCGCGCCGCCCGAGCAGGTGCAGTTCCAGGAAGTACAGCGGGAACGCCAGCCAGACCCCGTCCTGGGTGGTGAGCAGCACGCCCGCCCAGGTGACGCCGAGCAGGGCCAGCCAGAGCGCGGCCGCCCGGCGCGAGCGGCGGACGGCGGCCAGTCGCGGCCCGACGGCGTAGACCGCGCCCATCGCGGTGGCCGCGGCGGCGACGGCCGCCGGGTCGCCGCCGTGGTCGCCGAGGACGGCCCTGGCGACGGCGAGGACGAGCAGGCCCGCCACGAGCAGGTGCAGGCAGACCTGGAGTACGCGGGCGACGGGGATGGTTCTGGATCGTTCGGTCGCCATCCGTCCAGCCTAAGTTCCTTCCCCGGGCCCGGCATCAATCAAAAGGTTGAACTCCGCTTCTGTCCTTCGATGCCCAGGATGCAATCCCCGGCGCGATGCCCCGGGGCCCTGCGGTCCACGACGGTGGGAACGTCGGAAATCACCTGTGCAGAGGAAGGCCACCGTGTTCGTCGCCTGGAGGGACCTGAGGTTCGCCAAGGGGCGGTTCGCCCTGATGGGAACCGTCATCGTGCTGATCACCGTGCTGGTCGGGATGTTGTCCGGACTGACCGCCGGACTCGGCCGGCAGAACATCTCCGCGATCACCGGCCTGCCCGCCGACCACCTGGTCTTCGGTAAACCCGCCGACGGGCAGGAGCTCTCCTTCACCGACTCCCAGGTCACCCCCGAGCAGTGGCAGGCCTGGGCCCGCGAGCCCGGCGTCACCTCCGCCCAGCCGCTCGGCATCACCACCACCAAGGCCGCCGCCGGGAGCCGCACCGCCGCGCTCTCCGCCTTCGGCGTCCCGGACGGCTCCGGGCTGGCCCCGCAGGGCACCCGGATCGCCCCCGGCGAGGCGGTGCTGTCCAGGACCGCCGCCGAGAACCTGGGCGGCCTCGCCCCCGGCGCCGACCTCACCCTGGCCGGGCACCCGCTGCGGGTCGCGGCCGTCGACGGCGACGCCGCGTACAGCCACACCCCGGTGATCTGGACCAGCCTCACCGACTGGCAGCAGTTCGCCCCCGGCGGCACCGGCCACGCCACCGTCATCGCCCTCACCACGGCGAAGGGCGCCGACCTCGCCGCCGCCGACGCCCGCCACGGCACGCAGAGCCGCACCCGCGACGACGCCCTCGCCGCGATCGGCTCCTACACCTCCGAGAACGGCTCCCTGCAGCTGATGCGCGGCTTCCTGTTCGCCATCTCGGCGCTGGTGATCGGCGCGTTCTTCACCGTCTGGACGATCCAGCGCAGCGGCGACATCGCCGTCCTCAAGGCCCTCGGCGCGTCCACCCGCTACCTGCTGCGCGACGCGCTCGGCCAGGCCGTTCTGCTGCTGGTGCTCGGCACGGCCGCCGGCACCGCGATCGCGCTCGGCGCGGGCTCGCTCATCGGCTCCGCGGTGCCCTTCGTCCTGGACGCCCCGACCCTGCTGCTGCCCGCCGCCGTCATGATCGCCCTCGGCGCGGTCGGCGCGGCCCTGTCCATCCGCCGGATCACCTCCGTCGACCCGCTGACCGCCCTGGGGAGCGCCCGATGACCCTGACCCTCGACCGCGTCACCCTGACCTACCCGGACGGCGACGGCCGGCTCACCGCCCTCGACGACGTCTCGCTGACCGTCCCCAAGGGCTCGATCACCGCCGTCGTCGGCCCGTCCGGCTCCGGCAAGTCCAGCCTGCTGGCGGTGGCCGCCACCCTGATCGCCCCGGACTCCGGGCGGGTCGTCGTCGACGGCACCGACACCGCCGGCCTCGGCCGGGCGGACCTCACCGCCCTGCGCCGCACCCGGATCGGCATCGTCTTCCAGCAGGCCAACCTGCTGCCCTCGCTCACCGCCGCCGAACAGCTCCAGGTGATGGCGCACCTCGACGGCCGCTCCCCCCGCGAGGCGCTCCCCCGCGCCCTGGACCTCCTGGACGCCGTCGGCCTGCGCGACCGGGCCGGCCGCCGCCCGCACCAGCTCTCCGGCGGTCAGCGCCAGCGCGTCAACATCGCCCGCGCCCTGATGAACGACCCCACGGTCCTCCTGGTGGACGAGCCGACCAGCGCCCTCGACCACGAACGGGGCGCCGCCGTCCTGGACCTGATCACCGAACTCACCCACCGCCGGGCCACGGCGACGGTCCTGGTCACCCACGACCGCACCCACCTGACGGCCGTCGACCAGGTCGCCGAGGTCCACGACGGGAGGCTGACCCTGCCCGCGGCGGTCGGCTAGGTCCGGACAGGGCCTAGGCGAACAGGTCGTCCACCTCCAGGACCACCGCGGTCCCGGGCAGCACGAAGGACTGCCCGGGACGGCACACCACCCGCTCCCGGTACTCCCCGTCCCGGGGCTCCGTCGGCACCAGCACCCGCCGGCCGATCCGGTCGACGACCACGTAGGCCGGCACCCCGGCCAGCGCGTACGCGGCGGGCTTCCTGGTGAGGTCACTGCACAGCGCCGCCGAGGTCACCTCCAGGACGAGGCGGAAGACCTTCGGGTCGTAGCAGTTGTACGCGACCATGTGGTCGTCACGTGCCGCATCGACGATCGACAGGTCCGGCATCGCGAAGTCGTCCGGCCCGGTGGGCAGCCGGATTGCGAGCCGCTGGACGGGCCAGGGGTCCCGGTCGGCCGTTCCGGCCCGGAAGCACGCGGCCATCACATCCGTGAGGATCCGGGCATGATGCCCGTCCGGCAACGGCTCGACGGACACCTCCCCACCCAGCACCTCCACCCGGTGCCCGGGGAACCGCTAGAAGAGGACCTCGGCCATGCCGAGCACGGAGTGCGGCACTACGTCTTGGCGGTCAGCACGTCGTCCACCGACAGCGTCACCGACGCTCCGATCGACTCGGGCAAGGTGAACGTCTGCCCGGGGTGGTGGACGGCGTGAACCCGGTAGTCGCCGTCCTTCGGCTCGGTCAGCACCATCACCCGCCGGTTCGTCCGATCGACGATGACGTAGACCGGCACCCCCGCCGAGGCGTAGGCGCCCGGCTTCTTCAGATCGTTGCCGAGGTTCGATGACGTCACCTCCAGCACGAGCCGGAAGATCGCGGGGTCGTAGGCCCCGTAGTCCAGGACCCGGTCGTCGCAATCCGCGTCGGTGATCGCCAGATCCGGCTGCGCGTAGTCGAACGGTCCGTCAGGCAGCCAGATCCCGATGTTCTGCCACACCTCGGTCTCGCCGCCGTCGAGCCCAGCCCGGTTGAACGCACGGTCGAAGCGCCTCACCGATCGGTCGTGCGACATGTTCGGGGTGGGCGTCACGGTGATCTCGCTCCCGATGATCTCGACCCGGTGGCCGGGGAGCTGCTTCGAGATCAGCTCCGCGCTTTCGAGCAGCGTCATCTGCTCGAAGGGCTCTTCCACTGCTGCGGCGGACATGGAATTCCTCCTGGCTGCCGATGTCGAGAGCATCATCGTAGGACCCGGGCGTCCCCCGACGTCCGATCCCCAGTCTTCACCCGAACGGGCGGTTTGGCCCCTACCGGGCCCGCAGCCGCAGCGCCGGCCGCTCCGGCTCGGCCGCCTCGCCCTGCCCGGCCCAGAGCGACCGCACGTGGCTGAGGTGCCGCGTCATGCAGGCCTCGGCCGCCTCCGCGTCGCCGGAGATCATCAGGTCGAGCAGCTCCAGGTGTTCCTCCGCCGACGACACCAGCTCGCCGCGCTCGTCGAGCCGGTTGAGCCCGTAGAGCCGCGAGCGCTTGCGCAGGTCGCCGACGACGTCGACCAGCCGGGCGTTGCCGGCGAGGCCGAGCAGGTCGAGGTGGAACTGCCGGTCGGCCTCCAGGTAGCCGATCAGGTCGTGCTTGCGTGCCGCGGCGACGATGGCAACCGCCTGCGGGCGCAGCTGCTCCAGCTGGTCCTTGGTGGCGCTGCGGGTGACCCGGCCCACGGTCGGGACCTCGATCAGGGCGCGGATCTCGGTGTAGTCGTCGAGGTCGCGTTCGGTGAGTTCGGTGACCCGGAAACCCTTGTTGCGGACGGCCTCGACCAGGCCCTCGCGGGCGAGGTCGAGCATGGCCTCGCGGACGGGGGTGGCGGAGACGCCGAAGTCGGCGGCGAGGGCGGGGGCGGAGTAGACGACGCCGGGGCGCAGTTCGCCGGAGATCAGGGCCGCGCGGAGCGCGTGGGCGACCTGGTCGCGAAGCCGCTCCTGGACGGAGATCAGGGTGCGGGGTTTGAGGTCGGCCATGGTGTTCCTCCGGGTGGGTGCAGAACACCAGTGTACAATGTCACGTTACGTTGCGTAGGCAACAGTCCGCGATTCAAGCACTCTGCCGGGCGTCGAAAGCCATGGTGGCAGCGGGCGGGGGGGGGGGGGGGGGCGGGCGGCGGCCCCCCCCCCCCCCCCCCCCGCCCGCCCCCCCCCCCCCCCCCCCCCCCCCCCCCGCCGCGCGCGCGCCCCCCCCCCGCGCC
>NZ_JBHWBZ010000034.1:46002-52004 GCF_042735475.1 Kitasatospora sp. NPDC059577 | reverse complement strand
GGTGCCCGTGGCCCGGGTTGGTGGACCCGGGGGGGGGGCCGTTCCCGGTGTCCGGGGGGGGGGCGGGGGGGGGCTGGGCGCTCCCCCGGGTTCCGGCCTGGGGGGGGGCGGGGGGGGGGCGATAAAGGGGCCGACGGCACACGATCTGCCACCGCGCGGGGCCCACCCCCGGCGCAACCGCCCCACCATCGCATTCCTGCTCGCCGCACCCGTGCCCGGCCGACGCCGCGCCGGGAACGCCCCGACTGCTGCCGTTCGACGGGCCTGCGCCCACCCCTCCCCCTGGAACGAACGCTCCATCCGGAGCGACGGGGCCGACGCCGGCACAGCTCTGGAACGAACGCTCTATCCATGTCATCGGCTACGATCACGCCGTGAAGACGCCCGAGAGGACCACCGTCGGCACCCGCGAGCGGATCGTCCGGGCCACCTCCCGGCTGCTGCAGCGCCAGGGGTACGAGGGCACCGGGATCAAGCAGATCTCCCGCGAGGCGGAGGCCACCCTCGGCTCCGTCTACCACTTCTTCCCGGGCGGGAAGCAGGAGTTGGCCGCCGAGGCGATCCGGCACGGGGACGAGGAGTTCGCCGTCCTGCTGCGCGCCGGACTGGGCTCCTCGCCCGACCCCGGCGAGGCGCTGCTCGTCTGCACCCGGATGCTCGCGCGCGAGCTGCGCGCCTCCGACTGGCAGGACGGCTGCCCGGTCAGCACCACCGCCCCGGAGACGGCCGGCCGCGCACCCGAGATCGAGCGGGCCGTGGCCGCGGCGTACGCCAACTGGCGGGCCGTCGTGGTGGACCACCTGGTCGCGGCGGGCATCGGCGCGCAGGACGCCGCCGAGCTGGCCGGCACCGTCATCTGCACCCTGGAGGGCGCCGAGCTCGCCGCCCGGATCGCCCGCAGCGAGGAACCCCTGCTCGTCAGCGGCAAACACCTGGCCCGACTGCTCGGGACCTACACCGGCGCGCAGCGCTAGGGCTTGTCTGACACCCGCAACCGGCCTCAGGACACCCGCGACCGGCGCCGGACCAGCGGGCGCCGGCACCGGAACGCGAAGGAGCCGACCCGACGGGGGATCCCTTCCCACCGGGCCGGCTCCGGCCTCACCACTCCCGAACACCGTCAGGAGCCACGGATTTGGGCATCGACCTCGCCCTGTACGACGGCCGCCCCGGCAGCGGCATGCTGCACCTCTCGTACGACCACGGCGACGCGCTCGCCGACGCCCTGGCCGAGCACACCCGCCCGCCCGACCACCGGCTCGGCCGGGTCGACCCGTACGGCGACACCTGGTTCAACGAGCAGGACGCGGCCGCCACCTTCGAGGAAGCCACCGCACTGCTCGCCCGCTGCACCACCGAGGCGCAGCGGGCGGCCGTCCGCGACCTGCGGAACCTGCTGGCGAACTGTGCGGCGATCCCGGGCAGTTGGATCTGCTTCATCGGCGACTGAGCCGCTACGGCGACGCGGCGCGGCCCGCCCGGTACACCTCCGCCGCGACCGCCAGGTCCTCCCAGGCCATCCCGACGCTCTTGAAGAACCGCGGCCGCCCGGTCGGCACCGGCGCGTCGCCGCGCACCAGCTCGGCCAGGTTCCACAGCTGCCGCCCGGCGACGCCCGCCATCAGCAGGTCCCCGGCCTCGCGGCCCGCGACCGACCGGGCCTCGACGTACAGTTCGGCGCGCCCGACCAGCGTCCCGTCCACCTCCCGGGCGTCCGGTTCGTGCGAGCCGACGGCGGCCACCGCCGCGTGCGCGGGCACCAGCGCGCCGTCGAACAGCGGCGTGCGGGCGGTGGTGCAGCAGACCACCAGGTCCGCGTCCGCGACGGCCTCCGGCCCGGCGACGGCGGCGGCCAGCCCGAGCCGCTGCCCGTACCCGGCGAGCGCCGCGGCGCGCCCGGCGTGGCGTGCCACCACGGTGAGCCGGGTCAGCGGCCGGACGGCCAGCAGGGCGTCCAGGTGCCCGTACGCCTGCGGCCCGGAGCCGAACAGGACGAGGTGCGCCGCCTCCGGCACGGCCAGTCGCCGCAGCGCGGCGGCGGTGACGGCGGGTGTGCGCAGTGCGGTGAGCGCGGCGCCGTCCAGCAGGGCGATCGGTTGCAGGGTGGGCCCGTCGAGCAGCAGGTAGCTGCCGGTGATCCGGGGCAGCCCGTGCCCGGGGTTGGCGGGCGCGACCCCGGCGATCTTGACTCCGGCGTACGGCCCGGCGGCCGCGGGCATGAGCAGCAGTTCGCCGGCGGGCACCGGCACGGCCGATCGGGCGGGTGCCGCCTCCGGGTCGAACCCGTCCAGCAGCACCCGCTCGATCGCCCCCACCGCACCGGCGGGCCCGACTCCGCCGGTGCCCGGTACGGCGTACTGGAGCGGCACAACAGCCGTTCCGGGCGGTGCGGTCGGTCTCACAGGAGGAACCCCGTCCCCAGTTCGTCGCCCGGCTCCAGGACGAAGCCGTGCTCGCCGGTGCGGTGGGCGGTTCCGCCGACCTCGGTGACGACGCCCCCACCGAGCGGGTCCCCGCCGGGGAGCGCCCGGCCGGTGAACACCGTGCCGATGATCGACTCGTGCCGCAGCGGCTCCCCCGGGGCCAGCCGGCCCTCGGCGGTGAGCACCGCGAGCCGGGCGGAGGTGCCGGAGCCGCAGGGCGAGCGGTCGATCTGCCCGTCCGCGAACACGGTGACGTTCCGCTGGTTCACCACGTCGTCGTCGGAGGGGAGTTCGTCGTGCAGGATCACCCCGTACACGCCGGACAGCCGGGGGTCGGTGGGGTGCTCGACCGCGTCCTCGCCGGCCAGCGCCGCCCGGATCTCCCGCCCGACGGCGGTGAGTTCGGGCAGCTGCGCCGGTTCCACCGCCAGCCCCAGCGAAGCGGCCGGCACCGAGGCGTAGCAGGCGCCGGAGTGCGCGACCGCGACCTCGACCGTTCCGCGCGAGGTCCGCACCGGCAGCTTCAGCGCGGTCACCCGGGTGGGCACGTTGCGGAAGGTGACGCCGGTGGTGCGCCCGCCGGCCCGGTGGACCAGCGCGGTGACCCGGCCCGAGGGCACGTCGATCCGCACCCGGGCCACGCCGTCCGCGGGGGCGGCGACGAGTCCGGACTCGACCGCCCAGGCGCCGAGCGCGATGGTGCCGTGCCCGCAGGCCGTCGAGTAGCCGTCCTTGTGCCAGAACAGCACGCCCAGGTGGGCCTCGTCGTCGTCCGGCGGCACCAGGAAGCCGCCGTACATCCCGGCGTGTCCGCGCGGCTCGCGGGTGAGCAGCCGCCGGACGTCGTCCAGTGCGCTGGGCCGGGGGGCGGTGGCGCTGCCGCCCGCGCCGAGCGCGATGGCCCGGCGTTCGGCGACGGTGTCGCCGGGGATGGCCGGCGTGCCGTCCAGCACGATCCGGAACGGCTCGCCGGCGGTGTGGTAGTCGACGGTGCGGACGAACATCAGGCACCTCCGCCCGGCAGCACGCTGACCGTCCGGCTGACGGTGTAGAAGTCCAGGGCGGCCTGGCCCTGTTCGCGGTCGCCGTGGCTCGCGCCCTTGGCGCCGCCGAAGGGCAGGTGGAAGTCGACGCCGCTGGAGGGGGCGTTGATCCGGATCATGCCCGCGTCCAGCCGGTCGGCGGCGGCCAGGGCCACGTCCAGGCTGCGGGTGTGGACCGAGGTGGCGAGGCTGTGCGGGGTGTCGTTGGCGAGCGCGATCGCCTCGTCGAGGTCGGCGACGGCGTGCAGCACGGCGATCGGGCCGAAGAACTCCTCGCGGGCCAGCGGGTGTTCGGCCGGCACCTCGGCGAGCAGGGTCGGCTCGACGTACCAGCCGGCCCGCTCGGGCACCGCGCCGCCGGTGAGCACGCTCGCCCCGGCCTCGACGGCCGAGGCGACGGCGAGCGTCAGCCGGTCCCGGGCGCCGGAGTCGACCACCGGCCCGCACACCGCGTCGTCGACCGCCGCCAGTGCCTTGACCAGGGCGTCGCGCAGCGGCTCGTACGCGGCGCCGACCGCGATCACCCGGCTGGTGGCGGTGCACTTCTGCCCGGCGTACCCGGCGATGGCGGCCGCGAGGTGGCCGGCGGCCTGGTCGATGTCGGCGTCCGGGAGCACCAGCGCGGCGTTCAGCCCGCCGAGTTCGGCCTGCACCGGCACCCCGCGCCCGGTCGCGGCGCGCACCACGGCCCGGCCGACGCCGGTCGAGCCGGTGAAGGAGACCACGTCGGCCGCGTCGACCAGTGCCGCGCCCTCCTCGGCCCCGCCGGGCAGCACCGTGAACACGTCCTCGGGCAGTCCGGCCGCACGGGTCAGCTCCGCCAGCCGCAGCGCGCACGCCGTCGCCTCGGGTGCCGGCTTGAGCACCGCCGTGTTGCCCACCGCCAGCGCCGGCGCGGCCTTCCAGCTGGGGATCGCCAGCGGGAAGTTCCACGGCGCGATCAGCCCGGCCACCCCGTACGGGCGGCGCCGGGTGAGCAGCAGCCCGGGCCCGGCGGCGGGCTCGTGCACCGCTCCCGAGGCCGCGTACGGCGCCTGCGCGTAGTAGCGCCAGATCGCCGCGGTCCGGGCGACCTCGCCGCGCGCCTCGGCGAGCGGCTTGCCGACCTCGCGCACGATCAGCGCGGTCAGTTCCTCCGCGTGCGCCTCGACGGCGTCGGCGATCCGGCCGAGCGCCGCCGCGCGGGCGCCCGCGCCGGCCGCGAGCCAGCCGGCCTGGGCGCTCCGGGCCCGCCCGACGGCGGCCCGGACGGCGTCGGCGCCGGGTTCCTCGACGGCGGTCACGAGGTCGTCCGGGTCGGCGGGGTTGTACGAGGTGATGGTCACGACTGGCAGCCCTTCAGGGGAGGTTCGGAGCAGGCTCGGGGCCCGGCCTACAGCAGGAAGCCCGCCGGGAACGGGTCGCTCGGGTCGAGGAAGTACTGGGCGGTGCCGGTGACCCAGGCCCGCCCGGTGACGGTCGGCACGACGGCGGGCCGCCCGGCCACCTCGGTCCCCTCGACCAGCCGCCCGGTGAAGGTGGTGCCGATGAAGGAGTCGTTGCGGAAGTCCTGGCCGAGCGGGAGTTCGCCGCGCGCGTGCAGCTGGGCCATCCGCGCCGAGGTGCCGGTGCCGCAGGGCGAGCGGTCGAACCAGCCGGGGTGGATGGCCATCGCGTGCCGGGAGTGCTCGGCGGTGGAGCCGGGGGCGAGCAGCTGGACGTGGTGGCAGCTGTGGATGGACGGGTCCTCCGGGTGCACCGGCCGGTCGGGGCCCGCGTTGATCGCGTCCATCATCGCGAGGCCGGCGTCCAGGATCTCCTGCTTGCGCTCGCGTTCGAAGGGCAGCCCGAACTCGGCGAGCGGCAGGATGGCGTAGAAGTTGCCGCCGTACGCGAGGTCGTAGGTCACCGTGCCGTAGCCGGGCACCTCGATCTTGCGGTCCAGTGCGACGGAGTAGGAGGCCACGTTGCGGATGGTGACCGCCTTGGCGGCGCCGTCCTCGACGTGCACCTCGGCGACCACCAGTCCGGCCGGGGTGTCCAGCCGCACGGTGGTGACCGGCTCGACGACCGGCACCATCCCGGTCTCGACCAGGACGGTGGCGACGCCGATGGTGCCGTGCCCGCACATCGGCAGCAGCCCGGAGACCTCGATGTAGAGCACGCCGAAGTCGGCGTCCGGCCGGGTGGGCGGCTGCAGGATGGCGCCGCTCATCGCCGCGTGGCCGCGCGGCTCGTACATCAGCAGGGTGCGGAAGTGGTCCAGGTGCTGCTGGAAGTGCACCCGGCGCTCGGCCATGGTGGCGCCGGGGATGACGCCGAAGCCGCCGGTGATCACCCGGGTCGGCATGCCCTCGGTGTGCGAGTCGACGGCGTGGAACACGTGACGGCTGCGCATGGGTCACAACTCCCGTACAGGTTCGGATGGTCGGTGGGTTCAGGGGGCCGGGGGGGGGGGGGCGCGGGGGGGGCGCGCGGCGGGGGGGGGGGCGGCCGCGCCGCGCCCCGCGCCGCCCACCCGCGCCCCGCGCCCCCCCGCGCGCCCCAGGCGCGCCGC
>NZ_JBHWBZ010000034.1:37013-45992 GCF_042735475.1 Kitasatospora sp. NPDC059577 | reverse complement strand
CACGTGAGGGATGCGCTTGGTTACCAACTCCGGTACTGGTTGGGATGGTCGGTGGGTTCTGGGGGCCGGCCAAGCTGCACCCGCAGCCGGCCGGGAGGGGTACGGGCCGGGCAGGGCCCAGGGCTTGTCCGACAAGCCCTAGGCGAGGCCCTCGGCCAGCGCCTTCTCGGTCGCGGCGCGGACGGCCGCCTCGATCTCCGGGGTGAGCGGCTGGCGCGGGGCCCGGACCGGACCGCCGGGGCGCCCGGCGATGTCCATGGAGAGCTTGATGGCCTGGACGAACTCGGTCTTGGAGTCCCAGCGCAGCAGCGAGTGCAGCGACGTGTACAGCGGCAGCGCGGTCTCCAGGTCGTGTCCCACCGCGGCGTCGTAGAGCGCGACCGAGGCCTCCGGCAGCGCGTTCGGGTAGCCGGCGATCCAGCCGACCGCGCCGGCCAGCGCCAGTTCCAGCAGCACGTCGTCGGCGCCGATCAGCAGGTCCAGCCCGGGGGCCAGTTCGGCGATCTCGTACGCCCGGCGGACGTCCCCGCTGAACTCCTTGACGGCGACGATCGAGCCCTCGCCGTGCAGTTGGGCGAGCAGCGCGGGGACGAGGTCCACCTTGGTGTCGATCGGGTTGTTGTACGCGACGATCGGCAGGCCCGCCCGGGCGACCTCGGCGTAGTGCGCGCGCACCGAGGCGTGGTCGGCCCGGTAGGCGTTCGGCGGGAGCAGCAGGACGGAGCCGGCGCCGGCCTCGGCGGCCTGCTCGGCCCAGCGGCGGGACTCGGCGCTGCCGTACGCGGCCACCCCGGGCATGACCCGGGAGCCGTCGCCGGCCGCCTCGACGGCCACCTCGACGACCCGGGCGCGCTCCTCGGCGGTGAGCGTCTGGTACTCGCCCAGCGAGCCGTTGGGGACGACGCCCTCGCAGCCGGAGTCGATCAGCCAGCGGACGTGCTCGGCGTACGCGTCGTAGTCGACGGAGTGGTCCGGGCGCAGCGGGATCGTGGTGGCGACCATGATGCCGCGCCAGGGACGGGTGGTGTCGTGCGGGGTGATGGACACGGTGTACTCCTTGGTGAGGTGTGACATTTTATAGGTGGGGGCAGGCCGGAGACAAGGTCCCCGGCCCACCGGTTCGAGGACGGGCCGTCACGACTCCGGGGAGGGCCCCGCCGCCAGCTGCGAGAGCGGCACCGGGCAGCCCAGCGGCCGCCGGTCGGGCCCCGGACCGCCCGACGCCGACCCCGGGGCCGGACCGGCCAGGCAGGCCACGGCCGGACCGCACATCCGCCCCTGGCACCAGCCCATCCCGGCCCGGGTCAGCAGCTTCACGGTGCGCGGGTCCCCCGCGCCCAGTTCGTCCACGGCCTCCCGGATCGCCGCGACCGGCACCTCCTCGCACCGGCAGACGTCGGTGTCCGGACGCAGCCACCCGGTCCAGCCCGGCCCGGGCCGGTGGGCGGCGGCCATCAGCTCGGCGAAGGCCCGCAGCCGCGAGCGGCGGCGCAGCAGCGCGGCCTCCGGCAGTGCCCCGGCCACCGCGTGCGCGGCCAGTTCACCCTCGGCGAGCGCGAGGTCGGCGCCGCCGACGCCGTTGGTCTCCCCGGCCGACCACAGGCCGGGCACGCTGGTGCGCAGCCGGGCGTCGACCTCCAGCGCGACCGCGCCGTCCGGCCCGGTCCGGGTGCGCGCGCCCAGCTCGGTGGCCAGGTCGATCTGCGGCAGCAGACCGTGGCCGACGGCGAGCGCGTCGCAGTCGATCCGCCGCCCGGTGCCGGGCACCGGGCGCCAGTCGGCGTCCAGCCGGGCCACCGTGACGCCGGTGACCCGGTCCGTCCCGTGCGCCTCGACCACCGCGCTGCGCGGGCGCAGCCGCACGCCGTGCCGCAGCAGCGCCCCGCCGTGCCCGGCGCCCTCGACCAGCTTGCCGGGGACGGCCGCCAGCACACCGGGCCGCCGCGCGTACCCGAGGTAGGCGGTGGCCTCGACCACGGCGGGCACCTCGGCCCCGGCGGTGACCAGCGAGGACGCCGCGGCGAGCAGCAGCGGTCCGCTCCCGGCGACCACGATCCGCCGTCCGGGCAGCACCAGTCCGGCCTTGAGCATGGCCTGCGCGCCGCCCGCGGTCACCACCCCGGGCAGGGTCCAGCCGGGGAACGGCAGCTGCCGCTCGTACGCACCGGTGGCGAGCAGCACCGACCGGGCCCGGACGGTGGCCCGGTCGGCGCTCCCGGGCCCGCGGGTGACGTGCACCGCGAAGCCGCCGTCGAAGCGCTCCAGCGCCCAGACCTGGTGTCCGCCCCGGAAGACGGCCCGCCCGGCCCGCTCGTGGGCGGCGAGCCGGTCGGCGAGGCCGGTGTAGGCGGACCAGTGGTGGTGCAGCCGGTCCGGCCGGGCCGCGCCGAGGCCGGGCGCGGGGTGGCGGTAGTACTGCCCGCCGGTCTGCTGTCCGCCGTCCAGCAGGACGCAGCGCAGCCCGAGGTCGGCGGCGGTGACGGCGGCGGCGAGCCCGGCCGGGCCGGCCCCGACCACGGCGAGGTCGAACGGCGCGCGGTCGATCGGCGCGGGGTCAGACGGCGAGGTCGGCACGGCCGTGGCCCTCCTGGGTGGTGACGGTGGTGCCCGGCTCAGCGGGGAGCAGGCAGGTGCGCTGGTTGGGACGGCCGTCCACGGTGGCCAGGCAGTCGAAGCAGCTGCCGATGCCGCAGAACGCCCCGCGCGGCGTCCCGCCGACCCGGGTGGTGCGCCAGGCCAGCACGCCGTCGGCCCACAGGGCGGCGGCGATGGACTGCCCGGGCAGCGCGGGGACGGGCCGGCCGTCGAACTCGATGTGGTGGGCGGGCCCGGGCTCGGCCTCGACCAGCCCGGCGGGGGTGCGGCGGCGGCGCATCGGCGGCGTCTCCAATCCAGGACGGAATCTCATGGGGAACGGAACCCGGGCGGGAGCCCCGGGCGGACGGCCTCGCCCGGCGGGCCGGGCGGGCTCAGGCGGCGGGGAACCGGTCCGCGCGGAACGGCGCGAGGTCCTGTTCCGGCTGCTTTCCGGTGAGCTGTTCACTGATCAGCAGCCCGGTCGCCGGGGCCAGCCCGATCCCGGCCCCCTCGTGGCCGCAGGCGTGGTACAGCCCGGGCACCCGGGGGTCCGCCCCGATGGCCGGCAGGTGGTCCGGCAGGTACGGGCGGAAGCCCCGGTAGGCGCGCAGCACGGTGACGTCCGCGAGCACCGGGAAGAGGTCGGCGGCCTGGCCGGCGAGCCGCCGCAGCACCTCCTGGGAGAGCGTGCGGTCGTAGCCGACCCGTTCCCGGCTGGCGCCGATCAGCACCGGCCCGCCCGGGGTGCCCTCGACCACGGCGGAGGTCTCCAGGCCGGCCGAGCCGCTGGCCACGTTGGCCACGTAGTCGGCGGCGTAGACCTTGTGCCGGACGACCCTCGGCAGCGGCTCGGTGACCAGGACGAAGCCGCGCCGGGGCATCACCGGCAGGTGCACCCCGGCCAGGGCCGCCAGCTCGCCGCCCCAGGTGCCGGCCGCGTTGACCACGGCGGGCGCGGCCAGCCGGCGGCGGTCGGTCCGCACGCCGCGCACGGCGCCGTCGGACCCCCGGTCGACGGCCGTCACGGTCTCCCCCGTGATCAGCTCGGCGCCCCTGCGCCGGGCCGCGCGCAGCAGGTGGGCGGCGGCCAGGGCGGGCTGGACCTGGGCGTCCTGCGGGTAGTGGAAGCCGCCGGCCAGGCCGGGGGCGAGGTGCGGTTCCAGTTCCCGCAGCCGCTCGCCGGGCACCTCCTCGGCGGCCACCCCGACGGCGCGCTGCGCGGCCGCGAAGGCCCGCAGGGCCTCCTGCCCGGCCGCGGTGGAGGCGACCACCACGCCGCCCTTGGCCTCGTACTCGACGGCCGCGCCGAGGTCCTCGGCGAGTTCGCGCCAGAGCCGGGTGCTGAGCAGGGCGAGGTCGAGTTCGGGTCCGGGCTCCTTGTCGGAGACCAGCAGGTTGCCCTCGCCCGCGCCGGTGGTGCCGCCGGCCACCGGCCCGCGGTCCACGACGGCGACGGTGAGCCCGGCACGGGCGGCGTAGTAGGCGCAGGCGGCGCCGACCACACCGGCGCCGACCACGACGACATCCAGGGGAGGTCTCTCGGTCTTCAGCACGTCAGTAATATGTCACATGCCATCCACCCTGCCAAGGGCACCCCACCGAAACCCCAGGAAGCCCCCGACCAGCGAAAAGCCCCGGCCCGCCGCGCACAGCGACGGACCGGGGCTCCCTCAGGGCCCACCGGCTCAGGTGATGTCGTCCATCTGCTCGTGGCGCGCGGCCGGCACCGGGGCGCTGGAGGCCGCCGGGGCCGCCGAGGCCCGGACGGACTCCGCCCCGGCCACCGGTTGCACGGACAGGTCGAGGTGCGAGGCCTCCTCGTCGTCCAGCAGGGCGTCCGGGTTGCGGCGCGCCTTGCGCTTGTCGAAGGCCAGCGCGATGACCACCGCGATGAAGTACAGGCCCCAGATCGGCGCGGCCAGCGCGAGCATGGTCAGCGGGTCGGCGCTCGGCGTGGCGAAGGCCGCGAACACCGTGATCGCCATGATCATCCCGCGCCACCAGCCGAGCAGCCGCTTGCCGCTGACCATGCCGACCAGGTTCATCATCACGAGCAGCAGCGGGAACTCGAAGGCGAGGCCGAAGACCAGCACCATCCGGGTGGCGATGTCGAAGTAGTCGTCCGGCGGCAGGATCGGCGTGGTGGTGTCCGGCGTGAACGAGATCAACACCTCGATCGTGGCGGGCAGCACCAGGAACGCGACGCCCACACCGGCGAGGAACAGCGGCGCCCCGCACAGCATGAAGATCACGGTGTACTTCTTCTCGTGCCGGTGCAGACCGGGCGCCACGAACGCCCACACCTGCCACAGCCAGATCGGCACCGAACCGACCACGCCGGCCGTCAGCGCGACCTTGAGCATCCAGGTGAAACCCGAGGTCAGACCGATGGTCGAGACCTGGGCGCACTTGCCGTGGTACTGGCCCGCGGTCTCCTTGGTGCACTGCGGAAGCGGCTTGAGGAGCAGGGTTTCGAGCTGCTTGTGGTAGATCAGGGCCACGATGGTGATCAGCACGATCGCCAGGACCGACTTGACCACGCGGTTGCGCAGTTCCCGCAGGTGGTCGGCGAGGGCCATCCGCCCCTCAGGATCCTTTGACGCCTTCGGCGCCTTGGAGAGCTTGCTCAACCCCGGTCCTCAACTCGTGCGTCGAGGCCCGCCGGTCGGCGGGCCTCCATGGTCGTGTACGCCGCGTGCGTCGCGGACGTCGCACGTCTCACGTGTGTCGCGTGCCTCACGTGCGCCGTGCTCAGTGCGGGCGGTCGCCGTCGGGCGCGGACGACCCGGCCGCGGGCTCGGTCACCGGACGGGCCGTGGCCGACGCCCCCGGAGCCGCCTGGACGGTCCTGGCCGAGGAGCCGTCCACCGGCGCCGGAGCGGGCCGCTCCGACGGCTCGGACGCACCGTCCGCGCGCATCGCCCTGGCCTCGCTCTTCAGGATCCGCAGCGACTTCCCCAGCGACCGCGCCACCTCCGGCAGCCGCTTGGCTCCGAACAGCACGATGGCGAGTACCACGATCACCACGATCGCGGTCATCGAGATGCGCATGCGCGACCACCTTCAGTCACGGCGGCCCGACGGGCCGTCCGCTGCGGATGGTAACCGCTGCGGATGACGCCACGACGACGGCCGCCCGAACAGGACAGCGGCCCCCGGCACTCGGATCCGGGAGCCGACTGAGAGCGTAACCCGCCCCTGCCCGCACACAGCAGCCCCCGTACGGCGGGGGCCGCGGGGAGGGGCGTCAGGCCCGGCTCGGCACCGCGTCGGCCAGCTCCTCCGCCGCCGCGGCCAGCGCCCGCGAGGCCGTGTCCACGCCCTTGGCGAGCGCCCGCACGTCGAGCCAGAGCCGGATCGCGAGGACCCCGAGGACCAGCAGGCCCGCGGTGGCGAGCAGGACGGCGGCGACGAGCATCCAGGACATGCGCCCCACCCTATACGGGCCCTACCCCTCGGCCGGGACGAGCCGCATGGTGCGCACTCCGGCCGCGGTGAGCGCCTCGACGATCTTCTCCCCGGCCGGCTTGCGCACCGCCGCCCCGCACAGCGGGCAACCGAAGCTGTAGTGCGCCTGGGCCGGGGTGCGACCGAGGGTCAGCCGGAACGCCTCGGCCGGGAGCTCCACCTTCTCCCGGCACTCCGAGCAGTACACCTTGAATCTCGTCCCGGGTTCCACCGCTCAGACCTGCCCCTCCCCGTAGGCGGCCAGCGCCTCCCGCGCGGCCGAGCGCGCCTGCTCGGCCAGTTCGGGCGGCGAGACGATCCGGCCGTCCCGGCCCAGCCGCAGCGCCAGCGGGCGCAGCTGGGAGGGGTCGGCGCTGCGCAGGGTGATCCGCAGTCCGCCGTCGGGCAGTTCCTCGGCCCGGTCGTGGGTGTAGTACTCGGCCACCCAGCGCCCGCCGGAGGAGACCTCGACGACCACCTCGGGGTCGTCGGCCGCCGGGTTGACCAGTCCACCGCTCAGGTCGCGCGGCTCGCGCCGGGGCGGGTCGGCCGGGACGTCCAGGACGCGGATCTCGGCGACCCGGTCGAGCCGGAACATCCGGTGGTCCTCGGAGGTGCGGCACCAGGCCTCGAGGTAGGTGTGGCCCTCGGTGAGCAGCCGGATCGGGTCGACCTCGCGCTCGGTCATCCCGCCGCGCCCGTGCGAGTAGTAGCGCAGCCAGAGCCGGCGGCCCTCGCTGAGCGCCCGGTCGATGTCCGCGAAGACGTGGCTCTCCGCCTCGAAGGTCACGCCGACCCGGGCGCTGCCCTCGGCGCTCTCGCCCGCCGCGTTCTCGATCTTGGCGACGGCCCGGGTGAGCGCCTCCCGATCACCTGCCCGCAGCCCGGGCAGGCCGGCCACCGCGCGGGCGGCCACCAGCAGGGCGGTCGCCTCGTCGGCGGCCAGTCGCAGCGGCTGGGCCACGTCGTCGACGTTGTGCCACCAGATCCGCTCGCCGTCGGTGTCGATGTCGAGCAGGTCGCCGCCGCGGAAGCTGGTGCCGCACATCGGCAGCACGTTGAGGTCCCCGATCAGCTCGCGCTCGCTGATCCCGAAGGCCCGGGCGACCTCGGCGACCTCGGCCCCGGGCCGCTCGCGCAGATAGGTGACCAGCGACAGCATCCGTCGCGTCTGGTCGATCGCATTGCTCATGCCCGCACGCCTTCCACATCCAGCCCCGCGACCGCCCGCAGCCGGTCGACCACATCCGCCCGCAGCTCCTCCGGCCCGAGCACCAGCACGTCCGGCCCGAACTCCGCCAGGTCGGCGCCCAGCCCGTTGCCGTAGGGGATCTCCAGCTCGTCCCAGGCCTCGTCGACCCGGCTGCTGGTCAGCGCCTTGGTGCGGAGCGGGAAGCCGGCGTCCCGGCGGACCCGGACGGTCGCGGTGGCGGTGGCACCCTCCCCCGCGAACTTCGCCACGGTCGCCCGGACGTCCACGTGCTCGGGCACGGTGCCGAGGAAGGCCCCGCTCCTGGCCCGCACCTTGCCGGTGATCCGGCTGAGCCGGAACACCCGGGCGTCGCCCCGGTCACGGTCGTACCCGGCCAGGTACCAGTGCCCGCGCCAGCACTCCAGCGCCCACGGTTCGACGCTGCGCTGCTCGACGGCGGCGGCGCCGGCCTTGCGGTACTCGAAGCCGACCGGACGGCGGTCCCGGGCGGCGGTGAGCAGCGGCTCGAACGCGGCCTCCCGGGCGGGGATGCGCGGCTCCAGGGCGGTTCGGCCCTCGGCCTCGGCGAACGGCACGCCGGCCGCGCGCAGCTTCTGGAGCGCGCCGCTGGCCGCTCCGGACATCTTGGCCTGCTGCCAGACCCGGGCGGCCAAGGTCAGCGCGGCCGCCTCCTCGGCGTCCAGCGCGATCTCCGGCAGCCGGTTGCGGTCGGCACGGGCCAGGTAGCCGAGCTCACCGTCCAGGGTGCTCTCGTCGACGTCGATCACCAGGCCGAGCTCGCGCAGGTCGTCCTTGTCCCGCTCGAACATCCGGTTGAAGGCGTCCTCGCTGCTGCCCTGCCAGGCCTCGCGGTACGCCTCGATGGATTCCCGCAGCTCCTTCTTGGAGAGCGGACGTCTGGTGTTCATCAGGCACAGGGCGAGATTCATCAGCCGCTCTGCCTTGGCGATCGCCATCGCTGACCCTTCCGGTGTGCCGCGCCGCGCGCGGGGTGCGCCAACCGGGCGATCACCACCCGGCGGGACCGACCGTACCGGTCGCGGTACGCACTGCAAAAGCGGCGTCCCACACCCGGTCCCGCAGGCGTGCCGCGCCCGGTCCCCGAGCCGGTCCGCGCCCGGCCGCCGGGCGGTGCCCACCGGGCCCGGACACGCCCGTGGGCCGGGCCCCCGGAGGGGTCCGGCCCACGGCGCGATGAGGCTCAGACGGCCAGCAGGTCGACCACGAAGATCAGGGTCGAGCCCGGCGGGATGGCCGGGGTCGGCGACTGGTTGCCGTACGCCAGGCGGGCCGGGATGGTCAGCTCGCGGCGGCCGCCGACCTTCATGCCGACGACGCCCTGGTCCCAGCCCTTGATGACGCGGCCGCCACCGAGCGGGAAGCGGAACTCGTTCGGGCTCCGGTTCCAGCTGGCGTCGAACTCCTCGCCGGTCTCGAAGGTCACGCCGACGTAGCGGACGCTGACGTTCTGGCCCTTCTTGGCCTCCTCGCCGTCACCGACGACGATGTCGCGGATCTGCAGCTCCGCCGGGGCGTCGCCGATCGGGAAGTCGATCTCGGGCTTCTCGTTGAGGTTGACGCTCACAGTCCCTCTTCTCACGTTGCGCGTTGCATTCACGACCAAGCGGGGGGGGGGGCCCCCCCCCCCGGCCCCCCCCCCCCCCCCCGCGGCGCGCGCCGCGCCCCCGGCCCCCCCCCCCCCGCCCGGCGCGCCCGCGCCCCCCCCCCCCCCCCCCCCCACA
>NZ_JBHWBZ010000034.1:30957-37004 GCF_042735475.1 Kitasatospora sp. NPDC059577 | reverse complement strand
TGTCTCGGGGGCTGTGTTTTTTTTATACGACACCGACCGGGGGGGCGGCCCCCGGTACCGGCGTCCGCCGCCCGTCCGGGGCCGGCCACGCGGCCGGACCCGAAGGTCACACGCACACCATTGTCACCCGAAAGTGGATCAGCCCTGACCCGCGTCGAGGATGTCCACGACGAAGACCAGCGTCGCGGCGGGCGGGATGTCGCCCTGGCCCTTGTCGCCGTAGCCCAGCGCGGCCGGGATCACCAGCTCGACCCGGCTGCCCACGGTCTGGCCCTCCAGGCCCTGGTCCCAGCCCGGGATGACCTGGCCACCGCCGACCGGGAAGGTGAACGCCTGGCCCTTGCTGAGCGAGGAGTCGAACACCTTGCCGTCCTTGAACAGCGCGCCGGTGTACTGGACGACGACCTTCTCGCCCTTCTCCACCTTCGGCCCGGTGCCCTTGATCAGGACGTGGGACTTCAGCTCCGTCGGGTCCTTGGCGCCGGCCACCGGGGTGATGTCGGCCGGCTTCTTGCCGTTGTCCTTGACCTGCGGGAAGTCCGCCGGCGGCGGGGTGACCGTGCCGCTGACCACCGAGTCGGGCGCGTTGGCGTTGCGGATGTCGATGACGAAGATCAGGTCGTCCTTCGCCCCGATCGACATGTCGGCCTTGCCCTGCGAGCCGAACGCGGCGGCCGGCGGGGCCACCACCAGCAGCCGGCTGCCGGCCTTCTTCCCGAGCACGGCCTGGTCCAGCGCCGGGATCAGCGAGTCCGTGCCGGCCTGGAAGATCTGCGGCTTGCCGTTGGCGTCGTACGAGCTCGGGATGTCCTTGCCGGTGTTCCAGTCCTTGGCGGTGTAGTCCACCGAGGCCCAGGAGTTCTTGTCCACCTTGGCGCCGGAGCCCTCGGAGAGCACCTTGACGACGAAGGAGCCGTCGGAGGCCTCGCCCGGCACCTGGATGTCGGCCTTCTTGCCGAAGTCACCGGTGACGGTCGGCAGCACCTTGGCACTGTCCTTGATCGGCGGCACCGGCTCGGCGCTCGGCGTGGGCGGCGCGGTCTTCGCCGCGTCCGGCTTGGCCGCGCTGGTGTCCTTGCCGCCGTCCTTGTTCACCAGGTACAGCGTCACGGCGCTGCCGGCCAGCAGCAGGGTCAGCACCGTGCCGAGGATCACACCGAGCCGGCCGACCCCGGGCGGGTTCTCGTCGTACCCGGCTTCGGAGGTGTCGGACCGCCGCACGGTGGAGGCGAAGATCTGCGGGGTGTCGTCGGTCTTCGTCCCGCCCGCGGCACGCGGCGCCTCACCGGGCTGGGCCCAGCCGGCCTGCTGCTTCAGGATCGACGGCGGGACGACGATCGACTCGCCGTCCCCCGGAAGCGGGCCGCCGGGACGGGAGGCGGCCGGGTCACCCGCAGGGCTGTCGTTCGCCGCGGTGCCGGCCCCGCCCGGGCTCGGCGTCTTCTCAGTCATGACTCCCCATCCATCTCGCCACAGGTCTTCCAGGTCTGCGCCCGGCGTGCTGAACGCCGGCCTGCCGTCGCACCGCCCGCCCCGGACCTTCGGCGCCGGACGGCACCTGCCACAGCGCGAGGGCATTATGACAGCTCAGGATGAGGGCGGACGCTTCGTTGTACGAGCGTCCGCCCAAGCGTACGGAATCCCCCGGGTCACTTCCTAGACCGCTTCCAGAATGTCGATCACGAAGACCAACGTGGAGTTCGCCGGGACGGCGCCCTGCGCCTTGTCCTGGTAGCCGAGCGCGGGCGGCACCACGAGCATGACCCGGCTGCCCACGGTCTGCCCGACCAGGCCCTTGTCCCAGCCCTCGATCACGCTGCCGGTGCCGATCTGCACCGCCTGCGCGCCGCCGTGCGTCCAGGAGGAGTCGAACTGCTGGCCGTTGCTCCACAGCACCCCGGTGTACTGCACCACCAGGGTCTGCCCGCTCTTGACCGGCTTGCCCTCACCCTTGATCAGCACCGCCTGCTGCAGGTCGGTGGGCGGGGCCTGCCCGGCCGGGATGGTGATCGTCACCGGCGCCTTGCCGTTGTCCTTGACCTGGGGCAGCGTCGCGGGCGGCTGGGTCATGTTCCCGCTCAGCGTGGAGTCCTGCGGCAGGCTCTCCATGATGTCCAGCACGAACACCACGGTGTCGTTCTTGTTGACACCCAGCTGACCGGAGCCCTGGTCGCCGAAGGCGGCCGCCGGCGGGGCCACCACCAGCAGCCGGCTGCCCACCTTCTTGCCGATCACGCTCTGGTCCAGCGCGGGCACCAGCTGCCCGCTGCCGGCCTGGTAGAGCTGCGGCTTGCCGTTGGGGTCGTACGAGCTGGGCAGTTCCTTGCCGGTGGTCCAGTCCTTCGCGCTGTAGTTGACCGTCACCCAGTCGCCCTTGTTGACGGTCGCCCGATCGCCCTCACTGACCGTGTTCACCACGAACTGCCCGCTGGGCTGGCCGTCGGGGATCGTGATGGTGGCCTTGCTGCCGAAACCGCCACCCGAAAGAGTGGGCATCGGCGACGCCTCGGACACCGGTGCCGGCACCGTCGGGGCGGCGCTCGCCGCGGACGGCGTCGCCGGACCGGCCGCCTTGGGGGAACTGCTGCAGGCCACCGCCAGCAGCAGCGGCAGGGTGAGAAGCAAACCGGCGGTGCGGCGCACGGTGGTCCTAACTGTCGGTCGAAGTCGGCTCTCCTGACTCGACGGACAGCGTATGCCCGGCACGCGTCCGGCCCCGGTAGGCACCACCGGGGCCGGACGCCGCCGTGATCACGGCGGCTCGATCGCTGACCGGGCTACATCCCGGCGATGAGCTTCTCCACCCGCTCGTCCACCGAACGGAACGGGTCCTTGCACAGCACGGTGCGCTGCGCCTGGTCGTTCAGCTTCAGGTGCACCCAGTCCACCGTGAAGTCCCGGCGCTGCTCCTGCGCCCGGCGGATGAAGTCCCCGCGCAGCCGGGCCCGGGTGGTCTGCGGCGGGATCGACTTGGCCTCGAAGGTCTTGAGGTCGGTGGTCATCCGCTGCGCCTGGCCCTTGCCCTGGAGCAGGTAGAACAGGCCGCGGCGGCGGTGGATGTCGTGGTACGCGAGGTCGATCTGGGCCACCCGCGGGTTGGACATGCTCATCTGGTGCTTCTCGCGGTACCGCTCGATGAGCTTGTACTTCATGATCCAGTCGATCTCGGTGGCCACCCCGTCCAGCCGCTCGGAGCGCACGGCCTCCAGGGTGCGGCCCCACAGGTCGAGGACCCGGGCGATGGTGCCGGTGTTGATGCCCTTGCGGTCGGCGAACTCCAGGGCCTTGGAGTAGTACTCCTCCTGGATGTCCAGCGCGCTGGCCTCGCGGCCGTTGGCGAGCCGCACCTGGTGGGTGCCGGTGAGGTCGTGGCTGACCTCGCGGATCGCCCGGATCGGGTTCTCCAGGGTCAGGTCGCGCATCACCACGCCGGCCTCGATCAGCCGCAGCACCAGGTCGGTGGCGCCGACCTTGAGCAGCGTGGTGGTCTCGGACATGTTGGAGTCGCCGACGATCACGTGCAGCCGGCGGTAGCGCTCGGCGTCCGCGTGCGGCTCGTCCCGGGTGTTGATGATCGGCCGCGAACGGGTGGTGGCGGAGCTGACGCCCTCCCAGATGTGCTCGGCCCGCTGGCTGACGCAGTAGACCGCGCCGCGCGGGGTCTGCAGCACCTTGCCCGCGCCGCAGATCAGCTGGCGGGTGACCAGGAAGGGGATCAGCACGTCCGCCAGCCGGGAGAACTCGCCGTGCCGGGCCACCAGGTAGTTCTCGTGGCAGCCGTAGGAGTTCCCGGCGGAGTCGGTGTTGTTCTTGAAGAGGTAGACGTCCCCCGCGATGCCCTCCTCGTGCAGGCGCCGCTCGGCGTCCACCAGGAGGCCTTCGAGGATGCGCTCGCCCGCCTTGTCGTGCGTCACCAGCTCGACCACGTCGTCGCACTCGGGCGTGGCGTACTCGGGGTGGGAGCCGACGTCGAGGTAGAGCCGGGCGCCGTTGCGCAGGAAGACGTTGCTGCTGCGGCCCCAGGAGACGACCCGGCGGAACAGGTACCGCGCGACCTCGTCCGGCGACAGCCGTCGCTGCCCGCGGAACGTGCAGGTCACGCCGTACTCGTTCTCCAGCCCGAAAATCCGGCGGTCCATGAGCACTCCATTCTGGTCGGAGCTGTCCGAAACCGCCTCCACGACGACTGGGCCGCCGCAGGGGCACCGGAGCCCCCGTACGGCGGCGGTCCGGCCGCCGTACGGGACTCCGCAGGCACTGCTACTCCGGCGCGGTGTGCGCCGGGTCGTCCTCGTCGTCCGCCTCGGCGGACTGGTCCCCGTCGAGCAGCCGGCTGAGCTGGTTGCCCAGGATCCGCTTGAACTTGCGCTGCTGGAACCGCTGCCGGTCGAGGACCGCGACCTCCAGCTGCTCCGGGGTGAGGCTGCGCGGGCTGCCGCCGTTGGGGTCGCGGGCGAGCGAGTCGACCGCGACCTTCACCGCCTCGGTGAGGCTCAGGCCGACGCGGTGGCGCTGGCCCAGGTAGTTGCCGATCGAGTCGGCGTTGCCGCCGACCACCACGTAGTTCTTCTCGTCGACGACCGAGCCGTCCGGCGTGAGCCGGTAGATCTGGTCGTTGTCGCTGCCGCGGCCGACCTCGGCCACGATCAGCTCGACCTCGTACGGCTTCTCGCCGACCGAGGAGAAGATGGTGCCCAGGGTCTGGGCGTACACGTTGGCCAGGCCCCGGGCGGTGACGTCGGCCCGGTCGTAGGAGTAGCCGCGCAGGTCGGCGTAGCGGACGCCGCCGATGCGCAGGTTCTCGAACTCGTTGTAGCGGCCGACCGCCGCGAAGGCGATCTTGTCGTAGATCTCGGAGACCTTGTGCAGCGCCCTGGAGGTGTTCTCCGCGACGAAGACGATGCCGTCGGCGTAGGTGAGCACGACCACGCTGCGGCCGCGCGCGATGCCCTTGCGGGCGTACTCCGCGCGGTCCGCCATGGCCTGCTGGGGCGAGACGTAGAACGGTGTCGACACCGGCGGTCGTCCCTTTCCTGTGAGGTGCTGGCTAGAGCAGCGGGGCCTGCGGGCCGTTGGGGTGGGTCAGGCGCTCGTCGGTGATGGCCACGGTGGTCTCGGCGACCTCCGCGTCGGTGAGCCGGCGGAAGCCGTCCTCGGTGATCAGCGAGACGATCGGGAAGATCTTGCGGGCGAGGTCCGGGCCGCCGGTGGCGGAGTCGTCGTCCGCCGCGTCGTAGAGTGCCTGGACGACCAGGGTGACGGCCTGTTCGGCCGTCAGGCCGTCGCGGTAGAGCTTCTTCATCGAGCCGCGGGCGAAGACCGAGCCCGAGCCGGTGGCGGCGAAGCCGCGTTCCTCGGAACGCCCGCCGGTGACGTCGTAGTTGAAGATCCGGCCGCGGCCGAGGTCCAGGTCGTAGCCGGCGAACATCGGCACCACCGCCAGCCCCTGCATCGCCATGCCCAGGTTGCCCCGGATCATGGTGGTGAGGCGGTTCGCCTTGCCCTCCAGGGAGAGCACGGTGCCCTCGATCTTCTCGTAGTGCTCCAGCTCCAGTTGGAACAGCCGGACCATCTCGACCGCGAGGCCGGCGGTGCCGGCGATGCCGACCGCGCTGTACTCGTCGGCCGGGAAGACCTTCTCGATGTCGCGCTGGGCGATCACGTTGCCCATCGTCGCCCGGCGGTCACCGGCGATCACCACACCGCCGTCGAAGACCGCGGCCACGATCGTGGTCCCGTGCGGGGCCTCGACCACCGAGCCCGCGGGGAGCCCGCGGTGGCCGGGGAGCAGCTCCGGCTTGTGCTCGGCGAGGAAGTCGAGGAACGAGGACGACCCCGGGGTCAGGAAGGCAGCCGGTAGACGCCCGGTGCCGCGAGTGTTGGCTTCCACACGATTCCTTCCAGGTAGCTTGAAGCGCGCGCTGCCCGCACCCTACCCGCCCGACGATCACTGTCGGAGCGTGGCCGGGAGGTGCCGGGGGGGGGGGGGGGGGGGGCGCCCGCCCCCCCCCCCCCCCGCGCCGCGGCGCGATCGCGCAGCAGGGGGT
>NZ_JBHWBZ010000034.1:11976-30947 GCF_042735475.1 Kitasatospora sp. NPDC059577 | reverse complement strand
CCTGGTAGCTTCACGCGCGCGCTGCCCGACCCAATCCCCCCAGAGTAAACTTGTCGTTGCTTGGCGGGGGGGTGCCGGGGGGCGGGGCGGCGCACGCCGCCCGACCGCCCTCGACGGTCGCGACCGTGAATTCCCGATGACCGGGGACGGGCTATTGCCCGCCCTTCTGCACGAATCCGCGGACGAAATCCTCGGCGTTGGATTCGAGGACCTCGTCGATTTCGTCCAGCACCGCGTCGACGTCGTCGCTCAGCTTTTCCTGGCGCTCCTTGAGATCCTCGGAATTCTGCGTTTCCGCGGCCTGCTCCTCGACCTCCTCGGAGGAGCGGTTTGCCCGCTGCTGGCCGCCGCCGGTGTCCTTGCTCGCCATTTCCCTCACCCCGCTCGAATCGTCTGGCACGGTTTGGTCGGTCGGGTCGTTGCCGGTTGGCACCGACCCTATACACAAGGTGCGACTGCCGCTCCCGGTTTGCCGGTGGCGCTTCCTGTCCAACACCCGCTGCCACCCCGGATGATTCCCATTCGGCGGACGTTCACCCGTGGTGATCGAAAAGTTACCCGCCGGACAGGACCCGTAGCAGGTCCTCCGCCGTGCGGCAGCGGTCCAGCAGCTCCTTGACGTGGTTGCGGGTGCCGCGCAGCGGCTCCAGCGTGGGTACCCGCTGCAGGGAGTCCCGGCCCGGCAGGTCGAAGATCACCGAGTCCCAGGAGGCCGCCGCGACGTGGTCCGCGTACTGCTCCAGGCAGCGCCCGCGGAAGTACGCCCTGGTGTCCTCCGGGGGCTTGGAGACGGCCCGCTCGACCTCGTCCTCGGTCAGCAGCCGATCGAAGCGCCCGCGGGCCACCAGGCGGTTGTAGAGGCCCTTCTCGGGCCGCACGTCGCTGTACTGGAGGTCGACCAGGTGCAGCCGCGGGTTGTCCCACTCCACGGCGTCCCGGCTGCGGTAGCCCTCCAGGATCTCCCGCTTGGCGATCCAGTCCAGCTGCCTCGACAGCGACATCGGGTCGCGCTCCAGCCGGCCGAGGACGTCCTCCCAGCGCGTCAGCACGTCCACCGTCTGCTCGTCCGCGTCGGTGCCGAAGCGGTCCTCGACGTACTTGCGGGCCAGCTCGAAGTACTCGAGCTGGAGCTGGACGGCGGTGAGCTTGCGCCCGTTGCGCAGGGTGATCAGGTGCTTGAGCGTCGGGTCGTGGGACACCCGGTGCAGGGTGCGCACCGGCTGGTCGACGGCGAGGTCGGAGGCGATGAAGGAGTCCTCGATCATCGACAGGACCAGCGAGGTGGTGCCCAGCTTGAGGTACGTGGAGATCTCGGAGAGGTTCGCGTCCCCGATGATCACGTGCAGCCGGCGGTACTTCTCGGCGTCGGCGTGCGGTTCGTCCCGGGTGTTGATGATCGGCCGCTTGAGCGTGGTCTCCAGGCCGACCTCGACCTCGAAGTAGTCCGCCCGCTGGCTGATCTGGAAGCCGTGCGCCGAGCCGTCCTGGCCGATGCCGACCCGGCCCGCGCCGGTGACCACCTGGCGGGAGACGAAGAACGGGGTCAGGTGGCGCACGATGTCGGCGAACGGCGTCGCCCGCTTCATCAGGTAGTTCTCGTGGGTGCCGTAGGAGGCGCCCTTGTTGTCGGTGTTGTTCTTGTACAGGAGGATGTTCTGCCCGTTGGGCAGCTCCAGCGCGCGCTGCGCGGCGGCGGCCATGATCCGCTCCCCGGCCTTGTCCCACAGCACCGCGTCGCGCGGGTTGGTCACCTCGGGCGAGCTGTACTCGGGGTGCGCGTGGTCCACGTAGAACCGGGCCCCGTTGGTGAGGATGACGTTGGCGAGGCCGATGTCCTCGTCGGTCAGCTGGCTCGCGTCCGCCACCTCGCGCGCCAGGTCGAAGCCCCGCGCGTCGCGCAGCGGATTCTCCTCCTCGAAGTCCCAGCGGGCCCGCCGGGCCCGGTGCATCGCCGCCGCGTAGGCGTTGACGATCTGGGACGAGGTGAGCATGGCGTTGGCGTTGGGGTGGCCGGGCACGGAGATCCCGTACTCGGTCTCGATGCCCATCACGCGCCGTACGGTCATGCGGCCCTCCTTGCCCGGTGCGCCGCCCCCGGCGGGCGGAACACGCTGACGTACCGCTGAACAACACCGGCGCCGGCCATCTGCCCGCGGACGGTGGGTCGAGCCTAGGACCCGGCGCCGACCGGCGGGCCCCGAGACGCGCCGTCCGGCTGCGGGGCCGCGAGGCGCCACAGCCGGACGGGGTGCGTACAGCTCCGGGGACCGCTGCCGGCCCGGGTAACCACGTGCTTACAGGTACTGCCCCGTGTTGGCGACAGTGTCGATGGAGCGGCCGGACTCGGCGCCCTGCTTGCCGGTGACCAGCGTGCGGATGAAGACGATCCGCTCGCCCTTCTTGCCGGAGATGCGGGCCCAGTCGTCCGGGTTGGTGGTGTTCGGGAGGTCCTCGTTCTCCTTGAACTCGTCCACGCAGGCGGCGAGCAGGTGGGAGACGCGCAGACCGCGCTGACCGTGGTCGAGGAAGTCCTTGATGGCCATCTTCTTCGAGCGGTCGACGATGTTCTGGATCATCGCGCCGGAGTTGAAGTCCTTGAAGTACAGGACCTCCTTGTCACCGTTGGCGTAGGTGACCTCCAGGAAGCGGTTCTCCTCGGTCTCGGAGTACATCCGCTCGACCACCGACTGGATCATCGCGGCCACCGTGGCCCCGACGGAGCCGTCGTGCTCCTTGAGGTCGTCGGGGTGGAACGGCAGCGAGTCCTTGAGGTACTTGGAGAAGATGTCCTTCGCGGCCTCGGCGTCCGGGCGCTCGATCTTGATCTTGACGTCCAGGCGACCGGGCCGCAGGATCGCCGGGTCGATCATGTCCTCGCGGTTCGAGGCGCCGATGACGATGACGTTCTCCAGGCCCTCCACGCCGTCGATCTCGGCCAGCAGCTGCGGGACGATGGTGTTCTCCACGTCCGAGCTGACGCCGGAACCGCGGGTGCGGAACAGCGACTCCATCTCGTCGAAGAAGACGATGACGGGTGTGCCCTCGCTCGCCTTCTCCCGGGCCCGCTGGAAGACCAGGCGGATCTGCCGCTCGGTCTCGCCCACGTACTTGTTGAGCAGCTCGGGGCCCTTGATGTTGAGGAAGTAGCTCTTCCCCTGCGGGCGGCCGGTGACCTCGGCGACCTTCTTGGCCAGCGAGTTGGCGACCGCCTTGGCGATCAGCGTCTTGCCGCAGCCGGGCGGGCCGTAGAGCAGGACGCCCTTGGGCGGCCGCAGCTCGTACTCCTTGAAGAGGTCGGCGTGCAGGTACGGCAGCTCGACCGCGTCGCGGATCAGCTCGATCTGGTTGCTCAGGCCGCCGATCTGGCGGTAGTCGATGTCCGGGACCTCTTCGAGGACCAGCTCCTCGACCTCGGACTTCGGCACGACCTCGTACACGTAGCCGGAGCGGGGCTCCAGCAGCAGGGCGTCCCCCGCCCGGATGGTGAGCTCGCGCAGCGGTTCGGCGAGGCGCACCACGCGCTCCTCGTCGGTGTGGCCGAGTACCAGGGCGCGCTCGCCGTCCTCCAGGACCTCCTTGAGGGTGACGATCTCGCCGATGCGCTCGAAGGCCATCGCGTCCACGATGTTGAGGGCCTCGTTGAGCATCACCTCCTGGCCGCGCCGCAGCTCGTCGAGGGCGACGTTGGGGCTGACGTTCACGCGGAGCTTGCGCCCCCCGGTGAAGATGTCCGCGGTGCCGTCCTCGTTCGCGTCGAGGAAGGTGCCGAAGCCGGCCGGGGGCTGTGCCAGCCGGTCCACTTCCTCCTTGAGGGCCACGATCTGGTCGCGGGCCTCACGCAGGGTGGAGGCGAGCCGTTCGTTCTGGGCGGACACGCCGGCCAGGTTGGTCTGGAGCTCGACGATCCGCTCTTCGAGGATTCTCGAATTGCGCGGCGAGTCGGCGAGCTTGCGGCGCAGCACGGCGATTTCCTGCTCAAGGTACGAGACCTGAGCGGCCTCGTCGGAACCACGAGCGGGCCTGCCGGTGCTGCGGTTGTAGTCGTCATCGTGGGCTGCCACGGTCCTCACCTCCTCCGGGGAGCTGGACGCTTCCAGACCCTACCTGGGACCAGGGGTCCGTAAACCCCTAGATCAAGAAAGATGGAACGGGCGTGTCCGATCTTCGCCCCAGCGTGCTTCCCCTCTGCTAAGGGGATACCCACCGCGCACCGCCCAAAGCGGGCCAGATGTATCGTCGAGCGAAGTGATATCCGATCGCGACCGCGACACGAGGTCCGATCGTTGTACGAATGGCGGGATTGCTCCCAGAAATGGGCGACCCGGGACAGAAACGGCAGGGGACATGTCGGTGACCGAGGAGACCGCGCGGGCGACCGAGGAGCTGGAGGTGTGGATCGACCAGGATCTGTGCACCGGCGACGGCATCTGCGTCCAGTACGCACCGGAGGTCTTCGAGCTCGACATCGACGGCCTCGCCTACGTGAAGGGGCCGGACGACGAGCTGCGCCAGCAGCCCGGGGAGACCGCCCCGGTGCCGCTGACGCTCCTTCAGGACGTGGTGGACTCGGCGAAGGAGTGCCCCGGCGACTGCATCCACGTGCGCCGGACCGCGGACCGGGTCGAGGTGTACGGGCCGGACGCGGAGTAGGGAGCCGGGCCGGTCAGGTCCGGGCGAGCGGGGCGGTGGTCTGGGAGCGTCCCCAGCCGCCGCCCTTGTGCGTCCAGGTGAGGTCCAGTGAGATGTCGGGCCGGAAGCGCGGCACGTCCTCGCTCGAATACCCCTGCGCGTGACCGGTGATGACGCCGTCGGAGCGGACCGCGAGCCGGCTCACGGTGAGGTTCTCGCGTTCGGTGAGCAGGGTGGCCAGCACGGCCGGGCGGCCGTCGGGGCCGAAGCCGAGCAGGAGGACCGCGTCGGGCGGGGTGCCGTTCTCGGCGGCGCAGTGCGCGGCGACCACGGTGCCGGGGCGGCCGTCGCCCAGTTCGACGGGCACGCTGAGCGCCGTCTTGACCGGGAACGGACCGCAGTCGAGCGGGAGTTGGGCCGCAGCCGGGTCGGGGGCGGCACTCGCGGCGAGGGCCCTGGGGGTGCCGTGGACGGGCATCGGGGTGCCGGTCGCCGGGGAGGCGGCGAGGGCGGCGCCCACCACCGCGCCGCTGCCGGCCAGGGCGAGGGCCCAGTGCCAGGGGGCGGTGCGGACATGCCCGGGCCGGGTGCGGCCCCGCGGTGTCTGCTGTCCAGCCGTCGCCTTCGTCCCGACCGCGGTCTCCACCAGGCGTCCCCTCCAGAGCTCCAGGAGCTGGTCTGCGTGCGCGAGCATCGTCCCACACGGCGCGGGCGGGCCGGTGACCGGGGAGCGGGTCGCCGGGCGGGCCGGGGACGACGGGAGGGGTGGCACGAGATCACTCGTGCCACCCCTGTGCGGTGTGCGGGCTCAGCCCAGGTCGGGCTGGTCGCCCTCGACGGCCCGGGCGGCCTTGCGGGCGGCGGCGCGCTCCTGCAGGCTCGGCTCCGGCGACCCGTTGTCGTAGTCCTCACCGTAGGCGCCCTTGGCCGGGCGGCGGCGGCGCAGCGGCGGCTCGACGCCGTCCGCCAGGCGGCGGGCGGTGAGCAGGAAGCCGGTGTGGCCGATCATCCGGTGGTCCGGGCGGACGGCCAGACCCTCCAGGTGCCAGGTGCGGACCATGGTCTCCCACGCCTGCGGCTCGGTGAAGGTGCCGTGGTCGCGCAGCGCCTCGACGGTCCGGGACATCTGCGTGGTGGTGGCCACGTAGCAGCAGATGAGGCCGCCGGGGACGAGCGCCTCGGAGGCGACGTCCAGGCACTCCCAGGGGGCCAGCATGTCGAGGATGACGCGGTCGACGTCGGTCTCGACCAGGTTGTCCTGGAGGTCGCCGACGGTGAGCTTCCACGCCGGGTGGGGCCCGCCGAAGTAGCGCTCGACGTTGCCCTGGGCGATGTCGGCGAAGTCCTGCCGGCGCTCGTAGGAGGCCAGCATGCCGTGCTCGCCGACGGCGCGCAGCAGGTACATGCTGAGCGCGCCGGAGCCGACGCCGGCCTCGATCACGCGGGCACCCGCGAAGATGTCGGCCATCGCCAGGATCTGCCCCGCGTCCTTGGGGTAGATCACGGCGGCGCCGCGCGGCATGGACAGGACGTAGTCGGGGAGCAGGGGGCGCAGCGCGAGGTACGGGACGTTCCCCGTGGTGCGCACGACCGTGCCTTCGGGGGCGCCGATCAGCTCGTCGTGGGGGAACGCACCCTTGTGGGTGTGGAACTGGTTCCCGGCCTGGAGCGTGAACGTGTAGTGGCGACCCTTGGGGTCGGTCAGCTGGACCTGGTCCCCGACCTGGAAGGGCCCGCGTCGGCGGGCGGCACCGGTCGGTTCGGACATGCGGCCAATCCTAAGGGAAGCGGGACGCCCCGCCTCACCGGGCCCGGATCACGCCCGGCGTCGCACCGGCACCGTCGGCACCATCGGCACCGCGGCTGCGTCGGTGACCGTCACCGGCCGGAGACGGCGGCGGTCAGGCGCTGCTCGATGTCGCTGAGCGCGGCGACGCCGTACACCCGGCCGTCCGCCTCGACCACCAGGTACTCCCCCGCCGGGGTCGCCTGGACGGCCCGCAGCAGGTCCTCGCCGCTCAGGTCGGCGTCCAGTCGCAGCCCGGGTTCGAGGTCGCGGGAGAGGGCGCCCACGGCCACCCAGGGGCGGCGGTGCTCGGGCACCGCCCGGACCGCCGACTCCCGCACGATGGCGATCGGCTCGCCCCGGCCGTCGACCACGACCACCGCGCCGGCCCCGGCCTCGCGGGCGCGGCGCATCGCCTCGCCGAGCGGGGTGTCGGAGGTGACCTCGACGGCCCGGCGGGCGAGTTCGCGCAGCCGCAGGCCGGGAAGCGCCTCCTTGAGCCGGGCGTTGCGCACGCTGCCGGTGGCGCCGTTCCAGATGATCGCGGCGAGCACGGCGGCCAGCACCGCGTCCACCAGGGTGTCGGTGGTGGTGCGCTCGACCCCGCGGGCGGCGCTGACCAGCGGCAGGCCGATCAGGACGGCGATCGCCAGCGCCCGGCCGACCCAGGAGGCGGCCACCGTGCCGGTCATCGGCTTGCCGGTGACGGCCCACACCACGGCGCGCAGCATCCGCCCGCCGTCCAGCGGCAGGCCCGGCAGCAGGTTGAAGGCCGCCACGACCAGGTTGGACACCATCAGGCCGGCGAGCAGCACCCCGGGCACGGAGGACAGCTCCACGAACCGCGTCGCGAGGTAGAACACGCCGCCGAGCACCAGCGAGAGCAGCGGGCCGACGAAGGCCAGCCAGAACTCGCGCCAGGGCGTGGTGGCCTCGTTCTCGATCTCGGAGACGCCGCCGAAGAACTGCAGCTGGATCCGCCGCACCCCGAGCCGGTAGCGCAGCGCGACCAGGGTGTGGGCGAGTTCGTGGACCAGGACGGAGGCGTAGAAGGCGACCGCGAAGGAGAACGCGACCAGGTAGCGCGCACCGCCGAGGTCCGGCAGCACGTCGTTCAGCTGCCCGCCGAACACCCAGGTGATCAGCGCGGCGATGACGAACCAGGAGGGGGTGACGTAGATCGGCACGCCGAAGGGCCGGCCCATCAGGAGGCCGCCGCGGCGCTCCGGTGGCTGCCCGGCCGGGCGCCCGCGGTCGTCCTGCGGTGGCTGGTCGGAGGTCTGCTGCCCCCTGCTGTCGCTCACCGTGATCCCTTCGGTCGTCGCCCCCGTCGTACCCCGGTGCGCCCACGCTACGTGATCGTGGCGTTCCGAGGCCTCGCGCCCCTCCTGGTGCCTTCATACCCACTGTGCGCGTCCCGGTGGCAGCACGGTGGCAGCGGGATGACAGCAAAGGGCAATAGGGTCGTAGCCATGCAGCAGACCGACACCACCAGCGCCACCGGGGCCCCGGTGCGCCCGGCGGCGCCGCCGACCGGCCTGTCCCCGTCCCGGGCGGGGGACTTCCTCACCTGTCCCCTGCTGTACCGGCTGCGGGTGATCGACCGGCTGCCCGAGCCGCCGAGTTCGGCGGCGACCAGGGGCACCCTGGTGCACGCGGTGCTGGAGCGGCTGTTCGACAGTCCGGCGGCCGAGCGCACGCCGGAACGGGCGCTGGGCCTGCTGCGCCCGCAGTGGGAGCGGCTGCTCGGTGAACGACCGGAGCTGGGTTCGTTGTTCCCGGACGACCCGGACGGCGCGGCGCTGACCCGCTGGCTGGCGGACGCCGAGAAGCTGCTCGGCCAGTGGTTCCGGCTGGAGGACCCGACCCGGCTGCACCCGGTCGAACGGGAGCTGTACGTGGAGACGGCCCTGGACTCGGGGCTGCTGCTGCGCGGCTACATCGACCGGGTCGACGTCGCCCCGACCGGCGAGGTCCGGCTGGTCGACTACAAGACCGGCCGGGCGCCCTCGCGGGACTTCGAGGGCAAGGCGATGTTCCAGATGAAGTTCTACGCGCTGGTGGTGTGGCGCTGGAAGGGCGTGATCCCCAAGCGCCTCCAGCTGGTCTACCTCGGCGGGGGCGGGGACGTGGTCAGCTACGACCCGGACCAGGCCGATCTGCTCGCGGTGGAGCGCAAGCTGCAGGCGCTGTGGGAGCGCATCGGGCTCGCGGTGGCCACCGGGGACTTCCCGGCCACCCGCAACCGCCTCTGCGACTGGTGCGACCACCAGGCCAGCTGCCCGGAGTTCGGCGGCACCCCGCCGCCGTACCCGCTTCCGCTGGCCCGTACGTCGGATGAAGACGATCCCACGGGGGATCCGATGAGCAAGGAGTCCTAGTGACGATCCGTGTGCTGCTGGTCGACGACCAGCCGTTGCTGCGCACCGGTTTCCGGATGATCCTGGAGGCCGAGTCCGACCTGGTGGTGGTCGGCGAGGCCGGGGACGGTCAGCAGGCGCTGGACCAGGTGCGGGCGCTGCAGCCCGACGTGGTGCTGATGGACATCCGGATGCCCAGGATGGACGGCGTCGAGGCGACCCGCCGGATCGCCGGCCCGGGGCGGGACGGCCCGGCCAAGGTGCTGGTGCTGACCACCTTCGACCTGGACGAGTACGTGGTGGAGGCGCTGCGCGCGGGCGCCAGCGGCTTCCTGCTGAAGGACGTGCCGGCCGAGGAGCTGGTGCAGGCGATCCGGGTGGTCGCGGACGGCGCGGCGATGCTGGCGCCGAGCATCACCCGCCGGCTGCTGGACATGTACGCCACCAAGCTGCCGTCGGGCGACGAAGCGCCGCCGCAGGCGCTGAGCGCGCTGACCGAGCGCGAGCTGGAGGTGCTGAAGCTGGTGGCGCGCGGGCTGTCGAACGCGGAGATCGCGGCCGAGCTGTTCGTCAGCGAGACCACCGTGAAGACCCACGTCGGCCACGTGCTGACCAAGCTCCAGCTGCGCGACCGGGTGCAGGCGGCGGTGTACGCCTACGAGAGCGGCCTGGTGCGTCCGGGCACCCTGTGACGGCCTCCCGCGGCCGGTGACGGCCCGCGGGAAGACGACGGCGGCCCGTCCGCTCCCCCGTGGCGACGGGAGGAGCGGACGGGCCGCCGTCGTGCGTGCGCTACTTGCCGCTGCGGCTGATCTCCCAGAAGCGGAAGAAGCCGGTGGTGTCGACGGTGGACTCGACGCCGGTGACGTACGAACGGGCCGCGTAGAAGGCCTTGTTCTGGTACAGCGGGATCAGCGGCACGTTCTCGGCCTCGATCTGCTGGATCTGCCCGTAGCCGGCCGCGGCTGCGCTGCGGTCGGCCTGCTTGAGGCCGTCCGGCACCAGCCTGCCGCTGATCCGCGGGTCGTCCCAACCGTGGTGGTAGGCACCGCCGTTGACCAGCAGCGGGGCGATGTAGTTGTCCGGGTCCGGGTAGTCGGCGAACCAGCCGATGACGTACGCCTGGTACTTGCCGTCGGCCCAGCCCTTCTTGTAGGCCTCCCAGTCCGCCTCCTGCTGGACGGTGACCTGGAAGAGGCCGCCGGCCTCCAGCTGCTTCTTCAGCGTGTCGGCCTCGTTGCTGCCGGCCCGCGAACGGGACCAGGTGAGCGTGAGCTTGACCGGGGTCTGGACCTTGGCGTCGGTGAGGATCTTCTTGGCCTTGGCCGCGTCCTGGTCGCCGTAGCGGTCGAAGAAGGCCGTGGTGTGGCCGGTGACGCCGGCCGGGACCATCGCGTACAGCGGCTGGACGGTCCGGGCGAAGACGTCGCGGGCGAGGGCCTTGCGGTCCATCAGCTGCGCGGCGGCCTGGCGGACGGCAGGGTTGCCGAAGACCGGGTCCTTGGTGTTGAAGACCAGCGAGCGGGTGTCGTTGCTGTCGCCCTCGGTCACCTGCAGGTCGGTCTTGCCGCCCTGCTGGTCGGACCGGATCTGGGCGGCGGTGTTGGGCTCCAGGCTGTTGTCGGTGAGGTCGACGTCGCCCTTGTCGAGTGCGGCCTTGAGGTCGTCGGCCTTGTCGAAGTACTTCACGGTGAACTTGCTGTTGCGCAGCTTGGCGTCGCCGGCGTACTTGTCGTTGGCCGACAGCGCGACCTTGCTGATCTGCTTGCCGCCGTTCACCGATTCGACCGAGTCCACGCGGTACGGGCCCGAGCCGACCAGCTTGTCGTTGGGCAGCGCCTTGTCCGCCGGGTAGACCTGGTGGTCCACGATGGCGCCGGCCGGGGTGGCCAGCTTGGCCGGCAGGGTGGCGTCGGGCGCGGTGAGGTGGAAGAGCACCTCGGCGTCGCCCTTGGCCTCGACGGACTTGATCGAGGAGAGCAGCGAGGCCGGACCGTTCTCGTCGTTGATCTTCTTGGTGCGCTCGATCGAGAAGACCACGTCCTCGGCGGTCAGCGGGTGACCGTTCGAGAACTTCAGCCCGGGCCGCAGGGTGCAGTGGTACTCGGTGGCCTCGCCGCCGGTGAACTCGCACGACTGCGCGGCGTCCGGGGTGGGCGTGCTGGCGGCGGCGGGGAAGGTCAGCAGCGATTGGAAGGCGTTGCGCATGACCAGCCAGGAACCGGAGTCGTACGAGGTCGCCGGGTCCAACCTGCCGGTCAGCTGGGCGGTGCCCATGGTGATGGACTTGCCGCTGTCCCCCTTGACGGCGTCGGTCACCGATCCGCAGCCGGCCACCGTCATGGCGACCAGACCGGCACAGCCGAGTACGGCGAGGCGTTCACCTGAAGTCTTCACGGGGCGCGTCCTTATCGGTGGCACGAAACCCGAGTAGCGTGCCATATCGAACACGCACGACCGATACCCGCGCAGGTGACGTTTGGGACACGGCGGTTCGGGGCATCCCGCCCGACCGACAAGATGTCAGCCAATGCCCTTTTTCTCCCCCCGCCTCCCGGGGTCGGAGCCCCGTCGAGCCGCCTACCGGCCGGTAGGCCTGAGCCGCAATGAGATGACAATCACACCCGAGCTGACGGACCTTCAGACTCGCGAGGCGACCAGCGAGCGCAGCAGGTCGAGGTCGACCTGCTCCAGCGAGGGCAGCACCAGGCGCCCGGGGGCCGGCTCGATCACCGCGACCGAGGGCACCGCGATCACCGGGCAGCCGGCCGCCTCGCCCGCGCGCACCCCGGTCGGGGTGTCCTCGACCACCACGCAGCGGGCCGGCTCCGCACCCAGCCGGCGGGCTGCCTCCAGGTACGGGTCCGGGAACGGCTTGGTGCGCGGCACCTCGTCCCCGCCGATGGTGAAGGCGAAGTGGTGGGCGCCCAGCGACCGCAGCACGATGTCGATCACGTGCCGGTGCGACGCGGACACCATGGCGGCCGGGATCCCGTGCGCGGCAAGGGTGTTGAGCAGGCGCTCGGCGCCCGGCATGAGCGGCACGCCATCGGCCAGCAGGTCCACGAAGCGCTGGTTGACCAGCACCCCCAGGTCGGCCGGGGCGATGTCCACCCCGGTCCGGGCGACCAGGTAGTCCATCACCCGGGTCATCGGGCCGCCGACCACGTGGGTGCGGTCCGCCTCGTCCAGCCGGTGGCCCAGCTCGGCGAAGAGCGAGACCTCGGCCTGCCACCAGAAGTCCTCGGTGTCCACCAGCGTCCCGTCCATGTCCAGCAGCACCGCCTGCAGGCCGCGGTCGTCCCCGTGGTCCAGGACACGGGTGGCGGTGGGGCTGGTGGTCATGGCGGGATCCTTCCGGCAGGCCCCGGCGCCCGGGGATGGCACGGGCCGGCCCGCTGGTGAGCGGACCGGCCCGTTCAGGATCATCCAGAATACGCCCGCTTCGTCCGGAAAGCGCGAACGGAGCAGAACGGAGGGGTTACCGCGCGTTGAAGTACTTCGCCTCCGGGTGGTGGATCACGATCGCGTCGGTGGACTGCTCGGGGTGCAGCTGGAACTCCTCCGAGAGCACCACGCCGATCCGCTCGGGCTTCAGCAGCTCGGCGATCTTGGCGCGGTCCTCCAGCTCGGGGCAGGCCCCGTAGCCGAGCGAGAAGCGGGCGCCCCGGTACTTGAGCGCGAACATGTCCCTGACGTCCTGCGGGTCCTCGCCGGAGAAGCCCAGCTCGTAGCGGACCCGGGCGTGCCAGAACTCGGCCAGTGCCTCGGCCAGCTGCACCGAGAGGCCGTGCAGCTCCAGGTAGTCCCGGTAGGAGTTCCCGGCGAACAGCTCGTTGGCGGCCTCCGAGATCCGGTTGCCCATGGTGACCACCTGCAGGCCGACCACGTCCCGCACGCCGGACTCCTCCGGGCGGAAGAAGTCGGCCAGGCAGAGCCGGCGGCCGCGGCGCTGGCGCGGGAAGGTGAAGCGGGTGCGCTCGGTGCCGTCCTCGTGAAAGACGATCAGGTCGTCGCCCTTGGAGTTGGCCGGGTAGTAGCCGTAGACCACGGCGGCCTCCAGCCAGCCCTCGGTCTGCAGCCGGTCCAGCCAGGCCCGCAGCCGCGGCCGGCCCTCGGTCTCCACCAGCTCCTCGTAGGACGGCCCGTCACCGGTGCGGGAGGCCTTCAGACCCCACTGCCCCTTGAACAGCGCGTCCTCGTCCAGCCAGGAGGCGTAGTCGGCGAACGGGATGCCCTTGACGATCCGGTCGCCCCAGAACGGCGGGGCGGGCACGGCGTTGTCGAGGGCGACGTCGGAGCGGATCTGCCCGAGGTTGACCTCCGGCTCCGGCTCCTCCACCTCGACCCGGGCGTGCCGGCGCTGCTTGAGCTCCGGCAGGGTCGCGCCGGGCACGCCGCGCTTGACCGCGATCAGCGCGTCCATCAGCCGCAGGCCCTCGAAGGCGTCCCGGGCGTAGCGGACCTCGCCCTCGTAGATCTCGTGCAGGTCCTGCTCGACGTAGGCCCGGGTGAGCGCCGCACCGCCGAGGATCACCGGGTAGCTGGAGGCCAGCTTGCGCTGGTTGAGCTCCTCCAGGTTCTCCTTCATGATCACGGTGGACTTCACCAGCAGACCGGACATCCCGATGACGTCCGCCCGGTGCTCCTGCGCGGCGTCCAGGATCGCCGAGACCGGCTGCTTGATGCCCAGGTTGACCACGTTGTAGCCGTTGTTGGACAGGATGATGTCGACCAGGTTCTTGCCGATGTCGTGGACGTCGCCCTTGACGGTGGCCAGCACGATCGTGCCCTTGCCCTCGCTGTCGGACTTCTCCATGTGCGGCTCCAGGTGGGCCACCGCGGTCTTCATGACCTCGGCGGACTGGAGCACGAACGGCAGCTGCATCTGGCCGGAGCCGAAGAGCTCGCCGACCACCTTCATGCCGGCCAGCAGGGTGTCGTTGATGATCTCCAGCGCGGGGCGCCCGGTCAGCGCCTCGTCCAGGTCGGCCTCCAGGCCGTTCCGCTCGCCGTCGATGATCCGGCGCTGCAGTCGCTCGTCCAGCGGGAGCGCGGCCAGCTCCTCGGCCTTGGAGGCCTTGACCGAGGCCGCGGAGACACCCTCGAACAGCTCCAGCAGGCGCTGCAGCGGGTCGTAGCCGTCCCGGCGGCGGTCGTAGACCAGGTCGAGGGCGGCCTCGCGCTGGTCCTCGGGGATCCGGGAGATCGGCAGGATCTTGGAGGCGTGCACGATCGCCGAGTCCAGCCCGGCCTCCACGCACTCGTGCAGGAAGACCGAGTTGAGCACCACGCGGGCGGCCGGGTTGAGGCCGAAGGAGATGTTGGACAGGCCGAGCGTGGTCTGCACCTTCGGGTGGCGGCGCTTGAGCTCGCGGATCGCCCCGATGGTCTCGATGCCGTCCCGGCGGGACTCCTCCTGGCCGGTGGCCAGGGTGAAGGTGAGGCAGTCGACCAGGATCGAGCCCTCGTCGATGCCGTAGTCGGCGGTGAGCTCGGCGATCAGCCGCTCGGCGATCTCCACCTTGGTGTCGGCGGTCCGGGCCTGGCCCTGCTCGTCGATGGTCAGCGCGATCAGGCCGGCGCCGTGCTCGCGGGCCAGCGAGGCGATCCTGGCGAAGCGCGAGTCCGGGGCGTTGCCGTCCTCGTAGTTGACCGAGTTGAGCACCGCGCGGCCGCCGAGGGCCTCCAGGCCGGCCCGCAGCACGGGCGGCTCGGTGGAGTCCAGCACGATCGGCAGGGTGGAGGCGGTGGCCAGGCGGCCGGCGATCTCCTTCATGTCGGCGACGCCGTCACGGCCGACGTAGTCCACGCAGAGGTCCAGCAGGTGGGAGCCGTCCCGGATCTGGTCGCGGGCGATCTCCACGCAGGCCTGCCAGTCACCGGCCAGCATCGACTCGCGGAACTTCTTGGAGCCGTTGGCGTTGGTCCGCTCGCCGATCGCGAGGTAGGAGGTGTCCTGGCGGAACGGCACCGCCTGGTACAGCGAGGCCGCCGAGGGCTCGGGCTGCGGCTCGCGCGCGGTGACCGGCCGGCCCTGGACCCGCTCGACCACCTGGCGCAGGTGCTCGGGCGTGGTGCCGCAGCAGCCGCCGACCAGCGACAGGCCGTACTCGCGGGTGAACACGTCGTGCGCGTCGGCCAGTTCGGCCGGGGAGAGCGGGTAGTGGGCGCCGTCCTTGCCGAGCACCGGCAGGCCCGCGTTCGGCATGCAGGACAGGCCGATCCGGGCGTTCTTGGCCAGGTAGCGCAGGTGCTCGCTCATCTCGGCCGGGCCGGTGGCGCAGTTGAGGCCGATGTAGTCGACGCCGAGCGGCTCCAGCGCGGTGAGCGCGGCGCCGATCTCGGAGCCGAGCAGCATGGTGCCGGTGGTCTCCACCGTGACCTGCACCAGCACCGGCAGGTCCAGCCCCGCCTCGGCGAGCGCGCGCTTGGAGCCCAGGATGGCGGCCTTGGTCTGCAGCAGGTCCTGGCTGGTCTCGACCAGCAGCGCGTCGGCGCCGCCGGCGATCAGGCCGGCCGCGTTCTGCTGGAAGCCCTCGCGCAGCGCCTCGTACGGGGCGTGGCCGAGGGTCGGCAGCTTGGTGCCGGGGCCGATCGAGCCGAGCACCCAGCGGGTGCGGCCGTCGGCGGCGGTGTGGGCGTCGGCCACCTCGCGGGCGATCCGGGCGCCGGCCTCGGAGAGCTCGAAGACCCGCTCGGGGATGTCGTACTCGCCGAGCGCGGCGAAGTTGGCGCCGAAGGTGTTGGTCTCCACGCAGTCCACGCCCACGCCGAAGTAGGCCTCGTGGACGGAGCGGACGATGTCGGGCCGGGTGATGTTGAGGACCTCGTTGCAGCCTTCGAGGTTCTGGAAGTCCTCCAGCGTCGGATCCTGCGCCTGGAGCATGGTGCCCATCGCACCATCGGCCACCACCACCCGGGTGGCGAGGGCTTCACGCAGAGCGTTCGCTCGACTCTGCTGGGTGACGGACGGATCGGCTGCAGTGGCCATGGGGCTTCTCCCTGGTGCGACGGCTGTCGGCTTTGCGTCCCCGCTTGCTCGGGGAAGCACGTGGCCAGCGTATCCGGACGGCGGGTCGGCTCGCCGACCCATTCCGTATCCTGAGCGCTCGACCGCAAGGGGGGAGCAACCGCGTGGCGAGTTTCAGGAGCCGCGTACGGCAAACCGGCAAGGGCGTGACGGCCCCGCTACGGGCGCTGCGCGAGCGCTGGCGGCGGTGGTCCCGGTGGCGCCGGGCGCTGCTGGTCCTGGTGCTGGCGGCGGCCGTGCCCGTGACCGCGCTGGGCTCGGTGTTCGTCTCGATCCGACTGCACTACACGGGTGAACCGGCCGCCGAGGCCCGCACCCGGGGGCGGGACGCGGTCTGGCTCGGTCACGCCTGGGTGGACGGCCGCAAGACCGAGGCCGACGTCGAGGCCCTCACCCGGCAACTTTCCGGTACCGGCATTCGCGACCTCTACGTGCACACCGGCCCGCTGGAGCACGACGGCTCGCTGCCGCCGGCCGTCCACCCGCGCGCCCGCTGGTTCACCGACACCGTGCACCGGGCCCTGCCCGGCGTGCGGCTGCAGGGCTGGCTCGGCGACGAGGTCAAGCCGGAGAAGGACGCGCTGGACCTGGAGGACGCCCCGACCAGGGACCGGGTCACCGCCTCCGCCCGCCAGGTGCTGGACCAGGGCTTCGACGGCGTGCACTTCGACATGGAACCGATCCGCCCCGGCTCGGCCGGCTGGCTGACCCTGCTCGACCAGGTCCGGCCGGTCACCGCGGCCCGCGGCGCCGCCCTCTCGGTCGCGGCCCCGCAGATCGACCCCGTCCCGGGCCTGCACACAGCCGGCATCCTGCTCACCGGCCACGGCAAGTGGTGGGACCCGGCGTACTTCGCCGAGACCGCCCGCCGGGTCGACCAGATCGCCGTGATGACCTACGACACCTCGATGCCGACCGAGCCGCTGTACGGCGGCTACGTCGCCCAGCAGACCGAGCTCGCCCTGCGGGCCACCCCGGCCGACGTGGACCTGCTGATCGGCCTGCCGTTCTACTGGGACGACAAGTGGGGCCACTGGGGCGACGCGGAGACCGTCGACGCGGCCGTCCGCGGCGTCCGGCTGGGCCTGGGCCGGGAGGACCTGCGGCGGCCGAACTTCGGCGTCGCGCTGTACGTGGACTTCGCCTCGACGCCCGAGAACTGGGCGGCGTACCGGCGCGGCTGGGTGGACGTGCGGTAGCCGCCGTCAGCCGGCCAGCCGGTGCGCCAGGGCGCCCAGGTAGCGGTGGACGGTCGCGTCCTCGCCGGTCAGGTAGTGCGAGACGGCCCGGTACAGCGGCCGGCGGACCTCGCCGCGCTCGGTGACCGTCAGCGAGCAGCCCGGCCCGGCCGGGGTGAGCACGTAGGTCCAGGTGCCGCCGTACGGCAGGTCCGGGTCGGCCACGCCGGTGACCAGGCGGTGCGGGGCCTCGCTCGCCACCACCTCGAACGTGGTGTGGCCGTGCCGGTCGTACTCGCGCCAGCGCACCCGGCCGCCGGCCGCGGCGGGCAGCCGCTCGACGTGGGTGAGGCCGGGGCGCCAGGCCGGGTACAGGTCGATGTCGGTCAGCACGTCCCAGACCGCGCCGGGCGGCTGGGCCAGTTCGAGTCCGCCCTCGGTGACGTGCTCCACCGGGAGCCGGCGCCCGGCCCGGTCCGCCACGAGCAGCGCGGCGCCGGCGAGCGCGGCCACGCCCGCGCCCGCGCCGATCCACAGCCATCGGTTCATGGGTGTCGGCCCCTTCCGCCCGGTCCCCACCCGTTCATCATCGCGCCGCCGGGCCGACGCGGCACGCCCGTCGCGCTGCGCCACCGGTCCGCAGCGGTCCGCGCCCGGACGCTCCGCTGACGATCCGTCAGGCGAAGGGGCGCCGATATCCGCTGGATCGGGGCGGCCGGCTCCCCCAGACTGTCCCGGTGCCCGGCCGCTGTGCGCATCAAAGCCCGTAGGCTGGGCAGGTAGGGACCATGGGGCGAGGCGTTCCATGGGAGACGAGAGGTTCGACAGTCGGCAGCCGGCCCGTCGGCGCCCCGGCAACCCAGCCGGGGCGGCACCGGTCCTGTCGCCGACCGGAGGGAGACGCTGGGTGATCGAGCTGGAAGATGTTCCCGAGTTGATCGACCCGGTCATGGTCTGCGCCTTCGAGGGCTGGAACGACGCGGGCGACGCCGCCTCCTCCGCCCTGGCGCACCTGGACGAGACCTGGGGCGGCAAGGTGTTCGCCGCCCTGGACGCGGAGGACTACTACGACTTCCAGGTCAACCGGCCCACGGTCTGGATGGACGGCGGCATCCGCCGGATCACCTGGCCGACCACCCGGCTGTCGGTCATCCGGGTGACCGAGCCGACGACCCGGGACGTCGTGCTGGTGCGCGGCATCGAGCCGAGCATGCGCTGGCGCTCGTTCTGCAACGAGCTGCTGGGCTTCGCGCACGAGCTGGGCATCGAGCTGGTGGTGATCCTGGGCGCGCTGCTCGGCGACACCCCGCACAGCCGCCCGGTCCCGGTCAGCGGGGTCACCTCCGACCCGGACCTGGCCCGCCGGCTGGACCTGGAGGAGAGCCGCTACGAGGGCCCGACCGGCATCGTGGGCGTGCTCCAGGAGGCCTGCACGCATGCCGGGGTCCCGGCCGTGACGCTCTGGGCGGCAGTGCCGCACTACGTCTCGCAGCCACCGAACCCCAAGGCCACGCTGGCGCTGCTCAACAAGCTGGAGGACCTGCTGGACCTGCGCATCCCGCCGGGCGAGCTCGGCGAGGACGCCCGGGCCTGGCAGCTCGGCGTGGACCAGCTGGCCGCCGAGGACACCGAGGTCGCCGAGTACGTCCAGCAGCTGGAGGAGGCGCAGGACACCGCGGAGCTGCCGGAGGCCTCCGGGGACGCCATCGCCCGCGAGTTCGAGCGCTACCTGCGCCGCCGGGAGAACGTCGGGCCGACAGGCGAGAAGCCGGTGTCCGGGCACGCCACGGCGGAGCGTCCGGTCGAGCCGGAGGCGCCGGGCCCGGCCCGGGAGAGCCAGGACGGCTCCGAGGAGGAGTAGACGGGGAGCAGGCACCGCACCGGCGGTGGGGGGGGGGGGCGCACACGACGCAGTACGCCCAGGGGGGGTGGGGGGGGGTGTTGGGGGTGGGGGGGTTGGTGGGTGGGGGGGGGTGGGGGTGGGG
>NZ_JBHWBZ010000034.1:0-11966 GCF_042735475.1 Kitasatospora sp. NPDC059577 | reverse complement strand
TGCTGGCGGGGCGGGCCCGGCCCCGGGTCGGCCTGGCGTGCTGGGGGGTGCTGTATCGGGGTCGCTGCCCGCGCACCGCGCTCGGGGGCTCCGTCCCCCCGCACCGCCCCCCCCTTCGGCGTGTGGTGCGGGTGGTGCTGTGGTGCGGGTACTGCGGGTGCTGCGGGTGGTGCCGTGGCGCGTGCGGCGCCGGGCTACAGCGCGACGCCGAGCAGGGCGTCCACGGTGCGGCTCACCAGGCCGGGCGCGCCGATGTCGGTGCCGCCCTCGGCCTCCTGCCGCTCGGCCCAGCGGTCGACGGCGGCCAGCGCGGCGGGCGCGTCCAGGTCGTCGGCGAGCGCGGTGCGGACCTCGGCGAGCAGCTGCTCGGCCGACGGGCCGTCGGGCCGGGAGACCGCGGCGCGCCAGCGGGCGAGGCGCTCGACGGCCTCGTCCAGGACGTCCTTGGTCCACTCCCAGTCCGCGCGGTAGTGGTGCGAGAGCAGCGCCAGGCGGATCGCCGCCGGGTCGACGCCCTCGCGGCGCAGCGCCGAGACGAAGACCAGGTTGCCGCGCGACTTGGACATCTTGTGGCCGTCCAGGGCGACCATGCCGGCGTGCACGTACGCCTTGGCGTACGGGTGGGTGCCGGTGGCGACCTGGGCGTGCGCGGCGCCCATCTCGTGGTGCGGGAAGGAGAGGTCGCTGCCGCCGCCCTGGATGTCGAAGGACATGCCGAGGTACTGCAGTGCGATGGCGACGCACTCGATGTGCCAGCCGGGGCGGCCGTGGCCGAGCTCGGTGTCCCAGGCGGGCTCGCCCGGGCGGGCGGCCAGCCAGAGCAGGGCGTCCAGCGGGTTGCGCTTGCCGGGGCGGTCCGGGTCGCCGCCGCGCTCGGCGAAGACCGGGCGCATGGCCTCGCGGGTGAGGCCGGAGACCTCGCCGAAGTGCGGGTCGGCGTCGACCGAGAAGTAGATGTCGCCGTCCACCTCGTAGGCCGCGCCGGCGGCCAGCAGCTTCTGGACGATCGGGACGATCCACGGGATCGACTCGACGGCACCGATGTAGTGGGCCGGCGGGAGCAGGCGCAGGGCGGTCATGTCCTCGCGGAACAGGGCCGTCTCGCGCTCGGCCAGGGCGGTCCAGTCCTGGCCGGTCTCGACCGCGCGCTGCAGCAGCGGGTCGTCCACGTCGGTCACGTTCTGGATGTACAGGACGTCGTGGCCGGCGTCCTTCCAGACGCGCTGGACCAGGTCGAACGCGTTGTAGGTGGCGGCGTGGCCCATGTGGGTCGCGTCGTAGGGGGTGATGCCGCAGACGTAGATCCGGGCGGTGCCGTCCTGCGGCACGACCTCGCGGACCGTACCCGCTGCGGTGTCGTGGATACGGAGGGGGAGACCCTGACCAGGCAGGGCGGGAACCTCGGAGGCGGGCCAGGCATGCATGGAAACAACTTTAACCTTGCGAACATTTGAAAGCCTAACCAGTGCGCAAGATCGACTGGATTCGCTTCCTGCCGTTGCCCGACCGCTTCCGGACTGGTATTGCACGGTTTCCCGACCACATGCGGAGCCACACCCCCGTTCCGGACCCGGCCGCCCGGAGCCGGGCAGGGGTGAGCGCCCGGCCGGCCCTGCCGCCGACCGGGCGCCCGGCTCCCCGGGGAACGCGGCCGGAGCCGCTACGACCGCTGCCAGAGGGCCGGCACGTTCGGCGGCTCCCAGCCGGCCATGGCGGTGTGCGCCTGGAGGCAGACGTAGGAGACGCCGGAGTAGGTGACGCGGTCGCCCGCGCGGTAGGAGGCGCCCGGGGCCCAGGTGCCGCTCGGCGGCGTGGTGGGCGTCCCGGTGGGGGTGGTGGTGGGCGTCGGGCTCGGCGTGCCGGGGGTCTGCGGCACGTTCAGCACGAAGTCGTAGCTGCCCTCGCGGACGTTGCCGTTCTGCCGGACGTTCATCAGCAGCCGGGCGTCGTAGATGGTGTCGGTGCTGTTGCGGGGCTCGCCCGGGAAGTACAGCTGGGTGGTGACGACCTGGCGGCCGGGCGCCTGGAGCTTCACGTGGATGTGCCGGGTGCGGCCGGGGTAGAGCCCGGGCACGATGGTGTCCAGCTTGAACGCGCCGTTGGCGTCGCTGAACTGGTGGCCGCGGAAGGTGTAGCCGGAGTTGTCGTAGGTCCCGTTGTCGTCGGCCTGCCAGAAGTCCAGCAGCACGCCGGGGACCGGCCGGCAGGCGAGGCCGAAGACGTAGCCGCTGACGACCAGCCGGGTACCGGGGCCGTCGTTGACCATGGAGCTGCGCAGCGGGGAGTCGGGCTTGAAGTAGGGGCCCTCGGTCTGCTCGATCGTGGGGGCGTCGCCGTCGTGGCACTCGGGCGTGAGGTCCGGGGTCCGGCCGGCGCCGGCCTGCTCGCGGGCCAGTGCGACCCCGCCGCCGACCAGCAGCGGGGCGGCCCCGAGCGCGGCGGCGGCTTTCAGTACGGTCTTGCGGCTGATCATGCCGTCGGGCTCGGGCATGCGCCGTCTCCTTCTCGTGAGGCGGGGGTGGGGGTGGCCCTTGCCATGGTGGGGGCATGACAAGGGCCGGACCGGCCGCCCGTCCGCGCGCGCCGGACCGGCCACCGGTGGCCACCAGCAAAACTACGGACCATCCGGCGCGACCGCGATGGACATGATCCGGGGATCGTGGTGATTTCCGTCGACCCGGGCCCGGAACTCCCCCGGCGTCATCCCGGTCTCCCGTCGGAAGAAGCGGCAGAAGTACGCCGGATCCACGAAGCCCGCCTCCTTCGCCACCTGACGGATCGTCAGATCCGTGCAGGCGAGCAGCCGTTTGGCCTCCAGGGTCTGCTGGCGGCGGATCAGCCCGCCCGGGGTGCGGCCGGTCGCCTGCTTGACCAGGGTCTGCAGGTGCCCCGGGGAGACGCCGAGCTCCTGGGCCGTGGAGGCCACCGAGTGCCGCACCCCGCCCGGCCTGGCGATCAGCCGGGTGAAGGCGGCGGCCACCTCGGCCGGCCGACTGGGCACCGCGGGGGCACCGTGCGGGGCGCAGGCGCGCAGCGCCCGGACGATCAGGATGTGCAGGCTCGCCCGCAGCACGCCCTGGTAGCCGGGCGCCCTGGTCAGGTACTCGTGCTCCATGTCGGCGAACAGGGCGGCGATCGCGTCGGCCTGTCCGCCGAGCGCGAGGGCCGGGCGGGTGGCCAGGGCCCGCAAGGCGGCCAGGTCCTGCGGGTGGCCGAGCAGGAAGTCCTCGTTGAACAGGACGACCCGGCCGGTGAGTTCCTCGGTCTCCGCCCAGTAGTGCACCTGACCGGGGGTGATCACGCACAACTGCGGCGGCGCCAGCGGCCGGTGGACGAGGTCCAGGACGTGGGCGCCGCGGCCGCCGGTGACGTGGACGATCTCGTGGAACGAGTGCCGGTGGGGGAAACCGGCCCGGGAGAGCGGGCCGATCGCGTCGAAACTGCCGATCGCGAAGGGCAGCAGCTGGGGCAGCGGGACCTGCAGGCGGTGCAACGGCAGGTCCGGTGCGGTTCGGGGGGTGGGGGTGGTCCGTCGCGCGTCCATCGGAGCAGTGTGCGACCGATTCCGGCGAAAGGTCCAGACCATCAGCGAGTGTGGTCTAGACCGGCGGCCAGGGAATCGCGGGCCAGTCCTCGGAGGGCAGCGGATGGCGGCCGGAGCCACGCAGTTCGGCCACCCGGGCTCTGGTCGCGTCCAGCTCCGCCTCCGTCAGGTGCGGGGCGAGGCGCTCGGCGAGCTCGCCGTCCAACTGCCCCGCGAGCCCGGCCAGCACCTCCAGCGCCTCGGCCGGCAGCGGATCCCCCGCCCAGCCCCAGAGCAGGGTGCGCAACTTGCCCTCGGTGTTGAAGGTGACGCCGTGGTCGATGCCGTACACCCGGCCGTCGGCGGCCGGGATCAGGTGACCGCCCTTGCGGTCGGCGTTGTTGAGCACCGCGTCCAGCACGGCGAGCCGGCGCAGCCGCCGGTCGTCGTGGTGCACCAGCAGCGCGGTGCGCCCGCCCTCGACCTCGGCCCGGACGATCGGCAGCCAGCCCGCCTCCGGGCCGCGCGGGTCCTGCAGCGCGAGCAGCGGATCGGCCCCCGGGTCGGGCTCGACCCACAGCTGCACCATGCCCGGCCCGTGCGGGCCGTCCCGCAGCACGGTGGGCGGGATCAGCGCCCAGCCGGTCGCCGCGGACAGCTCGTACGCGGCGACCTCGCGGCCGGCCAGCGTGCCGTCCGGGAAGTCCCAGAGCGGACGCTCCCCGGCCACCGGTTTGTAGACGCACTGCGCGCTCAGCGATCCGTGCGCGACCGTGCAGTACAGCGCGGCGTTGGAGGCCTCGGTCAGCCGACCGTGCACGGTCAGTTCGCCCTGGCGCAGCAGCGCGAGGGCGGTGGGCACATCGGCGGCCAGCGCGGCGGCGGCCGCCGGATCGGCCTGCGGCGGCGTCTCGGTGTTCAGCGCCGGTAGCCGTTCGCGCGCGGGCACAGGTGGCCCTCCGGGTCGAGCGGCAGGTTGCAGAACGGGCAGGGCTTGCGGCCCGCCGCGACCAGGTCCAGCGCGCGCCGGGCGAACACCCGTGCCATCGCGCCGGACAGGCGCACCCGCAGCATGTCCGGGCCGGCGTCGTCGTCGGTGAAGACCGCGGCGGCGGCCTCCTCCTCTTCCTCCTCCTCGACCAGCGCCTGCGCCTCGACCACCAGGCAGCCGTCCACGCTGTCCCAGGCCAGGGCCATCGTGCCGACCCGGAACTCCTGCTCCAGCGGCAGGTCCAGCGGGGCGGTGTCGAGCAGGTCCTTCGGGGCGGCGGCCGGGATGGAGGCGTCGCCGCCGCTGCGCCGCAGCGCCTCGTCCAGGACCTCCTCGATGCGCTCGGCGAGCGCCGCGACCTGGGTCTTCTCCAGCAGCACGCTGGTGATCCGGCCCCGGGCACTGGCCTGCAGGTAGAACGCCCTGGCACCGGGCTGGCCGACGGTGCCGGCCACGAACCGCTCGGGCTGGTCGTAGAAGAAGACCTGACGGGTCACGCTCTCGCTCCGGATCGTGTCGGTCGGCGCGGATCCGCCGTGGGGGATCGCGGGTGTTCGGACTCGTTAGTCACCCTACGACCTTCGGGCTCCGGCCGGGGAGCCGAGCCGACGGCCGCGGGCGGGTGGCACACCGCGGCGCGGGCGGTGCCGCCCGGACGGGTGTCGCGGGCTTGCGCCGCAGCCGGCGCCACGGGCTCGCGCCTCGGGGGTCGCGGGCGGTACCGCTCGGACGGCGCCCCTCAGGCGGTGCCGCCGACCACCGCGTCACCGACCGGGGCGGCCGGGGCCGGGCCGCTCCTCGGCGCCAGCGAGGCGAGGTCACCGGTGTCGCCCATTCTCAGCACGAAGGGCCGCTGCGGGGTGTAGCGGATCGCGGTGACCGAGCAGGGCTCGACGCTGATCCGCTGGAAGTGGTCCAGGTGCAGGCCCAGCGCGTCGGCCACCACCGCCTTGATCACGTCACCGTGCGAGCAGGCGATCCAGACCGCGTCCTCGCCGTGCTCGGCGGCGATCTTCCCGTTCCACTCGCGCACCGCGCTCACCGTGCGGTGGCTCAGTTCGCGCAGTGACTCGCCGCCGGGGAACGCCGCCGCGGCGGCGTGGTCCTGGACGGTGCGCCAGAGCGGCTCCTTGGCCAGCTCGGCCAGCGGCCGGCCGGTCCACTCGCCGTAGTGGCACTCCCCCAGCCGGTCGTCCTCGGCCGGCCCGCCCAACTCGGGCCGGGCGGCCAGCAGCGGCGCCAGCGTCTGCCGACAGCGCTCCAGCGGACTGCTGACGGCCCGCGCCAGCGGGACGCCGGCCAACCGGTCGGCCAGCGCGGCGGCCTGCGCCCGCCCGGTGTCGTCGAGGTCGACGCCGGGGGTCCAACCGGCCAGGATCCCGGCGGTGTTCGCGGTGGAGCGGCCGTGACGGACGAGCAGCAGGGTGGGCATGGGGCCTAGCCTAAGGCCTCCGGGCCCGGCCGTGGAGGCCGGTCGCCGTCCGGTCGCCGTCGGTTGACCGGGCGGTCCCGCGCCCGGCGCTCCGGGCGCTCCGGGCCCGCTCCGACCCGGAGTCGGCGCTCCTCCCGGCGAACCGTTCCACCCCGGGTCCGTTTCGCCCGGCCGCGGCCGGGTGACAATGGCACGCATGATCGTCCAATGCGCCGCCTACTGCGACGGCCGCCGGATCGAGGCCCCCGACGACTTGGCCGGCGCGCTCGCCGCCGCCCGCGCGGCCGGTCCGGACGGCTTCGTCTGGATAGGCCTCTTCGAGCCGACCGCCGAGGAACTCGACCACGTCGGCGAGGAGTTCGGGCTGCACCCGCTCGCCGTCGAGGACGCCGTCCGCGCCCACCAGCGCCCCAAGGTCGAGGCCTACCAGGGCTCGCTGTTCATCGCCCTCAAGACCCTCGGCTACGCCCCCGGCGCGCACGTCACCACGGTCGGCGAGGTGATGGTCTTCCTCGGCCCCGACTTCGTGATGACCGTCCGGCACGGCCAGGACAGCCCGCTCGGCGACCTGCGGGCCCTGCTGGAACAGGAACCCGAACTGCTGCGCTACGGCCCCAGCTCGGTGCTGCACTCGGTCGCCGACACCATCGTGGACGGCTACATGGAGGTCACCACCGCACTGCAGACCGACCTGGACGAGCTGGAGTCCGACATCTTCACCCCCGGCCGGGTCGGCCGCGACACCGCCGGGCGGATCTACGGCTACAAGCGTCAGGTGATGGCCGTACGCCGCGCCACCGGCCCGCTGCTGGAACCGATGCTGACGCTGGAGCAGGGCACCCGCTTCGTCCGCCCCGAGACCGCGCCCTACCTGCGGGACGTCGCCGACCACCTGGCCCGGGTGAACGACCAGGTGGACGGCATGGACCGGCTGCTGTCCGACATCCTCAACGCGAATCTGGCGCAGGTCAGCGTGCAGCAGAACAACGACATGCGGAAGATCTCGGCCTGGGCGGCGCTGGCCGCCGTGCCGACGATGATCGCCGGCATCTACGGGATGAACTTCGACGACATGCCCGAACTCCACCAGCCCTGGGGGTACCCGGCGGTGCTGGTGCTGATGGCCGCGGTCTGCGTGGTCCTGCACCGGGTGTTCAAGCGGCACGACTGGCTGTAGTGCCGCCGACCCCCGGTCCGCGCCGCCGGTCCGGCGCTACGCCAGCCCGGCCCGCTCCAGCGCCTCGACACCCGTGCGCAGCGCCAGGATCCGCTCGTCCAGGGTGAACCCGGAGGGGGCCAGGGTGAGCGTGGTGACGCCCGCGTCGGCGTAGGCCTGCATCCGGTCGGCGATCCGGGCGGTGTCGCCGATCAGCGAGGTGGCGTCGATCAGGTCGTGCGGAACGGCGGCCGCGGCCCCCGCGTAGTCCCTGGCCAGGTACTTCTCCTGGATCTCGTCGGCGGCCTGCTCGTAGCCCATCCGCCGGGTCAGCTGGTTGTAGAAGTTCTTCTCCTTGCTGCCCATGCCGCCGATGTAGAGCGCGGCGTACGAGCGCAGGGCGTCGACCCCGGCCTTGATGTCCTCGCCGACCGCGAGGTTCACGGTCGGGCAGAGGTCGAAGCCGTCCAGCGTCCTCCCGGCCTTGGCGCGACCGGCGGTCAGCGGGTCGAGGGACATCGCGGCGTGCTCGGGCGAGAAGAAGATGCCGAGCCAGCCGTCGGCGATCTCCCCGGTCAGCTCCAGGTTCTTGGGGCCGATCGCGGCGATGTACAGCGGGATCTGCTCGCGCACCGGGTGCACGGTGAGCTTGATCGGCTTGCCCGGGCCGCCGGGCAGCGGCAGCGTCCAGTGCGCGCCCTCGTGGACCAGGCGCTCGCGGGACATCGCCTTGCGGATGATCTCCACGTACTCGCGGGTGCGGGCCAGCGGCTTGTCGAACTTCACGCCGTACCAGCCCTCGGACACCTGCGGGCCGGAGACGCCGAGGCCGAGCCGGAACCGGCCGCCCGACAGGGTGTCCAGGGTCGCGGCGGTCATCGCGGTCATCGCCGGCGTGCGGGCCGGGATCTGGAAGATGGCCGAGCCGACGTCGATCCGCTCCGTCTTCGCGGCGACGTAGCTGAGCACCGTCGCGGCGTCCGAGCCGTACGCCTCCGCCGCCCAGCAGACCGCGTAGCCGAGCCGGTCCGCCTCCTGGGCCACGGCGATGTTGTCGGCGTCCATGCCGAGTCCCCAGTAGCCGAGGTTGATACCGAGTCGCATCTGCCGCACCTTCCAGTGGGTTGGGTCGGGCCGAGGGTAACCGCGCCCGCGCCCGACATGCTACTGACGGGTAGTGGTGGGCCGGGTCACACGGTCGCCCCGCCCCGCGGGCGCGCGGGCGAGCGGCACCCCCGGCGATGATCGTTCTGCGGGTCTCCGCACCTGTCCGCACACCGGCCGCTACGCTCGGCCGACGTGGGGAGCGCTCTGCCCCACCTGCGCGTTCACAGGGCTGCCGGGGCACCCGGGGCCACCGGCCAGTGGAGGGCCCGTCCGATGGAACAGCGTCACCTGGGCCGCACCGGCCTGCAGGTCTCCCGGCTCGGCCTCGGCACCATGACCTGGGGCCGCGACACCGACGAACACGAGGCCGCCGAGCAGCTCAAGGCGTTCGTGGACGCCGGCGGCAACCTGGTCGACACGGCCGACGTGTACGCCGACGGCGGCGCCGAGTACCTGCTGTCCCGGCTCACCGACAACCTGATCCCCCGCTCCGAACTCGTCATCGCCACCAAGGCCGGCAGCGTCCCCGAGTCCGCCCGCCGCTTCGACTGCTCGCGCGGCCACCTGCTCTCCGCCCTGGACGCCTCGCTGCGCCGCCTCGGCACCGACTACGTCGACCTCTGGCAGGTGCACTCCTTCGACCCGACGACCCCGGTCGAGGAGACGCTCAGCGCCCTCGACATCGCCGTGTCCTCCGGGCGCGCCCGCTACGTCGGGGTCTGCGACTTCAGCGGCTGGCAGCTCGCCAAGGCCGCCACCTGGCAGCGCGCCCACCACGGGCGGGTGCCGCCGGCCGGCGCGCAGCTGGAGTACTCGCTGCTCCAGCGCGGGATCGAGCGGGAGGCGCTTCCCGCCGCACTGGACGCCGGGATCGGGGTGCTGGCCGGCTCCCCGCTCGGCCGCGGGGTGCTCACCGGGAAGTACCGGCACGGCGTCCCGCCGGACTCGCGCGGTGCCTCCCCGTACCTGGCCGGCTTCGTCCAGCCGTACCTCGGGGAGCGCTCGCGACGGATCGTGGACGCCCTCGCCACCGCCGCCGACGGCCTCGCCAGCAGCCCGCTGGCGGTCGCGCTGGCCTGGGTCCGGGACCGGCCCGGGGTGGCGAGCGCCCTGGTCGGCGCGCGGACGGTGGCACAGCTGCAGGCGGCGTTGTCGGTGGAGGAGCTTACGCTTCCGGGTGAGATCCGCGGCGCGCTGGACGACGTCTCGTCCCCGGTGCACCGCTACCCGGACCAGGGGTGGACCGAGCTGTGAGGCCCGGGCCGGATCGTCGAGCGGAACGTGCAGTGGAGTGACCTTTGGAGCGGACGACGATGAGTGACACGGGCAACGGCGCTCCGGAGGGGACCGGCGGGGCTCAGCTGACTCCGGAGGAGAAGGCGGCCAGGGTCGCGCAGCTGCGGAAGGACATGCTCAGCACCAGGCCGCAGGGGCTGGGAGGGGCCAGGCCCGAGGGCCCGGGTCCGCGCGGCAGCGCTGCCGCTCCGGCGCAGCGAACGGCGGAACCGGCGGAACCGGGCGAGCAGGCCGAGCAGGCCGCGGCTCCGGCCGCCGCCTCGCCGGTCGCGCCGTCCGGGCCGTCCGGGCCTTCCGGGCCTTCCGGGCCTTCCGGGCCGACGGTTGCGGTGGCCGCGACCGCGGCGACCACCGGGGCGCCCGACGAGCAGCCCGACGACGCGCTCCGGGCGACAGCCGCGGTGCTCACCGCCGGCGGCGCCCCGGCCGACCTGGCTCCGGCCGCCGTGGCCGAGTTCGGCGAGGGCGCGGCCGAGCGGCTGCGCACGGACCCGTGGGCGGTGCTGGGTCTGCCCGGCGTCCGCCCCGAGCAGGCGGACGGCTTCGCCCGCGGGCTGCTGGGCCCCGACGCCGGGCCCGGCGACCCGCGCCGCGCCAGGGCGCTGGTGCCGTGGCTGCTGGAACAGGCGGTGCTGCGCGGACACTCGGCCCTGGACCTGGCCGAGGTGGCCGCCGGGCTGGAACGGCTCCGGATGCCCGACCCGGCGGCCGCGATCCAGTCCGCCGTCGAGGACGGGCGGGTGCTGCCCTCCCAGGAGGAGCTGACCGGCCCCGAGGCGCACGCGGCCGGGGGCGAGGACGACGACGAGCCGCCGACTCGGACGCTGCTCGCACTGGAGCGGCTGGCGATGGCGGAGGACACCCTCGCCGAGGAACTCGTCAAGCTGATGGCCACCTTCGTCCCGGGCGAGGACGTCGGCGAGGCGGACGCCGAGGAGGCTGCCGCTGCCGGGCCCGAGCAGGAGGCCGTCCCGTCGGACGCCGCCCCCGGGGCCGAGGAGCAGGACGCCGGAGAGCAGGAGGGCGACAGCGCGGAGGCCGAAGGCCCGGGTGAGCCGGGTGAGGCCGTCGGTGCCCCCGCCGCCCCCGGGCCGACCGCCTGGGAGGCCGCCGCCGCGGCCGCGTCCTCCTCCTCGGCGACCGCCCTGATCCGCGCCGTCGCCGACGGCGCCCTGGTGCTGCACACCGGCGGCGAGGCGTCCCGCGCCGAACCCGCCGCACTGATCGCCGCCGCCCGCGGCCTCGGGCTGCGGGCCTGGGCCGCCGCCTGGACCGACCAGGGCCGGGACTCCTTCGCCGCGCTCCACGCGGCCGGGGCCGGGGCCGAGGCCCAGGCCGGGACCCCCGTGGTCACCACCCTCGCCGACCTGCTCTCCGGCGCCGGCGGCCCCGGCCGCACCCCGGACGGCATGCTCGCCCTGGACCTGCTGGTCGTCCTGGACGCACCGCTGCTGGACCTGGAACTGGCCGCGACCGTCCTGGAGTCGCTCGCCGACGGCACCCGACTGGTGCTCAGCGGTGACCCGGGCCAGCTCTGGTCGGCCGGACCGGGCCGCATCTTCGCCGACCTGCTGGCCGCCAAGGTCTGCCCGGCGGTCGCCTCCCGCACCCCGGACTTCGGTCCGATCGGCGAGCTGGTCTCCGGCGTCGGCATCGGCGAGCTCCAGCCGGTCGACGCGCCGGACAAGGAGGTGGTCATCCTGACCGCCAAGGACGCGGGCGAGGCCGTCCACCGCGCCGTCCAGCTGCTCACCGACTCCATCCCGCGCGCCCTCGGCATCCCGGCCGAGCAGGTGGTGCTGCTCACCCCCGGCCACGGCGGTGCGGCCGGCACCCGGGTGCTCAACGCGGCCGCCAAGGCGCGGCTGAACCCCGGCCCCGGCCGGTTCGGCGGCTTCGACCCGGGCGACCGGGTGGTCGACTCCCCCGCGCCCGGCGTCACCCACCCGGCCCGGGTGCTGGACGCCGACGCCACCGGCCTGCACCTGGAGTACGCGGACGGCTCGCGCCGGACGGTCCCGCCCGCCGAGGCCGCCCGGCTGCGGCACGGCTGGGCACTGACGGCCCACCAGGCGCTGGGCCGCCGCTGGCCGGGCGCCGTGGTCGTGCTCCCCGAGGACGCCGCCCCGGCGCTCACCCGGCAGTGGGTCTACACCGCCTTCGGCCGGGCCGAGCGGCACCTGTCCGTGGTGCACGCGGCGGGTCCGGCGCTCGCCCAGGCCGTCGCCGAGCGCCCGGCGCAGTCGCGCACCACCCGGCTGCGGGCGGTCCTCGCCGAGAACGCCGCTTCGGTGTCCTGAGGCCCGGCGTCCGCGGGCCCGGCGGGTCCCGGCCCCCGGGCCGGGGCCAAAGGCGGGGCCCCGGGGGGTGGGGGGCCCCCCGGGGGGGGTTTGGGGGGGGGGGCGGCGACCACCGGGGCCGCGGGGCCCTCGACGTTCGTCCACGCGGCGCAGTTGACCAC